>DASPGR010000373.1:0-7250 GCA_035620515.1 Burkholderiales bacterium | reverse complement strand
CGTACCGCCTGCATGCGATTCTCCGTCAGCGTTCCCGTCTTGTCGGTCACGATGACGGTCGCCGAGCCGAGAGTTTCGGCTGCCGGAAGATGACGGATCAGCGCGTTTCGCTTCGCCATGCGCTGCGTTGCCATGGCGAGGGCAAGCGTCACCGTCGGAAGCAGCCCCTCCGGCACGTTGGCCACGATGATCCCGATCGCGAACAGAAAGTTCGCCCAGAAATCCAGCCCGAGTGCCTGCCCGATCAGGAAGAAAGCGACGCCCAGAACGGTGGCGAGCAGCGCGATCCACCGCGACAGCCGCGCGATTTCCTCCTGCAGGGGCGACACGACCTCGCGCGCGGATTGCGTCAGCCGGGCGATCTTGCCGAACTCCGTATGCATGCCCGTCGCCGTCACGAGCGCCGTGCCGGTGCCCGCGACGACCGAGGTTCCGGCGAGCAGCATGTTGCGGCTTTTCAGCACGTCGTCCTCAGGGTCCGGATCCGCCGTGCGCACTCTCGGGAGCGACTCGCCGGTGACAGTAGCGATGTTCACACGCAGGGAGTGCGCCTCGATCAACCGGCAATCGGCCGGCACATCGTCGCCTTCCTGCAGCAGGATCACGTCACCCGGGACGAGCGTGCGGGTCGCAAGGCGCATTGCGACTCCGTTGCGACGCACCGTCACCTCGTGGGGCAGCAGCGCTTTCAGCGCCTCGATTGCGCGCTCCGCGCGGTACTCCTGCCAGAACGCGAATGCCCCGTTGATCAGGACGACCCCGACGATGGCCCAACCAAGTATTGCCATTCCCTTGCCAGGCTCATGGCTCTCGGCGAAAAACGCGAGGGCGGACGCAACGAGCAGGATTACCGCAAAGAAATGGGTGAACTGCCGGGCCCCGTGCACCCAGAGCGGTTTGCGCCCCACTTCCACGACCTCGTTCGCCCCATACTCGATGAGGCGCCGTGCCGCTTCGCGCGAAGTCAGTCCTTCACGCGCGCTCTGCAGATTGGCGAGGGCCTGCGCGACCGTGAGATGTGCGAGCAGCATGAGCTATGCACCCTGATCGGTGACACCCTGCCCAGCATGGCGCGCGGCGCAGCGGCGACCGTTGACCTGGGTCAAATGTCGCCGGGGGGCGACTGTGAAGTACTGGGCTACCAAGGGGGAACCCTCTGTACTACCATAACGGAAGCCGGGTCTCGCAACCGAGGGGGAAGAGAGAATGGTATCTGGGTCCAGGCCGAAACCGCTCGTCATCGCGCTCGCCGTCGCGCTCGTCGCGATCCTTGCATACTGGGGATTCACGGCGCACAAGAAGCGCGAGCTCGACAGCCAGGTCACCGCGTCCGTGCAGGACGCGAGCCAGCGGCTGCGATCCGCGCTTACGGTCACCGCGGGTCCGCGCGAGGCGGTCACCATGCAGGTCGTCGAGCGGATCAGCACCGATGCGGAGGAAGTCGACCGTCGGCTGCAGGCGATCAAGAAAATGGAGAGCTCATCCAATTTCGCGCTCATCGACGTGGCGGACTCCTATCTCCTCACCGTGAGAGAGATCCTGAAGCGGCTCGCGGGCAGCCACCGTAACCGCCTGCTGCTCAACGAGAGCTCGCAGGCATTGCGCGACCACATCCGCATCGACACTCGCACCGGGACGTGGGTCAGCGAGGCCGTGCGGAGCAAGGCGCGCGTGGACAAGGACTTTCGCGATTTCCGGATCGACAGCGAGATGGCCGACAAGCTCCTGGAATCCTTCCCCAAGGAGGAGAAGAAGATGGCTGCCTTCATCGGGCGAGCGGACATGATCGAGGCAAAGCTGATCGATGATGCCCGCTCGCGGGCGAGTGCGGCCCTGAAACACGCCGCCGCCGAGACCCAGAAGTTCCGCCTCCGCTAGAAAGCAACCACCGACGAACGCCGCAACGCGGACGGGAAACCCGCGCAAACTATGCCGAACATCACCATGCTCGATATCGAAGCCTTGAGAAAAACCAAGCTTCGGCCCTATATCGACAAGTGCCTTGAGCACCGCGCGCCGGACCCGGGCTTTCACGCGATGATGGGTCACAACGTGGACCTCTGCGAAGCGATGTTCGTCGCCTGGGACACCCTCTTCAACACCGGCCGGGTGAGCCACCGGCTGAAGGAGATCATCCGGGTGCAGCTCTCGCGGATGGCCTCCTGCGTCTACTGAGGAAACGTCCGGTCCGCTTCGGCGAAGCGGCAGGGTCTCAAGGAAGACGACATCGACGAGGGCATCGCGAATTACGAGTCGAGCTCGCGCTTTACCGAGGCCGAGAAGCTCGCGCTGCGCTACAGCGAGCTGATGGCGCTCAATCCGGACCGGATCGGCCGCGACTTCTATGATGAGCTGCACCGGCACTACTCGGAGGAGGAGATCGTCGAGCTCGGCGCCTTCATCGGATTCAACATCGGCTATCACACCTTCTTCGGGACACTCAAGTTCTATCCGATGTTCTCTCCCGACGGCCGGCTTGTCTCGCAGGAGGAATCGCAGCGCATCTACGGCGCCGCGCCCGTTTCCCTCGCAAAGGCATGAATAGTGAGCGGACGGACCCTAAGGCGGAAGGCGAAAGCCGAAAGGCGAAAGGGTTGCCTGCTCCCTGTATCGATCGATCGGCGTTCATCGGCGTTCATCGGCGGCCAAGATGCCTTACGTTGAGCCGCTGAAGCGCGAGGAAATTCAGGATCCTGAGCTCATCGAGCTCATCCGGCGCGGTGAGGAGCTCGGGGTTCCGGATGCGCTCTTTCCGCGCATCCTCGCGCACGCGCCCGGGCATGCGAAAGCGCTTCTGCGGGCGCTCCTCGTCTCGCACGCGGAAGGCAGCGTCGACCACCGGCTGAAGGAACTCATCCGTGTCCGGCTCGCGAGAATTGCGGGCGATCCTTACTTCGCCCGCTTGCGTTCCAGGCGCGCCCGCGAGAACGGTCTCGACGAAGAAACAATCGAGGCAGCGCACAAGAAGGGAGAAAGCGACTCCCGCTTCACCCCGGCGGAGAGATGGGCGCTGCGCTATGCGGGCGAAATGTATCTCAATCCGGAGCGGATCGACGCGGCCTTCTACGACGAGGGCAAGAAACACTACACCGAGGCGCAGATCATGGAACTTGGCGCCTTCATCGCGTTTCACTACGGCATGCAGGCCTTCATGCGCACCCTTGGCGCCCTTTCCCCGGTGGAGCAGCCGGATGGACGGCGTAAGCCGTAAGCGCAGAATTGGGCGTATATGCGTGTGCTGGTGACCGGCTTCGAGCCTTTCGGCGGAGACCCGGTCAACGCGTCGCTCGAAGCGGTGCGGCGGCTCCCGCCGCGGCTGGGTTCGCTCGAGATCGCCACCGCGGAGCTTCCGACGTCGTACCGGCGGGTGCTCGCCGCCCTCGAGGCGGCGATCGAGAACGCGGCGCCCCGCATCGTGCTGTGCGTCGGCGAGGCCGCCGAGCGCTCGGCCCTTTGCGTCGAACGCGTGGCGGTCAACATCCAGGGCGCGCGCATTCCGGACAACGACGGCCAGCAGCCTGTCGACGCACCGGTGGTGCCTGGCGGGCCGGCGGCTTATCTCTCGACGCTGCCGGTTAGGGCGGCCGTCGCGGCGCTGCACGCTGCCGAACTGCGCGCCGAGATCTCGATGAGCGCCGGCACCTTCGTGTGCAACCACGTCTTCTACGGCCTCATGCACCTTGCCGCGCTGCGCGGCCAGCCTTTTCGCGGCGGATTTCTGCATGTGCCGCGCCTGCCGCAGCAGGCGGAAGCCGCGGCCGGCATGGCGGTCGAGGACATGGTTCGCGGGATCGGTGTCGTGCTGGAGACCGCTGCCGCCAGCGCGGATGCGCCTTGAGCCGCGCGTGCGTGTTTTCTCCCGCGCGCTCAAAGGGTATTGTTACGGCTGCTTGCAACGGAGTTCTGTCATGCCGCTTAAAATGATCTCTGCAGCGCTGGCAACAGCCGGGCTCATCGCCGCCTCCACGCTCTCCGATGCGGGGTTCGACAGCGTTTTTGTACCTGAGCTCGCGGCCGTCGACGACGCGGTCTGCCGCCAGCCTCCCGCCGCAAACCGGCTGCTTCTTCTGCTGGCGCAGGCGGGCGCCGGCGATGCGCCCAGGAAATCGGGAATCAGTCCCGCTGCGCCGGTTGCTGCGAAAGCAGTGCCGGCAACGCCCCCGAACGACGATCCGCCGCTCATGGAGGGGCTCGGCGCGCTGAGTCTCGACATTACAACGCGCTCGAGCGCCGCCCAGCGCTTCTTCAACCAGGGCTACCGGCTCGCCTGGGGCTTCAATCATGACGAGGCGCGCCGCGCATTTGGCAAGGCGCAGCGGCTCGATCCGGACTGCGCGATGTGCTACTGGGGCGAGGCCTGGGTGCTCGGTCCCAACATCAACGTGCCGATGGATCCCGGGGCCAATGCGCCCGCACTGGCCGCTCTGGAGAAGGCCCGCAGCCTCGCTCCACGCGCAACACCCCGTGAGCAGGCGCTGATCGAGGCACTCGCTGCGCGCTACTCGGCCGATCCCAAGGCGGCGCGCGCCGAGCTTGATGCTGCATTCGCCCGGGCAATGCGCGAGGTTTCCGCGAGATTTCCGCGCGACAACGACATTGCGACGATGTACGCGGACGCGCTGATGAATGTCTCGCCCTGGGACTACTGGGAGGCCGGCGGCACGCGGCTCAAGGCGCCGGTCGTGGAGCTTGTCGACACGCTCGAAGGCGTGCTGCAGCGCCGCTCGGACCACGCGGGGGCGATCCACCTCTACATACACGCGGTGGAGGCCTCGGCCAATCCACGGCGTGCCGAGCGGCACGCTGATCGTCTCGTCGGCCTCATGCCGGGAGCCGGGCACATCGTCCACATGCCGAGCCATATCTACTACCGGATCGGACGCTACAGGGATTCCCTGGCGACAAACCGTGCGGCGGTGCAGGTCGACGAAGCCTACATCGCCGGGCAGAAGCCCTCCGGTGTCTATCCCCTGGGCTACTACCCGCATAACGTTCACTTCGTGATGGTGTCGGCCCAGATGGCCGGGGACGGGCCAAGCGTGATTGCTGCCGCGTCCAAGCTCGCGAAGCTCATTCCCGACGCCGCGGCGCGCGACGTACTCCTGCTGCAGCCGGTGAAGGCCGCGCCGTACTTTGCCCACGCGCAGTTCAGCGACGCGGCGACAGTCCTTGCCCTGCCCGACCCTGGCGCCGAGTTTCCGTACCTGCAATCGGTATGGCACTACGCGCGCGGCGTGGCGCTCGCCGGCAAGGGGGATCTCAAAGGCGCCGGCATCGAGCTCGCTGCCATCGAGCGCATCGTCGAGCGCGGGAACTTCAAGGGCTTTGACGAGTGGAAGATCCCGGCGCGCGAGACGGGGCGGCTCGCCGCCCACGTGTTGCGCGCGCGCATTGCGCAGGGAAAGCACGATCTCGACACCGCGATGCGTGAATTCGAAGCGGCGATAAAGATCCAGGATACGCTGCCGTACATGGAGCCGCCCTATTGGTACTACCCCGTGCGCCAGTCGCTTGGCGCGCTGCTCGTGCTGCGGGGCGAGACGCAGCGCGCCCGCGCCGTCTTCGCCGAGAGCCTCGCGCGCTCACCCAACAACGCGTGGGCGCTCTACGGCCTCGCGGAAGCCTACGCGCGCGAAGGCAGGCGACGCGAGGCGCGCGCGGTCATGCGGCGTTTCGAGCGCGCGTGGATCGGCGAGACAACGCGCCTCAATCTGGCAACGCTGTAGAGGGCGGCGCGCCTGCCCCGACGCAGATTGCAGGATTGTGTCGAAGGCGCGGCGTGCGCCGCCGTGTTCGGGCACAGATCGAAATATTTCCAACTGCATTCCTGTCACATGCGGGATCTAATCTCTTGCTGCACGCCGCCACTGCATGGGCGGCAGCATCGAGAGGAGTGAATCCATGCTGATCCACGAGGCGATCCGGGAAGCCAATACAAGACACGAGGTCTTTTTCCTGCTGACGGCCTATGTCGAGGCGGTCGGCTATTGCGACAAGGGAAGTCTCCTGCCATGGCAGGTGCGCGAGCTGCCGCTCGCGGGAATCGAGGATGTCAAAGCGCGTATCTACGGCCTGCACCTGCGGGTGCGCGGCATGACGCCCGGCTATGACGACGAAATCGCCCGCCGCACCATCAACGATGCGCTCGAGTTGTACACGACGGCGCTGCGCCGCCTCGCATCGCTGCAGGAAGAGGCATCAGAGGATCTGGCGCACGCGGCGTGACGGGGGACATCGCGTCACCACGCCCCACCCCCACCCTTCACCCTCCCCCTGACGGGGAGGGGAAATGGATGCCCAGCTCCCGCTGCAGGTCTGCGATCACCTGATCGCGCGCGCGCGTCTGCCATTTTGAGCGCCGCTTGATCGGCCGGTTCTCCACGTCCGGCATGATCTTCAGCCACGTGAAAACCGGCCCGCCCGCCGCAAGGATCCGCTCGATCTCGATCCCGAAGCTCTCCAGGTTGTCGAAGCGGTGCGTGCGGCTGTAGCCTGCGGCGCGGGCGAGCGCGTCGTACGCGACGTTCTGCGCGTTCGGCACGGGCTGCCCGCCGGTGGTCGCGTAGCAGCCGTTGTCGAGCAGGAAGTGATAGAGATTCCCCGGTTGCTGCTCCGCGATCGTGGCGAGCGTGCCGAGTCCCATCAGCAGGTCGCCCTCCGAGTCGAAGACGACCACTTTCCGCCCGGGCTGCGCCAGGGCTACCCCGAGCGCGTAGGACGCATGTCCGCCCATCGCAGGGTCACCTAGCGGCAAATCGAGGCTCGGCCGCGTGCTGATGCTCGTCCAGTGCCGGCCTCCGCGCCCTGGAATGACGATTGCATCGCCCCTGTGCCTGGCAAAGACCTTCAGCACTTCTGCCGTTTCCATCATTGCCCGTTTCCCCTTCGAAAAGTCTCTCTCATCGATTGAAGCCGTGATACTCGTCCGCGACCAGCACGGCGACCGGTCGTTTCGTTTTGCGCGCTTCCTCGAAGGCCACCGAGATGCGCGGCGCGTCTTCGTCGTCCTCGACGAGGTAGTAGTTGATGCCGAAGGCGTTGAGGAAGCGCTCCGTGTAGGTTGCCGCGGTGTCGCTCGTCACACCGTGGCGGGTCCAGCCCCGGTAGCCGACCATCAGCACAACGGGAACATTGAGCCCGAGTCCCCAGCCGCGCAGCGAGTCGCCCGATTCCATGAGCCCGGTGTTCTGGATGAGGATGACCGGCGTCTTGCCGCCGGTCCAGACCCCCGCCGCCGCAGAAAACGCGAG
>DASPGR010000372.1:0-22486 GCA_035620515.1 Burkholderiales bacterium | reverse complement strand
AGATCATGGCGCGCGTGCACCCGTTCGGCTGGCACGCGAACATCCAGCTCGACGGCCGCGAGCTGCCGCAGGTCGAGGCGCAGATCAAGCGCCTCCCCGGCAAGTTCGTGATCGACCACACCGGGAAGTTTCTCGAGCCAGTGGACGTCGACTCTCAGCCTTTCCGTTCCTTGTTGAATCTCGTGGAAACCGGAAGGTGCTGGGTGAAGCTTTCGGCGCCGTACGAGACCTCGAAGACCGGCGGCCCGAAATACCAGGACGTCGGCAGGCTGGCGAAGGCGCTGGTGAAGAAGGCGCCCGAGCGCATGCTGTGGGCTTCGAACTGGCCGCACCCCTCGGTGCCGAAGGAGAAGCGCCCGGCGGACGAGGACCTGCTCGACCTGCTGCTCGACTGGGCGCCGATCGAGAACGACCGCAGGAGAATACTCGTCGCCAACCCCGCGGAGCTCTATGGCTTTTAGGGTGGGGCTGATCGGCCTCGGCATGGCGGTGACCCCGCACGCGAAGAGCCTGCTCGAGCTCAAGGAGCGCGTCCAGGTCGCCTATGCCTTCAGCCCCTCCGCGGAGCGACGCCGCAGGTTCGCCGAGCGCTTTCCCTTCCCGCAGTGCGACCGGCTCGAGACGATCCTCGATGATCGAGCCGTGGACGCGGTGCTCGTCCTCACGCCGCCGAATACGCACCTCGAGCTCGTCGCGCGCTGCGCCGCCGCGGGGAAGCACGTGCTGCTCGAGAAGCCGCTGGAAGTATCGACGGAAAAAGCGCAGCGGCTGGTCGATTCCTGCAAAGACGTGAAGCTGGGCGTGGTCCTGCAGCACCGCTTTCGGCCGGCGGCGGAAAAGCTGCGGGAGCGGCTGAACGACCTGGGGCAGCTCGTCTCGGCCTCGGCGGCGATTCCCAACTGGCGGCCGCAGAGCTACTACGACCAGCCGGGGCGCGGCACGCGCTCGCGCGACGGCGGCGGGGTGCTGCTCACGCAGGCGATCCACACGCTCGACTTGTTCTTGTCGTTTGCCGGAGAACCGCTCGAGGTAAAGAGCTTCACCACGACCACCCCGGTTCACCGGATGGAAACCGAGGACCTGGCGGTCGCCGCGCTGCGCTTCAAGAGCGGCGCCCTCGGCACCGTGCACGCCACGACCAGCGCGTATCCGGGCTTTCCCGAGCGCATCGAGCTGATCGGCACCCGCGGCACGGCGATGCTTGAAGGCACGTCATTGCGCATGCAATTTTCCGACGGGACTTCTTTCGAGACAAAAACGGAATCCGGCGCCGGCGGCACCGGAGCCGATCCGATGGCGTTTCCGCACGACTGGCACCGCGGCGTGCTCGCGGACTTCCTGGATGCGATCGAACGCGGCCACGAGCCCCGCGTGAGCGGCGCCGAGGCGCTCAAGGTTCACCGCTTCATCGACGCAATCCTGCATTTAAATGCAGCTTGATTTATTTTTTTTCCGTGATATGGTCGAGCACATCATGGCGCGCCACTTCAACTCCGCGATTTATGCCGATGCCATCGCTCCTGCGATGGCGGCGCGCCGGCTCGTCCATCCAGGTACGCTGGTCTTTCTTGGCCTAGCCCGGTAGCGCACCGCCGCTAGCCGGGACTCCGTTTCATCCCCGTTCGTTCGCGCAGCGCCTTCTAGCGTGGCGCGAGCGATTCGTCCTGTCTTGAACATGGAGGTCATGATGACCACGCTGCACGAATTGATCCTTTCCGCGAGCGACGCGGAAGTGCTGGCGCTGATGCTGGGAGAGCGACGCCGCGAAAGCTCGCTCGAAGTCGCCGCGGCCCGCGAGCTCGGCGATCTGCTGGTGGAAGCGCGCCTGGTTCCTCACGAGCAGCTGCCTGCAGACCGCGTCGCGATGAACTCGAAGGTGACCTACGAGGAGGAGCTCGACGGCGAGCGCCGCTCGGTGATTCTCGTGCACCCGATCGAGTCGGACCCGGCCCGCGGACGCATCTCGGTGCTCTCGCCCATCGGGCTCGCATTGCTCGGGCGCAGGCCCGGCGCGCTCGTGGACGCCACTTTGCCGGGAGAGCGGGTGCGCACGATCCGCATTTTGGAAGCGGTCCGCAATCGCGAAGCCTTGGCGGCATAGGAGGCGCCGATGCACCTGGAAATGCCTCTGGAGCAGCTGGCAAAGCGCCGCGGCGCGGCGTTTCAGTTCGCATTCGCCACCGAAGCGAAGGAGCTCATGCCCGATGCGGCCGATTTCACGGTCGCTGCATCGCACAAAGGATTGCACCTCTTCGGTCAGAACGAGGATGCATTGGCGAGACCCGTGCAGGTGCTGCGCGAAGTCTACGGTGCGAGCCTCGAGCTCGCCCCGCCGCGCGTTCGGCTGATCGAAGGCGTGCAGCTCAAGGAACCGATCATGCATGTGCGCATCAGCATGTATGCCGACTTCCGCGAGACGGTGAAAAGCGCGCTTCGGAGGCGCGGCGCGACGCCCCTAGAGGAGCACGCGCGCGCCACGTACTGCATCCTGCGCTGCGAAGCTCCGCTCGCGGGTCTGCTCGGCTTTCCGGAGGAGCTGCGCCGGCTAACGATCGGGACCGCCAAGCACTGGATCGCGCTCAGCCATTACGCGATCATGACGCGCGATCCGGGCGGGAGGGCGGCATGACCGACATCATCATCCTCGCGCAGCGCGATCGCGCATTGCTCGAGATGCTTCCACCGAACGACGCGCTGCTGCGCGAGCTCGATCGCGCAATCGTGGTGTCCTCCGAGGCGCTGCCCGCGGACGTCGTCGCGATGAACTCCAGGGTCGTTTATAGCGACGAGACCGCTGGAATGCGACGGCTTGTCACGATCGTCTATCCAGAGGACGCGGATGAAAGCGCGGGCCGGATCTCGGTGCTCACGCCGCTCGGCACGGCCCTCCTCGGTCTGTCGGTCGGACAGGCGATCGACTGGGATTTCCCGGACGGTATCCGCCGCACGCTGCGGGTGGACGCGCTGATGCACCGGGTTCGTTCGACCCAGAATGGAGACCGTCATGAACAAGCACCATAGCCGCATCGAACGCTGGGGCGGCGCTGCCGCGGGGATCGTCCTGGTCACCTTGCCGCTCGCCGGTTGGTCTTATCGAGGATCGGTAAGCTGGATGGATATCATCGTCGCGCTCGCCGGAATCGCCGCACTGGTGCTGGTGGTGGAGGATCTCCTGCGCCGCCGCCACTTGGCGCGTGCGCTGAAGAGCCCGCGTTCCGCGCGGCGTCATGCAGTCTGTCCGCGATCGGGCGAGCCGCTGGAGGACACGCCATGACCCATACGGTGCCGAGCGACGGCTTGGCGAGCGTTCCGCCAACGCCGTCGGAGCGCATTCTGGACGCGGCGATCGAATGCACGTTTCCGGCGAGCGATCCGATCGCGGTTCAGCATGCGTTCGAGACCGCCTGCGCGCGCGAGTGTGCGCCCGCTGATCCTCCCTGAGCACAGGTCGTTGCGTCGGGGGGGGGCACAAGGTCAAGTGGACCTTTACCGCCCGGCCGGACGCTTGCCCCGCGCCGCCGCCTGCTGCAGGGCGCCCACGTGCCGCAGGCCCGCGAGGGCGGGCTCTACGATTTTCGGGTCGGCGCTTTCCGAGTACACGACGTAGGCGGGATAGAGGTATTCCGGCGCCCCGCGCACGAGCTTCAGCCGGCCGCTGCGCAAGTACGGCGTAGCGGCGTTCAGCCGGAAATAGCCCGAGCCGCCGGCCTTGAGAATGAACTGCAGGCCGAGCGGCCCGAGGCCGACGTAGGTCCCGGGGTTGGCGAGCTCCGGGAACGACAGGTTATGCTGCGCGGCGAACTCCGGCCCCCAATCCACATAGACGTAATCGCCGGAGTGCTTCGCGCCTTTTCGCCGCGCTGTCGTGACGAGCACCAGCTTCTCCTCCATCACCTTCTCGATCTTCAGCCCCGGCCGGTGCTGGGGTGCATAGAGCACCGCGATGTCGATGACGCCGTCGCCAACCTGGTTCATGAGCGATTCGGGCAGGCCGACCTGCGTGCGCACCGCGAGCTGCGGCGCCGAGCGGCGCATCCACACCAGCCAGTCGAGCAGAAGCGGGTTCCAGAGGCTGAGCTCGCCCGCCACCGCGACCACTGCACGCAGGCCCGGCGGCACCGCCACCTGATGGCGCGCCCTTTCCCATACCTGCACGAGCAGCGGCGCGTAGCGCAGGAATTGCTCCCCCGCCGGCGTGAGCGAGGCGCCGGCCTTGTTGCGCACGAAGAGCTTCCTCCCGAGAAGCTCCTCGAGCGTCTGCACGCGCACGCTCACCGCGGTCTGCGTGACGTGCAGGCGCTCGGCGGCGCGCACGAAGTTGCCGCAGGCGACGATTTCGAGAAAAGTGCGCGCGAGCGTGATGTCCATGGCGTTAGTATGAGCAAAAATCGATTCAAAGGCGAATAAGTTTCGTTTTACTTAACTTTCGCCGCGGCCGATCATCGCTGCACGATGCGCGCCGGCCTCCTCCTGACGGTGCTCGCGGTCGTGCTCGCGCTGCCCGCATCGGCGCAAGCGACTCCCGCTGAGGACAACGCGAAGGTGGTTTCGCCCACCCACTATGGCCTGCTGCGCGAGCGCGATCTCACGCCGTTCGGATTCCTGCGCCTCGACATGAGGCCCGCGCACGCTGTGTCGGCTCCGCCGGGCAACTGGGCGGTGGAGGTCGAGCTCGGCTACCAGAATACCTGGGCGCTCAGCAGGAACGCAAAAAACTACCTCGATTCGCTGCAAGGGAGACGAGAGATCGGGCCGGCCGAGATCCAGGCGATCCGGGACCTGCCCGGCGAGGCGTACCTCGTCGATTTCGAGATGGGCCTGCTCGACGTAACGCTTCACCGCAGGCTGACCGAGCGTTGGAGCGCGTACGCCGCGTTGAGCGGCGTGTTCTACCGCGGCGGCTTCATGGACGGCGGCATCGAGTGGTTCCACGACACCTTCGGTTTTCCGCCGGCCGGTCGGCCTGCGGCAAAGCGAAATGACGTCAACGTCATTTTCGATCTGAAAAGCGTGCAGCTGGCTCAGCCGGACCTGCCGGAAAGCGGCGTGCTCGATCCGGTGTTCGGCGTGCGCTACCAGTTGGCTGAGCACCCCGCGGCGTGGAACCTCGTGATCGGAGGCGCGGTGAAAGTCCCGGTCGCGGGCGAGCGGCCATTTCTGTCGACCGGCCATTGGGATTTCGGCACGCAGTTCACATTGCAACGGTTCATGCAACGCCATGCCGCCTACGCGAGCCTGGCAGCCGTCCATACCCGGCCCAGCACCATCGCGACGGCCTCCGGCACGCAGATAGTGCCCACCGCAATCCTCGGCTATGAGTACAAGTGGACCGATCACACCAATCTGAACGCGCAGATTTACGCGAGCCCCAGCATATTCAAGCGCGCGGACACCGACCTCGACGAGCTGCGGAGTCCCAAGTACCAGGTGTCGCTTGGATTTCGCTATCGCATTGACTCGTCGGTGCTCACTTTCGCCGTAACGGAAAACGTCGCCAACTCCGACAACAGCCCTGACATCGGTTTTCAGTTGGGCTGGGCCTACAGCCCGGTATTCAAACGCTGACCATTCCCTCGGGTGAAATCATGTTTGCAGCCCTCATGAAGTACATCAGGACCCGGAAGTCTCTTCCGCACATTTCCGATACGGAACGGCAGGCGCTGGAGGCCGGCGGGGTCTGGATTGACACCGAGATCTTCGGCGGCAACCCGGACTTCAGGAAGATACTGGAGGAAAACTACAACAAGCTCACGACCGAGGAGCGGGCGTTCCTCGACGGCCCGGCCGAAGAGCTTTGCCGGATGATCGACCGCTACCAGGTCACACGCACCCGCCGCGCGCCCGAAACCGTGCTCGGGTACCTCAGGAAGCAGGGATTTTTCGGATTGCTGATACCGAAGGAGTACGGCGGCAAGGGATTCTCGGCGCTGCTGCGATCCTGCGTGATGGCCAAGCTGTCGCCGGTGTCCGCGATCGTCGGCGCCTACGTGATCATTCCTAGTTCACTCGGCGCCGCCGAGCTGATCCTTCATTACGGCACGGACGCGCAGAAACAGCATTACCTGCCCAGGCTCGCGAGCGGAGAGTACATCCCCTGTTTCGGTTTGACCGAGCCGACCGCCGGTTCCGACGCGGCATCGATCAAGGCCGAAGGGCGTGTGTTCAAGGACGCGGACGGCGCATCCAAGATCAAGCTCAACTTCCGCAAGCGCTTCATCACGCTGGCGCCGGTTTCCAACTTGATTTCCGTCGCCTGCCAGTTGCACGATCCGGCCGATCTGCTGGGCAAGGGCGTGCATCCCGGCATCACCGTGGTGCTGGTTCACAAAGGCACGCCGGGACTGCAGATCGGCGATCACCACGAACCGATTGGCGATCCGTTCCCCAACGGGCCGATCACCGGCGAGGACGTCGTCGTGCCGGTGGACAACATCGTCGGTGGGCCTGCCTATGCAGGCCAGGGCTGGCGCATGCTGATGGAGCAGCTCGCCGGCGGCCGCGCAATCTCCCTGCCCGCGGGCGCGATCGGCGAGATGAAATACGTCATGGCCGCGACCGGTGCCTACTCGATGGTGCGTCAGCAGTTTGGCATTCCCATCGGCCGCATGGAAGGCGTGCAGGACAAGGTCGGCAAGATCGCGGCACTGACCTACGCGTTCGAAGGCGCCCGCGTGTTCTCCTGTTCCGCGATCGACGGCGGCCGGCAGCCGCCCGTGGTTTCCGCCGTGCTCAAGGCCTACAGCACGGAAGTCGCGCGCGAGCTGGGCCGCGACAGCATGGATGTTTTCGCGGGCAGCGGCGTGATGCAGGGCCCCAACAACATCGTCGGCACGGGCTACGCCAACGCGCCGGTGTCAGTCACGGTGGAAGGCGCGAACATCATGACGCGCACTCTGATCATCTTTGGCCAGGGCGCCATACGCTGCCATCCGTACGCGCTCAATCTCGTCAAGGCCATCGAGAGCCAGGACGCGGCCGGATTCCGCATCAATCTGCTCGGCTGGCTCGGACACTTCTTCGCCAACCTCGGCCGCAGCTTCGCGCGCACGCTGACGCGCGGTTTCACCTTCGGCTCGCCGGTGTCCGGCGAGACGGCGACGTTCTACCGGCGCCTCGGCTGGGCCTCCGCGCGTTTCGCGATGCTCACCGACCTGGCGATGTTCTTCGTCGGCGGCAGGCTCAAGACGCGCGGCAAGCTCGCCGGCCGGTACGCCGACGCGATCGCTTGGCAGCTCGTGGCGATCTCCTGCCTGCGGCGCTTCGAGTCAGAAGGCCGCAAAGCCGAAGACCTGCCCCTGGTGCAATACGCGTGCGAGTATTCGCTGCGGAGAATCCAGGAGGCGTTCGAGGGTATTTACGCCAACTTCAGCGCGCCGCTGATCGGATCGTGGATGCGCACGGTGGGCAGCTGGATGCTGCGCCTGAATCCGCTGGCGCGCCCGATGTCGGACGCGCTCTCGCGCAAGGCGGCGCTGGCTATCGACCAATACAATGAACAGTTCAAGCGCCTCGTGGATGGCGTGTTTATTGCGCCCGAAACCTATCCGGGCGTCGGCCGCTTGATGAAGGCGTTCAGGCTTGTGACCGAAGCACGTCCAGCTGCGGAGCGCATCATCCTCGCGCAACGTGCGAAAAAACTCACGCGTCACCTGCCGCCCGCTGAAGCAGCGGACGAGGCGGTCAAGGCCGGTGTCATCAACGCGCCGGAAGCCCGATTGCTCAAGCAAGCCCTCGCCGCGCGCCTGGCCGCCATCGAGGTGGACGCATTTACCCCGGACCAGTTCTATGGCGTGCTCGACAAAGATGACGGTGCGACGCGGAACGAAGCGCCTGTGAAGAAATCGGGCAGCGCCTTGGCAGCTTGCACTCCGTAAACGGGGACAAGATGCCAAGCGCCCTTCGTCGTGTCGCCATCATTGGAAGCGCGCGGATTCCCTTCGCACGCAGCAATACCGCCTACGGGCAATTGGGCAACATGGAAATGCTCACCGCCGCGATGACGGCGCTCGTAGGCAGGTATGACCTTCAGGGTGAAATTCTCGGAGAGGTAGCGGCGGGCGCGGTCATCAAGCACTCGCGTGACTGGAATCTTGCGCGGGAGGCGGCACTGGGTAGCGGGCTGGATTCCCACACTCCGGCGTACGACGTTCAGCGCGCGTGTGGCACGAGTCTTACCACCGTGATTCAGCTCGCGCACCGCATCGCGCTGGGCGAAGTCGATTCTGCGATTGCCGGCGGCGCGGACACGGCAAGCGACGTGCCCGTAGTCTACGGCCGCAAACTGCGGCAGATCGCGCTCGAGAGCGCGCGCGGCCGGAGCTTCGGTCAACGCCTCAAGCCCTGGCTGCGTCTCCGGCCCCGGGACCTCAGGCCGTCAGTGCCGGGCGTCGCCGAACCACGCACCGGGTTGTCAATGGGCGAGCACTGCGAGCTGATGGCGAAGGAATGGGGAATCGGACGTGCCGAACAGGACGAACTCGCCTACGCAAGCCACGTGCGCGCCGCTACGGCATGGACGGAAGGATTCTATGACGATCTCGTCGTGCCCTTCGCCGGCCTGACCGCGGACAACAATGTGCGCCCGGACACCAGCCTGGAGAAACTCGCCACACTGAAGCCAGTATTCGACCGCAGTTCGACCGGCACCCTCACGGCCGGCAACAGCACCCCGCTCACCGATGGCGCGGCCTGCGTACTGCTCGGGTCGGAAGAGTGGGCGAAATCGCGCGGCTTGCCCATCCAAGCCTATGTCTCCTACTCAGCCGTAGCCGCGGTAGATTTCGCCGGTCTTGACGGCCCGCGCGAGGGTCTGCTCATGGCACCGACCTACGCGGTGCCCAAAATGCTTGATCGAGCGCGGATGACGCTGCAGGACTTTGACGTCTATGAAATCCATGAGGCCTTTGCCGCGCAAGTCCTGTGCACCCTCAAAGCCTGGAGCTCGGAGGAATACTGCCGCACCAGGCTCGGGCTCACTGCGCCCCTTGGCTCCATCGACCGCGCCAAGCTCAATCCCAAGGGAGGCAGCGTGGCGCTTGGCCACCCCTTTGCCGCCACCGGAGCGCGTATCGTTGCCACGCTCGCGAAACAGCTCGAAAAACGGGGCTCGGGCCGCGGGCTCATTTCGATCTGCACCGCCGGCGGCATGGGTGTGACGGCGATTCTAGAACGTTGAAATTCGGGCAGGCCGATTGCGTACGCACCGCGAGCCGCGGCGCTGAACGGCGCATCCACACCAATCAGTCGGGCAGAAGCGGGTTCCAAGAGAAACGTGCGCGCGAGCGCGATGCCCGCGGATTTAGTATGAACGAAAATAGATTCAACGAAGAATAAGTTTCGTTTTACTTAATCTTCGCGCTGGCCGAGCATCGCTACACATGAGCTACGGCCTTTTTCTCCTCGCCTTCGTCTTTGCGCTTGTGCTCGCCGCTTGCGGCGAGAGACCGCCGCGGACCGACCCTGAAGCCGAGCATTCCTGGTCGGCGGAGCCCGGTCCGAACCCGATGCGCGAGCGGACCTTCAAGCAAGGCGAGCCACGATGAAGACGACGCTGGCTCCGGCATTGGCGATCTCGGCGGCGCTCGCGGTGACAGCTCCCGGCGCGATCGCCGGCGGTTTCGCGATCGGCACGCAGAGCGGCAGCGGCACCGGCAATGCGTTCGCCGGCGGGGCGGCCGCGGCGGAAGACGCGGGTACGGCGTGGCATAACCCAGCCGGCCTCGCGCTCCTGCCGCCCGGCCGGCACGTGTCCGCTTCTCTTCACGCGCTTAAGCCATCCTTCCGCTACGAGGATCGCGGCTCGAGCGGCGCGTTCGCCGCGCCCGGCACGGGCGAGGGCGGCGACGGCGGCGACTGGGCGCTCGTCCCCAACCTTGCGTTCGCCAGCGAGCTGCATTCCCGCTGGCGCTTCGGCATCGCGCTCAACGTCCCGTTCGGCCTGGCGACCGAGTACGACGACGGCTGGCGCGGTCAGCTTACGGCGCTCAAGACCGAGATCAAGACCGTCAACATCAATCCCTCGCTCGCCTACCGCGTCAGTGACGCGATCAGCGTAGGCGCCGGCGTAAGCGCGCAGCGCCTCGAGGCCGAGCTCACCAGCTTCGCCGGGGCGGCGGGGCGCGCCACGCTCGAGGCCGACGACGTCGGCTACGGATACAACGTCGGGATAACGGTGCAGGTGACGCCCGCTACGCGCATCGGCGCGAGCTACCGCTCGAAGATCGAGCTCGACCTGGAAGGCACGGCGGCCTTCTCGGGGGCGCCGCCCCTCGACGGCGGCGTGCGCGCCGATCTCGAACTGCCCGACAGCGCGTCGTTCAGCGTGTTCCACACGCTCGGCCCGAAGTGGGAGCTGATGGGCGACCTGACCTGGACCGGCTGGAGCTCGCTGCAGCAGCTCACGGTCGTGCGCACGACCGCATCGGCCGGGGGTCCCGCAGGGAGCGTCCTCACCACTCTGCCCTTCCATTGGAAAGACACCTGGCGGGCAGCCGCCGGCGCCAACTACAAGCTCGACGGACGGACGAAGCTGCGTTTCGGCGTGGCGTTTGACGAGACGCCGACGAACGACGTCGACCGCACGCCGCGCCTGCCCGACCAGGACCGCACCTGGATCGCCTTCGGCGTGCAGTACCGCACCTCAGAGGCCGGCACGTTCGACCTCGGGTACGCGCACGAATTCGTGCGCGACGCCCAAGTGAACACGACCGCCGCGCCGCTCACCTGCCCGCCGCACTGCCTCAGGGGCAGCTTCGAAAACAAGGCCGACATCCTTTCGGTGCAGTACTCGCATTCTTTCTAGGAGCCCGGAATGAGGATCAAGCTACCGCCGCTGCCCTACGACTACGACGCGCTCGAGCCGGTGATTTCGGCCGCGACGATGAAGCTGCATCACGGCGCGCATCACCGCGGCTACGTCGACAAGCTGAACGCGCTGATCCAGGGATCGGTGTTCGAGGGCGGGACGCTCGAGGAAATCGTCAGGACGAGCCGCGGCGCCGTGTTCAACAACGCCGCGCAGGCGTGGAACCATGCCTTCTTCTGGAGCTCGCTGCGGCCGAAGGCAGCCGCCGCAACGCCGCGCAACTCGCTCGGCGCCCGCTTCGCCGAGGAGCTCAAGTCCGCCGCCGCCGGATTCTTCGGCAGCGGCTGGGTCTGGTTGGTCGAGGAGGCCGGCGTCGTGAAAGTCACTGCCACGGCAAACGCCAATACGCCGATCGTCCTCGGCCAGAAGCCGCTCCTCGTGATCGACCTTTGGGAGCACGCCTACTACCTCGACCATCGGAACCGCCGCGATGCCTACGTCGCGGGCGTCGTGGACCACCTGCTCGACTGGGAGTTCGCCGAGCGCAACCTTCGTGAGCAAGCCATCCATGTCTGATGCGGGAACGCCCACGTGAGCTACGTCATCCAATGCCCGTCAATGCAAAGGAGTTCCTGAAAATGTCCGCAGCCCTGCTGTCGCAGAAGATGCCGCTCTCGGACGTGCAGCTTTCGCGCAGCATCGCGAACGGCGACACCAAGGCCTTCGAGCAGCTCATGCGCAGGCACAACCGCTCGCTGTTCCGCACCGCGCGCGCGATCCTGCGCGACGACGCCGAGGCCGAGGACGCGGTCCAGGAAGCGTACCTGCGCGCCTATCGCTCCTTCGGCAGCTTCAGGGGCGAGGCGAAGCTCTCGACCTGGCTCGTGCGCATCGCGGCCAACGAGGCGCTCGCCCGCCGCCGCAAGGAGGCGCGCCGCACCAACATCGTTCCGATCCGCGGCGCGGACCTCGAGGCGGCCGACGCCGTCCCGGAGGCGCACGCGCCGCATGCAGACCAGCCCGAGCACCAGGCCGCGCGCGGCGAGCTGCGGCGGCTGTTCGAAGCGAAGATCGACACGCTGCCCGAGGCCTTTCGCACGGTGTTCGTTCTGCGCGCATTGGAGGAGTTGTCGGTCGACGAAACCGCTGCCGCGCTGGACATTCCGCCGGCGACCGTAAGGACCCGCTTTTTCCGGGCGCGCAGCCTGTTACGCGAAGCGCTGTCGCAGGAGATCGATCTTGCGTTTGACGACGCCTTTGCCTTCGCGGGAGAGCGCTGCGACCGGATCGTTTCGCGGGTGCTCGCCAGGCTCGCCGGGACGCCGTCTCCCCTCATCCCTTAACCAAGGAGCAACCCATGTCATCGTTTCTTGCCATTGCAAATCCCAACGCCGCGCGCCGGCTGTTCCTCGGCCGTTCCACGGTTCTGCTCTCCGGCGCGGCGGTAGCGCTGCTTTCAGGCCGCGACGTGCTCGCCGCGAAGACCGGAAGCGCCACGGCTGGCGACGTGCGCATCCTCAACACGGCGCTCGGCGCCGAGCTCGAGGCCATCGCCGCCTATCAGGTCGGGGCCGAGAGCGGACTGCTGCAGAAGCCGGTGCTCGACCTCGCGGTGCAGTTCCAGGGACACCACAAGGAGCACGCCGACCTGCTCGCGAAGACCGTTCAGAAGCTCGGCGGCAAGCCGGTCGCCGCGAAGAGCAAGTACAACTTCCCGGTCGAGGGCCTCAAGAATCAGGCCGACGTTCTGCGCTTCGCCGCGAAGCTCGAGCAGGGCGCGGTGAGCGCCTATCTCGGCGCAGTGCCGCTCTTTGCCAACCGCGATCTTTCGAAAGCGGCCGCCAGCATCCTCGGCGACGAAGCGATGCACTGGGCGGTCCTGCGCAACGCGCTCGGCGAGAACCCCGTGCCGGTCGCGTTCGTCTCCTGACGTGATCAGGCTCGCGCTCACCGCGGCCCTCGCGATGGCTGGGGCGGGGGCCGCGGCGCAAGGCGACGCCGCGAGCGGAGAGGAAATCTATGCACGCTGCGCCGCCTGCCATGCGCTTGGCTACGACCGGGTCGGGCCGCGCCACTGCGGCCTCCTCGGCCGCAAGGCCGGCGCGGTGCCGGGGTTCGATTATTCCCCGGCGATGAAGAAGTCGCGCATCACATGGACGGCGAAAACGCTCGATGCCTTCCTCGCCGATCCAGGACGCACCGTACCGGGGACGACGATGACTTATGCGGGCGTTCCTGATGCGACGGAACGCGCCGACTTGATCGCCTATCTCGATAGGGCGTCCAAGAGCGCAGCAGAATGCAAAGGGAGGAAATGATCGTATGAGAGTTGGATCGAGCGCAGATGCTATCGGTGTTGCGGTCGTCGCGTTCGTCGTGGTGGTGGGTCTTGCCGCGGTGGTCAGTGGGGAAGGAAGTGCCCGAGCGGGCGAATCCGACAACGGGGAAGACGGGAAAGAGCTCTCGAAGCACGATCGTCAAATCACCGCGCACGCGCGCCGGCTGATCGAGAAGGGCAGGCAGATCTTCCGCTTCGACACCTTCGGCTCGGAGGCCTTCTTCGGCGACGCCTTGCAACTGCACAAAGCCATTGCCGGGGCAAGAAACGGTGGCGTCGGCCCGGGAGTAAGCCCGAAGACTGCGCTCGCCGTCGGCCTCAAAGTAGACGCGGACGCGCTGCCGGAGAGGCTCAAGCACCTGATCCGGGCCGGCAGGGTCGACCTCGACGATCCAGCGACCACGCTCGCGCTGCTCAAGCTCAATGCCGTGGTCGGAGTGACCGGCAGGTTCGACAAGACCGGCGCGATACAGAGCCTGGGTACGCAATGCGCGTTGTGCCATTCGACGGTGGACGACTCATTCGCGCCAGGCATCGGCAGGCGTTTGGATGGCTGGGCGAACCGGGACCTGAATGTCGGCCTGATTGTCTCGCTCGCTCCGAACCTGAGACCTTTCACCGATCTCCTCGGCGTCGACGACGCAACGGTGAGGCAAGTGCTGACGAGCTGGGGTCCCGGACGCTACGACGCAATCCTGGACAAGGACGGCAAGGCTTTCCGGCCGGATGGCGGGCAGGCTGGCACGCTCATTCCGCCCGCGTTTGGACTCGCCGGCGTGAACCTGCATACATGGACGGGCTTCGGCTCAGTGCCGTACTGGAATGCCTACGTTGCGGTCACGCAGATGCACGGCTCGGGCACCTTTGTCGACCGGCGCTTCGACGACCGGGATCAGTACCCGGTCTCGGCCGGGAGCGGCTCCGGCAACACCCGGGGAGAGCCTGACCTGGTCACGAGCAAGCTGGCGGCGCTGCACTTCTACCAGATCGCCATCCCGGCGCCGAAAGCGCCCGAAGGAAGCTTCGACAAGGCCGCAGCCGCGCGCGGGAAGGACGTGTTTGGCGGTCGAGCACAGTGCGCGAGCTGTCATGTCCCGCCGCTGTTCACAGAGCCTGGACACAACCTGCATGCGCCGGCCGAGCTGGGCATCGATTCGTTTCAGGCCGACCGCTCGCCGACGCGCATGTACCGCACCGCTCCCCTCGCCGGCCTGTGGACCCACCAGAGGGGCGGCTTCTATCACGATGGCCGCTTCGCCACGCTGCAAGCCGTGGTCGAGCACTACGACCGCACCTTCAGGCTCGGGCTGAACGACCAGGAGAAAGGCGAGCTGATCGAGTACTTGAAGTCCCTTTAGGGACGGCAAGCCGGGCCGAGCGCGGCAAGAAAAGGCGTTGCGTCGCGTCCGCGCGCGAGCGAGCGCCAGAGCAGGACGAACAATGCGAAGGTGATGCCGCCCGGCCCACAATCATCGCGAGCGAAGCACGATTCGAGAATCCATCTTGTTAAGGAACCGATATGCGTATGAAAGACAAAGTGGCGATCGTGACCGGCGCGGCGAGCGGCATCGGAAAGGAAATCGCCCACGCCTACGTCCGCGAGGGTGCGAAAGTTTGCATCGCCGACGTGAACGCGCAGGCGGCGCAGGCAGTGGCCGCGGAGATGGGTGCCGGCAGGGCCCTGGCGGTCACCATGGACGTCACCCAGGAGGCATCCGTCGATGCAGGCGTTGCCGAGGCCGTGTGCCGGTTCGGCTACGTCGACGTGCTGGTGAGCAACGCCGGCGTGCAGCACATCGCGGCGGTGGTCGAGCTCTCGCTAGGGGATTGGCGGAAGATCACCGCGATCCACCTGGACGGCGCGTTCCTGCTCACGCGAGCGTGCATGAAGCACATGATCCGAGGCACCCGCGGCGGCAGCGTTATCTACATGGGTTCGGTGCACTCGAAAGAGGGCTCGCCCCTCAAGGCGCCCTATGTGGCCGCCAAGCACGCCTTGATCGGATTGGCGAAGGTCGTGGCTAAGGAGGGCGCGCAACACGGCATCCGCGCCAACGTCATCTGTCCCGGGTTCGTGCGCACCCCGCTCGTGGAGAAGCAGATTCCGGAGCAAGCGGAGGCGCTGGGACTCAGCGAAGCGGAGATCGTGAAGAAGGTCATGCTGAAGGAAACCGTGGACGGCGAGTTCACCACCGTCCAGGACGTCGCGGAGCTGGCAGTGTTATTCGCCGCCTTTCCAAGCAATGCGCTGACCGGCCAGTCGGTGGTGGTGAGTCACGGCTGGTTCATGCAGTAACGGGCGGCATGGCGTGCACCACCACGCCGGCAAGCGGATCCGGCGGGCTCATCCATGCAGCGCGCTGCAGGACGCGCATGGCGTCGGCGTAGCCGAGCTGCCAGCGCTCCTCGATGGCGGTGCGGGAAAAATCCAGGTCCTTGGTGGCGAGCTCCCAGGGGCGATCGCGGTTGCGCAGGTGGACGATATCCATCGTCGTGTGGCAGCCGCGCTCGGCGAGCGCCTTCATTTCCGGCTCCAGCCGCTTCGCGTCGGGCAGGTTGCGGTAAAGCTCGCGGATTACGCGGCGCAGGTTGTGCATCGCTTGGTAGGTCTCGATGTGCTGCCCGGAGCGGCTGGCATAGGCGATGTCCTTCTGTCGGTCGAGTGCCTGGCTGATGGAAGCGGGTTCCGCGCCTTCCGCGTTCCACAAGTCGACCATGAAGCACAGCGTGTTGACCCGCGGATAGTCGTCGAGCACCACGTCGAGCGGCGTGTTCGAGTACACGCCGCCGTCCCAGTAGAGCTCTCCATCCACCGCGACCGGGGGAAATGCGGGAGGCAGTGCGCTGCTCGCGAGGACGTGTTCGACGCCGATGCGCTGGAACGCGTTGTCGAAATAGCGCAGCCGGCCGCTCGCGACGTGCACCGCGCCCAGGCTGAAGCGCACGGCGCCGTGGTTGAGGTAGTCGAAGTCCACCAACTCCAGCAGCAGCTTGCGCAGGGGCCGGGTGTCGTAGAAGCCTGCCGCGTCACTCGAGCCGCTGCGCCATGCCCAGAAGGGCACGAACGGGTGCGGTGAGAAGAAGCGCGGGCGCCCGCCGGCGCATGCGGCCATCGCGGTCCAGAAGCTGTAGGCCTGACGCATGGGCTCGGGCAGCCGGCGCGGATCGAACAGATCCTCCAGCAGGATCGCGCTCCAGAATTGCTGCAGCCGCTGGAAGCGCCGGTCCGGCGGATTGCCGGCGATCAGCGCGCCGTTGATCGCCCCGATGGAGGTGCCTCCTACCCAGTCGGGCGCGAAGCCGTGCTCGTCGAGCGCCTGGAATACGCCGACCTGATAGGCGCCCAGCGCACCCCCGCCCTGCAGGACCAGCGCTACCCGCTGGGTGTCCGCGCGCCTGGGGAAGTGCCGGTGGCGTTCCATGGCGGCCTAGTAGCCGTAGAACTCTTCGCTGTTGATGTCCGCCTCGTTGACGCCGGCCCGGGCAAGAACACCGGTCATTGCATCCACCATCGCCGGCGGACCGGCGAGGTAATAGACCGGCGCCGCGGCATCGCCGGCGAAGCGCCGTACCGTGTCCGCGTCGATGAATCCTTCAGCGTCGGTCATCCTCGCCAGCAGGCGAAAGCGGGCATGCCGCTGCGCGAGGGCCTGCAGCTCGGCGAGAAATGCCGCGTAGTCCGGGCGGCGATTCGAGTAGAGCAGGTAAAGCGGCCGGTCGAGCCCTTCGTGCGCGGCGTGCCGCAGCATGCTGATGAACGGCGTGATGCCGATGCCGCCGGCGATGAACACCGCGGCGCGCGAGCGGTCTTCGTGCAGCGTCATGACTCCCAGCGGGCCTTTGACCTTGAGCGTCGCCCCGGGCGCCAGCGCCTTGAGCGCGCTCTTGTAGGCGCTGCCGTCACGCATGCGAGTCGCGACGCACATCTCTTCCTCGAACGGCGCGCTCACGAGAGAGAAGAGACGATGGGTGCTGTTCGCGCCGAGCGGGGGGTTCGCAAGCGCGAGGTCGATCGCCTGCCCGGCCTTGAAGCGGAAGCCCGGCGGTTTTTCCAGGTGGAACGCCATGGTTCCTTCGGCGATCGTCTCGGCGCGCTTGAGCCTCGTCTCATAGCTAGCCACGGCTGATCCTGGCGAATGCGGAATGGTTGTGGATCGATTCGAAGTTCTCGGCTTCGACCGCGTAGGCCGCCACCCGCGGCTCGCGGTTGAGCGCCAGCGCGACGTCGCGCACCAGGTCTTCGACGAACTTCGGATTGTCGTAGGCGCGCTCGGTGACGTACTTTTCGTCGGGCCGCTTCAGCAGCCCATACACTTCGCACGACGCGCTGCGCTCGGCGATGTCGATCAATTCCTCGATCGGCACGTCGCCCGCGAGCTGCGCCCGGATGGCGACGCAAGAACGTTGGTTATGCGCACCGTAGTCGGAGATTTCCTTGGAGCAGGGGCACAGGCTCGTCGCCGGCACCATTACCTGCATCCAGAACGCATACTCGCCGTCGTCGGCTACGCTGCCTTGCCAGCAGACTTCGTAGTCGAGCTGGCTTGCGACCCCGGTGACCGGGGCGCGCTTGCGCACGAAGTAGGGGAAACGCATTTCGATGCTTCCGCGGGCCGCATCGAGCCGCTCGAGCATGTCGAGTACCAGGGCCTTGAATCGCAGGATCGTCAGCGGCTCGCGTTGCGCTTCCAGCGCTTCGACGAAGCGCGACATGTGGGTGCCTTTTTCCGCGGCGGCGAGAGCGACCGTCATCGTGAAGGTCGCGACCGTGGGCACGGCGTTGCGTCCGGCGGCGATGGCGACCGGGTAACGCAGGCCCTTCACGCCCACCGCTTCGATGCGCAGTTCCCGGCTGTCGGGCCGGGACTGGACGTCCCAAAGCGGAAGCCTTTCCGGAGCGTTCATGTCGATCAGAACGTGCGGATTTCGGGAAACTCGCCGGCCGCCTCATGGCGCTCGCCGGCTTCGTCGTACCAATACAGCTTGCCGGGGTGCTCGCCGCGCGTGAGCTTGTGCGAGCCGTCGCAGAACGGCTGGTTGTTCGACAGCCCGCAGGTGCAGAGCCATTGCTCCGTGCCATCGATCACATATGCAACCGGTCCCGTGCCGGTGCGTTTCACGATGCGTGCCATGATGTTCTCCTTTGGATGTCACGCATTGGATGCCGCGGCGCCGCGCGCCGTTCCCAAAGGGTGGCGCGCTTGGTATGAATAAGATTGGATTGAACGACCACTAAGTTTCGTTTTACTTCATTTCGCTCCCGGCCGAAGATGGCTCACGCCCCGACCGGAGAGCGAGATGAAGATTCCGCTGCCCCTGCTGCCCTACGACGACGATGCGCGGTCGCGGATTGCGCCTGACCCGCTTGTGTTTCCCGTCGCCGGTGACTGGAAGCGAAACGCCTGGATCGAAGAGGAAGGCTACCGCCGCGCTTACGCGTGCTCGCTGCGCGACCCGGACGGCTTCTGGGCCGAGCAGGCCGAGCGCCTCGAGTGGGTGAGGCGCCCGAACGTCATTCGCGATGTTTCGTACGGACCCGGCGAGGCGCGCATCCGCTGGTTCGAGGACGGAATGCTGAACGCGAGCACCAACTGCCTCGATCGCCATCTCCCCGCGCACACGAGCCGCACCGCGATCATCTGGGAAGGCGATGATCCGGCTGAAAGCCGCACCTTGAGCTACGGCGAGTTGCACGCGGAAGTGTGCCGTCTGGCGAACGCGCTCAAGTCGCTCGGCGTCGGCAAAGGCGACCGCGTCACCATCTATCTGCCGATGGTCCCGGAGGCTGCGGCGGCCATGCTCGCCTGCGCGCGGATCGGCGCCATCCATTCGGTCGTGTTTGCCGGGTTCTCGCCCGAGTCGCTCGCCGGCCGCATCCGGGATTGCGATTCCAGGCTTCTCATTACCGTCGACGAAGGTCGGCGCGGCGGCCGCGCCGTTCCGCTCAAGGCGAATGCGGACGAAGCGCTCGCGAGCTGCCCGTCGGTCGAACATTGCATCGTCCTGCGCCGCACCGGCGGCCGCGTCGCCTGGGTGCAGGGGCGCGATCACTGGTACCACGAGCTCGTCGACCGCCAATCCGCTGATTGCCCGGCAGAGCCGATGGGCGCGGAGGATCCGCTTTTCATCCTCTACACCTCGGGCTCGACCGGCAAGCCCAAAGGCGTGCTGCACACGACTGCGGGCTACCTCGTGCAGGTGTCGCTCAGCCACCGCGTGGCGCTCGACTATCACGCCGACGACGTCTACTGGTGCACCGCCGACATCGGCTGGGTCACCGGCCACAGCTACATCGTCTACGGGCCGCTCGCGAACTGCGCCACGACGCTGATGTTCGAAGGCGTGCCGCACTATCCGGATGCGTCGCGCTTCTGGCAGATCGTCGACAAACACCGCGTTAGCATCTTTTATACCGCGCCTACCGCGATCCGCGCGCTCATCCGCCACGGCGAAGCGTCTGTGAAGAAGACGAGCCGCAAATCGCTGCGGCTCCTGGGTTCGGTGGGCGAGCCGATCAACCCGGAGGCCTGGCTCTGGTACTACAACGTGGTCGGCGAGCGCCGCTGCCCGATTGTGGATACCTGGTGGCAGACCGAGACCGGCGGCATCCTGATCGCGCCGCTGCCGGGCGCGATTCCCGCGAAGCCGGGCTCGGCGACGCTGCCCTTCTTCGGCGTCGATCCGGTGATCGTCGATGAGAACGACAAGGAGCTGAACGGCGCATGCGAGGGGCGGCTCTGTCTGCGCGACGGCGGCCCCGGCATGGCGCGCACCGTCTACCGCGATCACGAGCGTTTCCTGAAGACCTATTTCAGCGCTTACCCGGGCCTGTACTTCACCGGGGACGGCGCGCGCCGCGACCGCGACGGCTACTACTGGATCACCGGGCGCATCGACGACGTGATCAACGTTTCCGGCCATCGCCTCGGCACGGCGGAAGTGGAAAGCGCGCTCGTTGCTCATGCCAAGGTCGCCGAAGCCGCGGTCGTCGGCTACCCGCACGAGCTGAAAGGGCAAGGCATCTACGCCTACGTGACGCTCAAGGCGTCCGAGCAGCCGAGCGAGGAGCTGCGCAGCGAGCTCGGACGCTGGGTGCGAAAGGCGATAGGCCCGATCGCCGTCCCGGACCACATTCAGTGGGCGCAGGCGCTGCCGAAGACGCGCTCGGGCAAGATCATGCGCCGCATCCTGCGCAAGATCGCCGAGAACGACTGCGCCAACCTCGGCGACGTGTCCACGCTGGCCGATCCGGCAGTGGTGGACGGCCTGATCCGGGAGCGGGCCGCGCGATGAGGCGTCGTCCCATCCTCCTCAAGCGCGTCTACGACAAGCCTGCGCCCGACGACGGCCTACGCGTGCTGGTCGACCGGCTCTGGCCTCGCGGCATGACGAGGCAGGAGCTGTCCGCGGACCTCTGGCTGAAGGACGCGGCGCCGAGCCCGGGGCTTCGCCGCTGGTACGGCCACGATCCGCAGCGCTGGGACGTCTTTGCTCACAAATACCGCACCGAGCTCGCGCGCGAGCCCGACGTTCTGCGCACGCTCGACGATCTGCGCCGGCGCGCGCGCGTCACTCTCCTCTTCGCCGCACGCGACGTGCGCCACAGCCACGCCGTCGTCCTGCGCGACGTGCTCGAGAGCAGGTCGTGGACCTCATGACCAGGCAGGAGCTCGGCGCGCTCCTCAACACGCTGCTCGAAGCCGAACGCGCGGGCGCGAAGCTCCTCGCGGCCTATCTGAACGAGCTGCCGCTGAGCTCGAAGCTCCACGCCGCGCTGCGCGAGGTGCAGCGCGACGAGGCGCGCAACTGTGCCGTCCTGATCCACTTCCTGCTCGAGGCAGATGTCGCGCCGAGCACGGCGACAGGCGACTTTTACCGCAAAGGGCTGCTCGTCGACGGGTGGCCCGAGCGCCTCGACTTCCTCAACCGCGGGCAGGCGTGGGTCGCCCGGCACATCGCGGCCGCGTTGCCGCTTATTCCGTCCCTCGCAGCGAAATACGCGCTGCAGGCGATGCACGAATCGCACCTCGTCAACATTCGCGCGTGCGAAGGCATGCTTTCTGTGCTGGCAATGCCTGCGCAAGCCGCGCTGCCCTCGTCGCCGAGGCTTTAGTCCTCGTGCGGGCGCAGCGCGCCGGGGATGCGGCGCTTTTCCAGACCCCCCTGCTCTAGCCAGCGCCGCGTTTGCGCGGCCGAGCGCTCGATCAGCTCGCCGGCGTGCGAGAAGTCGTACGGCGACACTGCGAGCGGGCACAAGGGCGGCACGGTGACGATCTCCGCCTGCTCGCCGCAATGCTCGAGGTCCGCCACCAGCTGGTGCGCGATGAGGAGCGTGATCGCGTGCAGCATGGTGGCGATCGGCCCGCGCGGGGGACTGTCCAGCGCACAGGCGTAGCCGCTCGGCAATACGATGATGCGGCTCGCGCCCAGCTCTACCGCGACCCGGATCGGCGTGTTGCTCGCCACCGCTCCGTCGATCAAGTAGCGCTCGCCGATGCGCACCGGCGGAAATGCCGCCGGTATCGCGCAGCTCGCGAGGACCGCATCCACCACCGGTCCGCTCGAGAGCCGCACCGGGCCGCCGCCGAGCAGATCGGTCGCCACCACATGCAGCGGAATCTGGCTGGCCTCGAGCTCCTTGTACGGTAGATGCGCTTCGACCAGCGCTCGCAGGCCGCTGGGATCGACCGGGAAGCTGTGCCGCGTGACAAGCCCCATCATGCTGCGCCAGGTGATGGGAAACACCTGCCGCCGCCGCAGCCCGCGCCAGAGGGCTTCCAGCCGCGCCACGCCTTCCAGATCGGGTGCACCGGCAAGATAAGCGCCGTTGATCGCTCCGGCTGAGGAACCCACCACGAGATCTGGAGCTACGCCATGCCGAAGCAGCTCGCGCAGCATGCCGACCTGGACCGCACCGATGCTGCCGCCGCCCGCCAGGACGAAAGCGGTCCTAGTGGCCGTTGCCATGGGACACTCCTTGGGTCTGGTCACACATTGGACGACGCGAGCCGCCGCGCCGTTTCAACCGCTTCAACGACAGAATTGCGCGATCAGCCGGTTGACGCGCTCGGGCGCCTCGAGCTGCGGGAAGTGGCCGAGGCCGGGAAGGGTCTCGATTCTGCAGTTTGGTAGTTTGTTTTTGAGCAAATCCAGCCAGGGGGAAGTTTGCCCGGGCTGCAGCGGTCCGCGCTGGCCCTGCGCGTTGCGCGTGGTGCTCTGGATGACGAGCACGGGCGCGCGCACCGCGGCGAGCGCGGGCTCGAGGGTCGCCGCGTCCCAGCGCGCCAGGCGCGGCCACAGCGCGGTGCCGATTTCGGCGCTCTGGCGCACCGCGCGCTGAACCA
>DASPGR010000371.1:0-4486 GCA_035620515.1 Burkholderiales bacterium | reverse complement strand
TCTACGTCGCCGAGGATTATCACCAGGAATACTTTGCGCGCAACCCGGCACAGCCGTACTGCATGTTCGTCGTCGCGCCGAAGGTGATCAAGTTCCGCAAGGAATTCCTCGCGAAGCGCAAGAAGGGCTAGGAGGCGGTATCGCGTGCGCCGGCGCCGCTTCGTTACGCAACGCCGCGTTCAGCCATCCGTGGGACTCGGCGTGCTGGAGGACCGGTTCAGGAACAAGTTCTTCCACTCGCGTTCCCCGAACGTTGGCTCGATGCCGATAATTCGCAGAAATGAAGGTATTACGTTCCCGTGAGTTTGAACCTCGTGGTCGTAGTCCACCACGGTAACGTTCTCGGCGCCGAAGACGTCACGAAAGCTGTTTACGCGGCCCTCGAAGTCGAGGAGCCAGGAATCAGCTTCGAGATAGGCAAAAGAGTCCTTATCAATGACCTTGGGAAGAGTGAGCGGATTCTTCCGGAGTTGCAGGGAATAAGACCTCACGAAATCCTTTGGATTGCGAAGGTAGAGAACAATCTCGATTCTTCCTGAGGGAACCATTTGTCTCAGCCGATGCATTTCATCGGGATAGCGAAGCAGCGAGATGGCCTCATTGGAAAAAACAATGCAACGACACGGGGACTGGGAGATGTATTGGCGCACCCGCCTTGTTACGTTTGAGCGGAAGGCCTCGTCCACGTTCAGACCTGACCTCTGCTTGAATCCCGATGCCCGTTCGAATCTCATGGCTGCCACGTGAAGCTCCACGTGATTATTGGGCTGGAAAAGTCCGGTGTAAAAATCGACGCCGAGTTCTTTCAGGGTTGCCCGGTTCCTGTGCAGAAACATTTGAATGGACGTTGTGCCGGTCTTATGCAGTCCGGCATGAACCACGATATGGGGTGAAGCCGCCACGGGGCGCAACGTCTCGCTAGACTGCGATCTCCGGCTCACCGTCGGCGCGAATCACGCCGCGGTACATGCCCCCGGTATTGTAGACGATGGCGAGTTGGCCGCGGCGATCGAGCACGATTGCGCCGCCGCGTCCGCCGGCACGTGGAATCTTGCGCAGAATCACTTCTTCGGCTGCCTCCTGCGCGCTGCCTCCCGTGTAGCGCACCAGCGCCGCGATGTCGTGGGCCGCGACCGTTCGCATGAACACTTCGCCGATGCCGGTTGCCGAGACCGCGACGGTCGCGTTCTCGGCGTAGGTCCCGGCGCCGATGATCGGCGAGTCGCCCACACGCCCGGGCGGCTTGTTCGTGAGGCCGCCGGTCGAGGTTGCCGCGGCGAGATTTCCTGCCGCGTCGAGCGCGACCGCGCCGCACGTGCCGTATGACGTTCCGTCTTCCTCGCCGCGCGGTTTCGGGCGCGATGCACCGTCGTGGTCGAGCTCGACCGCGCGCCGCTTGCGCGCGCGCTCGAGCTGCTCGTGGCGCGAGCGGGTAAAAAAGTAGGCGGGATCGACCATACGGGCGCCGTGCTCGGCCGCGAACTGCTCCGCGCCTGGTCCGCACAGCATCACCCAGTCGGAGTTCCGCATCACGAGTGCGGCGGCGGCCACGGGATTGCGCACGCGGGTGACCGCGGCGACCGCGCCCGCACGGCCGCTTGCGCCATCCATGACCGCGGCATCGAGCTCATGGGTTCCGGCGGCGGTGAAGACCGAGCCGTGACCGGCATTGAAGTGCGGGGAATCCTCGAGAACGCTCACCGCCGCGACGACCGCGTCGACTGCGGACCCCCCGGCAGTGAGCACCCCGCATCCCGCGCTCAACGCGTCCGCAAGCGCCGCACGCTGGGCACTGTGCGGGCCACGGGCAATGTCCCCGGCACCTCCATGCACGGCGAGCGTTATGGGGGCCGCGCTCATGGCGAGCAGCGCCGGCTAGAGGAATCCACGGCCTTGAACTTCCTAGGGTAAGTCCTTGACTTCATGCCATCGCCGGATTGTAGCGCGCCTCTCCACGAGCGGCGATCGCCCTGATGCCGCGCGAGCGTACCGGTCGTCGCATCGATGCTTTCAAGCAAACTTCGGGCGCGCGCGGGGCGAAGTCTCCCGAGTACCGAGAGAAAAAAGGTCTTGCAAGGACACGTGGACATTGGCATCCTTCGCTCTTAAATCATCGTTGCAGTAGTTTCCAACCACACGCGCCGTATGGGCGCCAATCTGGGAGATAGTTATGGCGAAGAGGAAGAAGAGCAGGAAAGCAAAGAAGGTTCGCAAGGCCGCCCGCAGACCGGCCAAGAAGAAAAAGAGCGCGCGCAAGCCGAACCCGGCGTTCATGAAGCCGATGAGGCCCGATGCCATGCTGGCCGCCGTCGTCGGCTCGAGCCCGATGCCCCGGACGGAGGTGACGAAGAAGCTGTGGGCGTACATCAAGCGCAACGGCCTGCAGGACCGGACCAACCGGCGCATGATCAACGCCGACGAGAAGCTGCGGCCCGTTTTCGGCGGCCGCGGGCAAGTGTCGATGTTCGAAATGACGCGCCTGGTGAACAATCACCTCGGATAGGCGCAGTCAGGACTGGCAATAACCGCGACGGGGCTGCGAATTCGCAGCCCCGTTTTCTTTTCTGGCGGCGGTCCGCTAGCGCCTGCGGTTCACAGCGTACGCCGCCGCGACAAGACCCGCGCCCATCGCCCAGAAGACGGGCACCATGCCGAGCGCCGAGCCGAGCGCACCGAAGGCGAGAGGCACACTCGCCTGTGCGAAGTTGAGGAGCAACGTGCGAACCCCGACTGCCTCCGCTCCGCGCCCCGGCGGCGCGCGTTCATAGAGCAGCGCGAGCACCAGCGGCTGGGTGCCACCGAGTCCCAGGCCGAGCAGGAACGCGAGAACCATCAGAAGCTCCACGCTTTCGACCAGGGGAAACGCGACGAGCACGGCGCCGGTCACGAACATGGCCGCGATCAGCGTGTTCCATTCACGCACGCGCTGCGCCACGAGAGGCAAAACCAATCGGACGACGAACACCGCGACGCCGAACATCCCGAGGATGAGACCGATCACGGAAGCCGACAAGCCAATCCGCGTGCCGTATATCGGCATGACGAAGGTGAAGAGATCCCACGCGATGGAAAGGCTTCCGGCCACGATGAAAACGGGAAGCATGCCGGGCATCCGCACGAAATCGATGAGGCGCTGGTTGGCCGCAGCCGGCGGGGAAGCCTCCTGCCGCGGGATCGCGACGCGCTTTCTCGACAAGACGATGAGGTTGATCAGCACGCCGGACGCGAGCGCGAGAAAGGCGCCCTGGTGCCCGATGCCGTCCACGGCGAAGCCCGCAAGAATCGGCCCGAGCGTTGACGACATGGAGAAAGCGAGCGCGAGCAGGCTGAAGTTGCGCACGCGCTGCTCGGGCATCCCGATGACGGCCGCCGCCTGGGTCACGGCGATGTGAAAAAGGATGAAACCGGAGCCGGCGACCGTGCTCACGACAAACAGGATCTCGAGGCGCGGGACGGCCCAGCCAAGGATCATCGCCGCGAGGATCGCGGCAGCACCGGCCAGCATGGGCCCGCGCACGCCGACGCGATCGATGAAACGGCCCCAGCTCACCGCGAAGATCATGGGAACGATCGCAAGAAGGGACAGGATCACGCCGATGGTGAAAGGCGTCGCATCGAAATGGATCGCCGTGAGTGCAAGGATGAAGCGGCATCCGGCGAACGACAGGTGCGTGAATACGGTCAGGAAGAAGATGAGCCAGATGCTCAAGACAGGCGCTCGCTTACGTCAGGCGGGAGCGCCTGCACGGGTCAGCGGCCGCCAGGCGACGAGCGCCACGCCGAAACAGGTGACGACGATGCCGACGATCGATAGGGCGCTCGGAATTTCCCCGAACATGACGAGCTCGAGCCCGACTGCGAAGATCGGCGTCAGATAGACGAGGCTCGTCACGCGTGTCGCCTGGCCGCGCCGCATGAGCGTGTGCAGTGCGCTCACCGCCAGGATCGACGCTCCGATCACGAGAAAGACGATGGAGCCCGCGAGCGCCCAGGACCATTCCACCACGAATCCCTCGACGAGCCACGCCAGGGGCGAGAGCACGCAGATCGTCACGGCGAATTGCAGCAGCGCGGCGCTGCGCAGGTCCACGACCGGACAGAAGACCCGGTGATAGAGCGTCCCCGCGGTGACGCCGGCAAGCGCGATCACTACGGCGATCAGGCTTCCGATGCTCGCTTCGTGCACGTCGACCTTGTGCCAGACGATGAGCGCAACGCCCGCCAGCCCGGTTGCGATGCCCCACCATTGGCGAATGAAGAGCCGCTCGCCCATCCAGTACGCCGCGATGAGCGCGGTGAGCAGAGGCTGCACGGAGAGGATGAGCGCCGTGATGCCCGCGGACATGCCGAGGTACTGCGTATAGTGGCTGCCGGAAAGATGCACGGCGTGCATGAGGAGCCCGCCCGCGATCACGTGCGCGAGCTCGCGCCGGGATCCGGGCCAGCGCGGCCGGGTGATGAGGACAATGGGAACGAGGCACGCAAG
>DASPGR010000370.1:0-2310 GCA_035620515.1 Burkholderiales bacterium | reverse complement strand
CCTCGCGCCGGACCACGCGTCCGAGGTGGTGGAACCTGCGGCTCGCCCGTCGTGGGGCGCTCACCGTATACAATCGGTGTTCCGTTATTGAGGTCCCGTGCGCATCCTGATTGTCACCCAGTACTTCTGGCCCGAGAACTTTCGTATCAACGACCTCGCGCAGGGGCTGCGAAATCGCGGCCACGATGTAACCGTCTACACGGGGAAGCCCAACTACCCGGAAGGAAAGTTCTTCCGCGGCTATGATTTTCTCGGGCAGGGCAATGATGCGTTCGGCGGCATCCGCGTCATCCGCGTGCCCCTCGTTCCGAGGGGAGGTGGTGAGGGCTTCAGGCTCGCGCTGAATTACCTTTCCTTCGCTTTTTTCGCCTCGCTTCTCGCGCCGTTTCGCGTCTACGGCGATTTCGATGTAATCCTCGTCTATGAGCCCTCCCCGGTTACGGTAGGTCTGCCGGCGCTCGTGCTGAAGGCGCTCAAAGGCGCCCCGCTCCTGTTCTGGGTGCAGGATCTCTGGCCGGAGAGTCTCGTGGCCGCGGATGCGGTGCGCGCAAACTGGATCCTGGCGGGGATCGAGCGCCTCGTTCGCTTCATCTATCACCGCTGCGACCGGATCCTGGTGCAATCCAAGGCGTTCGTCGAAGCAATCCTGCCCTACGGCATCAGCCGCGAGCGCATTTTCTACCTTCCCAATACTGCGGAAGCGCTCTACCAGCCCGTCGCAGTCGAGCCGGACGCTCTGGAGCGAGCGCAAATGCCGGCAGGATTCCGGGTGATGTACGCCGGGAATATCGGAGCCGCGCAGGATTTTGCGACCATACTCGGCGCTGCAGATCGATTGAGAGATGAGACGGCAATTCAGTGGATCATCCTCGGGGATGGAAGATCGCGTCCCTGGGTCGAGGCCGAGGTGAAAAGGCGCGGCCTCGGGGGATCGGTCCATTTGCTTGGCCGCCATCCGGTAGAATCCATGCCGCGCTTCTTCGCTCTGGCCGATGCCATGCTGGTGAGTCTTCGCCGTGACCCGATTCTTGCCTTGACCCTTCCTTCGCGAGTGCAGTCCTATCTTGCCTGCGGGAGGCCGATCATCGCCGCACTCGATGGAGAAGGCGCGCGCGTCATTAAAGAATCTGGCGCCGGAATCGTCCCGGGTTCGGGGGACCCTGATGCCCTCGCACGCGCTGTGCTTGCGATCTACCGCATGCCCGAGACTGGACGCGAAGCGATGGGGTTGCGCGGCCGGCGCTACTTCGAGCAGCACTTCGAGCGCGAGATGCTCCTGACGCGGCTTGAGAAGTGGATGGAGGAACTGGCGCGTAGCCGTGGCTGAGAACTTATGCGCATTTTGATCCTGGGCGGGGACGGGATGCTGGGGCACCGGCTGCTCCGGCAGTTCGCACCCAACCATGAAGTGCGCGTGACGGTGCGCCAGCCGCTTGATGTTTACCGCAGCTACGGGCTTTTCGACCGCACGAACACCTTTGACGCGGTGGACGCGCGCGACCCGGCGGCGCTGCCGAAAGTCCTCGGCCAGTTCGCCCCTGATGCTGTCATCAATGCCGTGGGCGTCATCAAGCAGAGGCCCGACGCGAAGGACGGCGTGCTGTCGATCGAAGTCAACTCGCTCTTTCCCCATATGCTGGCGCGGCTGTGCGAGGCGCGCGGCGCACGGCTTGTGCATCTCAGCACTGATTGCGTTTTCTCCGGGGCCAAGGGGAACTACGCTGAGACGGACCGTCCCGATCCCGTGGACGTCTACGGCTTCAGCAAGCTCCTGGGCGAGGTGATTCGCCCCCAAGCGCTGACGCTGCGGACATCAATGATCGGCACCGAGCTTGCCCGGAAAACCGGGCTTGTGGAGTGGTTCCTCTCCCAGCGCGGAAAAATGATAAAGGGCTACCGCAAGGCGATTTTCTCGGGGTTTACGACGGTCGAGCTCGCCCGTGTCATCGAGCGCCTACTGATATCACACCCGCAAGCGGCGGGCTTGTACCACGTGTCGGCAGCGCCGATCAGCAAGTTCGACCTCCTCTCCCGCCTGAGCGACAGGCTGGACCTGGGGATTCGCATCGACCCAGACGATGCGGTCGCCATCGACCGCAGCCTCGATTCAGGCCGATTCCGGCGTGAATTCGGCTACGCGCCGCCTTCCTGGGATGCCATGCTGGATGAACTGGCTTCCGGGATCCGTCAAACGTGAAACGGAGAGGCCTCCGGGCACGGTTTCGCGACGGCTTGAGGCTCGCGCCCGGCACTGCTATGCTTGTTGAAACTTTCAACAACGGCGGATCATGGCAACGGTCAACTTCAGCG
>DASPGR010000369.1:0-15949 GCA_035620515.1 Burkholderiales bacterium | reverse complement strand
GAGCGGCAGCAACTGGTCTTTCAACACTGCAAGCGTATCGAGGTTGGTGGGATAACCGTACCAAAGCAGCGTGGGCCGGACATCCGCTCCCGAGGCGCCGAGAAACCGTCGCAACCACGATAAGTGGGGGGGGGCGAACCGGACTGCGCCCCGCTGTCCTTCGTAGGGGTCGCGCGCTACGCTGACCGGCTTGTCCGTGTACGTTCGGACGATTTCCGCCATTTTTGGCGTGCTGGCAACGATCGCGTCAGCAGTGGTCACAAGCTCGCGAAAATAGGGTGCCCGCGGCGAACTCTCGAAATGATTGTCATTGATATCGGCAAGGACCCGCACACCCCGCTCCTGCAGGCCCTTTACTACGCTGAGGGCCCTCGCAGCGAGCTCGGGGAAAGCCTCATGGGTCGGGGGCACCAGCTTGCCAAGCACGGCTACCTGCCCCTCTACTGCGGAGAGCATCTGCTGCGCGGACAGTTCCGGCGCGAAGTAGATTACCTCGATGTCGTGCCCGACAGCGTGGAGCTCGCGCATCGGCGCAAAGACCCGGTACCGGGCATCGGCTTCATTTGACTGCGGAACGGTCTCGACAACCTTGAACGACGAATAAGTAATCCACGAAATCTTCAACGAGAGACCCTTCACATCGCGGCAGGAAACGGCGTTCGGCGACCAGCGTCGCTCATGCCCCGCCTCCCGCCGACTGGTGGCAATAATCTTCCCACATTTTCGCGTAGGCGTCCTCGAGGAAGCGCGTCAACCTCGGGCCGTTCGCGAGGGGCGAGCGCGCCATTTGTTTGCGCAATCCGTGCCGCATTTCCTGCAAACGGACAGGGTCGGCTGCAAGTGCGATCGCCTTCGTGACGTAGTCGCCTTCACTTTCTGCCACACACTGCTCGAGACCTACGCTGTTCAGCATCGTTGCGCCAACGCGCGAGACGTGGCTCTTTCCAGCCAGCGTGATCACCGGAACGCCCATCCACAAGGTCTGGCAGGTCGTCGTGGTTCCGCTGAACGGAAACGGGTCGAGCGCGATGTCCACTCGCGCAGGGGCCTGCAGAAATTCCGGCAAGGGCAACCTGGGTATGAGCTCCAGGCGGGAACGGGCGATGCCGTGCGCCGCGAACTCGCCCATGATACGCTCGCGCGTGCGACCCGCAGGCACGGTAAAGACCAGCAGCCGAGATTCGGGGAGTCGATACAGGATCTCGGACCAGACCCTTATGACTCGACCTGTCACCTTGGACAGCGCATTGAACGAGCCGAGCGTGATGTGGCCCGCCGCGGAAACCGGCGCGGCGCTCACCTCCGGGCTTGCGGCGGGCGGCGTGAAGGCCATGTAGATCTCGGGCAGGCGCACCAGTTTCTCGGTATGAAGATGCTCGGTCATGCCGGGCGGATCGGCACGCGCGTCGGAGATTCGGTAGTCCATTGCAAGCATGCCGGTAGTGTTGGCATAGCCGTTCCAGGTGACTTGCACGGGTGCAGGTCTGCGGGCAAACATCAACAGCCGGTGGTTGTCGGTGTGCCCCGTCAGATCGACCAGAATGTCGATCGCGTCTCCGCGCACGAGTTCTGCGACCGATTGGTCATCCTGGCCGGCAATATCACGCCAGGCGTGCGCGCCGCGCCGCAGGCGCTCGGTATACGCATCGGAACGCTCAACGTCGGAATAGCAGTAGGCCGCGACCCGCCCGGGATCATGGTGTCGGAGCGTTGATTCGAAAAAATAGGTTACGGCATGGTCGCGGAAGTTCGGCGACACGTAGCCCACGCGCAGCGTCCGCTCGCTCGTGCGCGGGTTGGAGTGCGGGATAACCTCTCTCGTCAGCGGGTCGGCATGGACCCGCGCCCATTCCCGGTGCTCGTTGAAGATCTCCTCCGGTGAGTGTTCGCCGGAGAAGTTCAGGGCATAGACAAGATTGCTGTGAGCGCGCATGAAATCCGGCTTGAGGCTCATTGCCGAACGGTATTGCGACAAGGCTTCAGCGATGCGCCCCTCCCGGTGCAGGAGATTGCCGTAGTTGTAGTGCGCTTCGGCGAAGCTTGGGTCCAGCCCGAGCGCGCGTTGGAAGCAGTCCTCGGCCGCGTCGAGATCGTCTGCATCTGTCATCACCCCGGCCAGGCTGAGCCACGCCGCCACGAACTCGGGACGCAAGTCAACGGCGCGCCGGAAGGCGCGCTCCGCTGCGCCGATCCGGCCCTCTCGCTGGAGAGCACAGGCCAGATTGAAACTGACGTCCGCATCGTCCGGGGTCAGCGCCGCGGCACGAGAAAGCACGGAAACCGCCTCCGCTGTTTTCGCCTGCAACGTCAATACGTGTCCAAGCAGGTGCAGCGTCGAAGCATTCTCCTGCTCAGCCAGGATGGACCGATAGATCTGCTCAGCTCCGTGGAGGTCGCCGAGCGCTTGTTGCCCGAGCGCGCGGCCCAGTTCCGCCGCGATGCTCGCTTGGAGCCGCGGGGTGCCTGCGCCCTCGGGCACGCGCCAGGGCAGCATCACCCGGAGGAGATTTTTCAGCATCGGCCAGGCATTCGGTGGCTGGGCTGGCCTAAGCAGGCACCCCAGCCCGACGCTCCAGGGCGGCGAGCTCGCGGGCCACCATCGCTACCACGGGGCCCCAGTCGCCGAATGACGTCTGGCGGAAAATCCGCAATGAGGGATACCAAGGCATCCCCTCACCGGCCGCGCCGTAGCGCCATTCCGGACAGTAGGGAACCATGACCCAGCCCGGCTTGCCGAGCGCGCCCGTCAAGTGAACCACCGCGGTCTGGACCGAGATCACGAGATCGAGCGCGGCGACCAGCGCCGCGCATTCGTCGTAGTCATCGATCGCCTCCTGCCAATGAACGATGCAGGTGCCGTGCCGCGGCGTGAGTGCCCCAGCCGCGGCCGCCGCATCGCCGTACTGCAGACTGACGAATTGAACGCCCGGCACGTCGAATATCGGTGCCCATTCCTGCAACGGAATGGAGCGCAGCGGGCTGCGGGTCAGTTGGGTTCCGCCCTTCCAGGATACGCCCACCTTGACGCCCGGCCCGAGCGCGGACAGCCGCTGCCGCCATCTCGCAGCGCGCTCGGCATCGGCCTCAAGGTAGCCCTCATGGCGCGGAAACTCCCGGAGGGAACGCCGCAGGTACAGGGGCAGCGAGCCGATCGGCACCTCGCAGTCGATTTCCTCTGCCTTGACCTCCTCCGGAACCGACCGATCCGGGAGCGCCGCATATACACGCGCCCCCCCAAATGAACGACGGAACAGCGGCTCCAGCTTGGAATTGCACTCGACGATGCAGCACCCCGCTGCCCCGATGATCTCCGGAAGGCAGGACGCGAACATGATCTCGTCGCCCAGCCCCTGCTCGCTCCAGATGAGGATCGTGCGGCCCGCGAGAGGCTCTCCAGTCCACCGTGGATAGGCGTCGGGGCGACGCGGGACGTCTTCGCTGATGAGACGAGTCTCGTACTCCGGCCAGCCCTGCGCATAGTCCCCTGTGAGGAGCCGGGCAAGCGCCCGGTAGAACCGCGCAAGCGGGAATTCCGGTTGCAGTTCGATGGCGTGCTCGTAGCAGGCGAGGGCCTCTGGAAGCCGTCCCAGCTCCTGCAAGACATAGCCAAGATTGTTCAGGAGCTCGGCATCTCCATGGCCAAGAGCACGCGCTTCCTCGTAGCACCGCAGCGCCAGTTCCGGACGGTGCAACTTCTGGTGGGCAAGCCCCAGCGCCGCGTGGAGCTCTGCGACGGAGGGATTTGCCTCCAGCGCGCTCCTCGCGACCTCGATCGCGTCCTCATGGGCGCCGAGATGTATTTGCAAGAGTGCGCACTCCTTGGCTGCTTCAGAGAAATCAGGAGCGAGCTGAAACGCGCGCCGAAGGTGCTCGACGGCACCGCGGAAATCGCCGACCTGGCGCAGGACGAGACCCAGGCTGAAATGCCCGGCCGGCGAGCCGGAATTGATGGCGAGGGCACGGCGATAGCTTTCGGCGGCGGCTTCAGGCGCGCCGCGAAGGCGGTGCGTATTTCCCAAACCGATATGAGCTTCCTCTGACCGTGGCGCAAGCTCGACTGCGGCAGTGAAATGGGTCAATGCACGCTCGAGGTCCCCCCCCTGGCCGTGAAGTGTGCCCAGCAGGGAATGCGCGCCGGCGTGCGCCGGCTCGCGCAACAAAATGCCTTCGCAAACTGCAAGCGCCGCGGCATGATCGCCGCTCTCATGCAGCCTGCGTGCGCCCTCGAGCTGCGTCGACGTGATTCGCTCGCGTTCGGCGGCTCGCCGCGAGCGGCCTTCCCGCAACACCTGTTTGAAGATCGAAAGCAGCATCGGGACCGAATCGTGGAAGCCGGCCCTTCAGCGCGCCGCTATTGACGCGTCTCGGGTCGGCATCGATAATTCAACATCATATTTTTAAATGACAATTTCCACTGCATGCCAGCGCGGAAGGTGGCGGGATTGTACGGGCTCGAGGCGGTGCAGTGGAAGCTGCGTATTGCACACCGCAACCGATGCACAGGCCCCCGTGTGAGATGATCGGCACCACAATCGTCTAGCAACGAACCGGGCGCTTGGCGCCGTTTCCAGGAGATGAATGTTATGGGGCTGTTCGGGTCCGTGTCGAGCAAACAGGTCGACGAGTTTGCAAAGGGTCTTGCCCAGGAAATCGCAAAACGCTATCCGCCGACGATGGACGCGGGCAGCGAGCGCAAGATTTCGCAGAACCGGCTGACCTCGATACTCGAGGAGGCCTTCACCAAGGCCACTGCGTTCAAGGACCAGCACCGGCTCGGCACCTACAAGAAGGCGCGCCTCGGAAATACTTTCCGCTGGGAGCTGACCGAGCTTGGCTACAGTGACCGGTTCGTCGATACGGCAACCGAGGGGCTGGTGGTCTACATCTCACGCAAGAGCTAAACGCCCCTTGCGGTGAGCGGGATTTAATCTCAAGCACGTCAGCCGTTCGTTATTCCTGCGCCGCTGTTCATGCTGGCGTCAGACCGAGTAGTGCCGCCCACCGGTTACCGATCAAGTGTGGGGAAAATCGTTCCTCGACCAACGCCTGCCCCGCAGCAATGCGATCGACAACTTCGCTCGGGTGGCTCATTGCCCATTCGACGCCTGCGGCGAGATCCTCACCGACCCATGCCACGTGCGCGAGCTCCTGGTATGACGGAATCGGCGAAACGATCGGGAAGCGGCCGCCGCGCAGCGCTTCTACCACGCGATTGTGTGATTTCACGCGACCCCACTCGCTGGAAGATTCCTGCGGCAGCACCACGAGATCTGCGGCGGTCACCTCGCGTTCGACCATTTCACGCGACCATGGCAAGAATTTCAAGGCGCACAATGGGTTCACCTTGCGCAGTTGCGCGGCCATCTGCCCGACCAGGTCCGCCTGGATTTGTGCTGTCACAAAAGCAATCTCGACTGGCCGGGGGCACAAGCGTCGGGCGATGCTCAGAAATTGCTGCTCAACCACAGCCCGCAATGGTGGCCCAAATACGCCGAACCAGGCGATTCGGAGAACATCGCGTGGCGCGAAAGCCGGGGCGGCTGCAATCTCGCGTTCATAAGGGTCTTCGATCACCGTGACGCCATGTGCCGCCCCGCCCCCGATTCGTTCGCGCAGGGCCGCGCTTGGCACGGTCAACGGACAGGTATGCGCGAGCCTTCGCTGGAATTCGGCGAGCCAAGGCACCTGATACATGTTGGCCGCTGCAGCCAGGTCGTCAGAAAGGTCTGCGGCAACGAAGAAGCGATTCCGCGCTCCGGCAATCCAATCGAGTAGGGCAGAAAAACGCGCAGGTTCCGAAGCAATCCGCCGCACGGGAAACTTGCCGACAATGATGGCGCGTGGCAGGCCAAGACTTTCGAGCGCCGGATCCTGTTCCACCAGGTCGAGCGATAGAAGACACACGGGCGCGAAACGCATCAGCTGCCGCGCGGGAATCCCTACGCGCAGCCGGAGACTTGCCTGATCTGCGACAAGCGAAGTGCTCGCCGCCAAGAACTGCGCGCGGTCAACATCCGCGAGGAACCCGACAAATCCTTTGTTCCTTGCACCGGAGTAAAGTGAGGAAGTTGCATCACGTGATGTTGGCCGATGTGCGTGGAATAAAGATTTGAAAAGTGTCCGGTGCATCGTCCTTGCCCTCAAGTGACACGGAATGGAAAAAATAATGTCCCAGGGCTGCTTCAACGACACGCCGTGTGGGCCCGGCCCGGGAGGACTTGAAGCAGGACGAATCCTGGCGGGTAGCGTGTCCGGGAGGTTGGGGTAGCCCGCAGTGTCCAATCGGGTTCAAAAGGGCGGCGGAACGTAACCTGGGATCTTGCTGAGGTCCACCTCGTCGATCTGTTCCGGGTCGAGGAACTGCTCGGCGTACTTCTCGTAGACCCGCTCCCACATGAAGATGTCGAAGAGGTCGGGATCAATATGGTTGTTCAGCTTGAACTTGCCCAGGATCGTCAGCGACTCGCTTAGCGTCTTCCCCTTCTTGTAGGGCCGGTCCTTCGCCGTAAGCGCCTCGAATATGTCGGCGATTCCCATGCAGCGCGCCTGAACGGACATCTGCTCCCGTGTCAGCCCTCGAGGATAGCCTTTGCCGTCCATGCGTTCATGGTGGCCACCGGCGTACTCCGGCACGTTCTTCAGGTGCTTGGGCCAGGGCAGGGACTCCAGCATCTGAATCGTCACTTCGATGTGGTGATTGATGATCCGCCGCTCCTCGGGAGTGAGCGTACCGTAGCGAATCGTCAGATTGTGCAGTTCGTCGGGCGTCAGGAAATCGGATCGACTGCCCTCGACATCGTTCCAGGCATAGGACTTCGCGATCTCCTGCAGCCGCGCAAAGTCCGCCTCGGTCATGGTCTCGCCGCCGATGTTGACGCGCCGCAGGAACGCGCGATCGTCTTCGATCTTCCCCACGTGCCTCGCAAGCTCCGGGTCGCGTGTGCCGTCAACCGGTTGGTGCCCGAGCTCGGCCAGCTTCGCGCGCAGCGCCTCGATTTCGGCATCCCGCTTGATGACCTCGAAGCGCGTGTCGATGAGCCCGATGCGGTCGTAGATGGTCTGCAGTTTCGTCGCCTTGTCCACGACGTGCACGGGCGTCGTGACCTTGCCGCAGTCATGTAGCAGTCCGGCAATCTTCAGCTCGTACCGATCGCGGTCGGTAAGGGTGAAGTCCTTCAGCGGTCCGACGTTGCAGTTGTTGACCGCCTCCGCCAGCAGCATCGTCAGCATCGGGACGCGCTGGCAGTGCCCGCCGGTGTAGGGCGATTTGTCGTCTATCGCCGCGTTGATGAGCTTGATAAAGGACTCGAACAGGTTCTCGAGGTGGTTGATGAGCTGCCGGTTGGTGAGGGCGATCGCCGCTTGTGACGCGAGCGACTCGGCCAGGTGCTGGTCGGCGTCCGAGAAGGGAATGACATCCCCCGTGTTGTGGTCGCGGCAATTGATGAGCTGAAGTACTCCGATGATCTCGTTCTCATGGTTCTTCATCGGCACGGTGAGAAACGACCTGGACCGGTAGCCGGTCTTCTGGTCGAAGCTCTTGGTACCGCTGAAGTCGAAGCCCTCCTGCGTATAGGCGTCGGCTATGTTGACGGAGCGGTTGTGGTGGACGGCGTAGGCGGCGACCATCGAATAAATGGGCTCGCCCGCATTGTCGTACAACGAAACGGGATGGAACGGAATCTCGACGCCGCTCGTCCCGCCCATCGCCAGGCTGAGCGAATCGTTTCTCACGATTTCAAAACGGAGAGATTTGTCCTCCGTCATCCGGTAGAGCGTGCCGCCGTCGGCGTTCGTGATCTTCTTCGCCGCTACCACGATGAGCTCGATCAGCTTCGTGATGTCGCGCTCCTGCGAGAGCGCCACTCCGATCCGGTTCAGCTGATCGAGCCGGTCGAGCAGATCCCCTGGGTCGCGGGGGCGGTGCAGATCGTTCATGGCGGCGGGGAAGCTGCGATGTCTACTTGATACACACCGCCCGCACCTGCTGGATATCGGTGATCCCCTGCAGGACTTTCTCGATGCCGTCCTGCTTGAGCGTGCGCATGCCGTCCTCGATCGCCGTTGCGAACATGTTCGCCACGCGCGCGTGCTCCTGGATGTCCTTCTTGATGCGGTCCGTGCCGATCAGGAGCTCGTGCAGGCCGACGCGCCCCTTGTAGCCGGTGTTGTTGCAGGTGTCGCAGCCCTTGGCGGTGTATAGCGTGATCTGCCCCTTCTCGTTGCCAAACTCCTTGATCCATCCCTCGAAGAGCTTCTCCCGCGCTACCTTGGGATCCTTCTTCCAGCTCGCCGTGTTCTGCAGCTCGAGCGCGTACTCCTCGATAAGGGCATTGAGCTCCTCGGAGCTGGCAGTGTGGGGCTCCTTGCAGCTGCACAATCGCCTCGCCAGGCGCTGGGCCAGGACGCCGAGCAAGGCATCCGCGAAGTTGAAGGGGTCCATTCCCATGTCGAGGAGACGCACGATCGATTCGGGCGCACTGTTGGTATGCAGGGTCGCGAACACCAGATGCCCCGTGAGCGAGGCCTCGATGCCGGTCGATACGGTCTCCTTGTCCCGCATCTCACCCACCATGATCACGTCGGGATCAGCCCGGAGAAACGCTCGCATCGCGATGCTGAACGTAACCCCGGCCTTCGGGTTCATACCGACCTGACGCAGTCCCTTTTGCGTGATTTCGACCGGGTCCTCCGCAGTCCAGATCTTCATGTCCGGCGTGTTCAGGTAGCCGAGCAAGGAATGCAGCGTAGTCGTCTTGCCCGACCCCGTCGGCCCGCAGGCAAAGAAGAGGCCGTATGGCTTGTCGATCAACTCCTTGGCAATTGCGAGATTGTGTTTGGAGAGCCCGAGCTTGTCGAGCGGAATGGGTTCGCCGCCCGCCAGGATCCGCATCACGATGTCTTCGACCCCACCCTGCGTCGGAATGGTCGCGACCCGCAATTCGATGTCGAGCGGTCCGAACTTCTTGAACTTGATCTTCCCGTCCTGCGGCTTGCGCCGCTCGGAAATATCGAGGTCGCACATGATCTTCAGCCGCGCCGCGATCGCGTTGCGGTACGTGCCCGGCACGGAAATGTAGGGCATCAGCACGCCGTCCTTGCGAAACCGGATCTCCGTCTTGGACTTGCCGGGATAGGGCTCGACGTGGATGTCGGAGGCGCCCTGCTGATAAGCGTCGATGATCACCTTGTTGACAAGCTTCACGACCTCGTTGTCGTTCGCCGCCGAGGCCACGTCCTCCGATATCACGCCTTCGTCCATATCCTCGTCGAGGGTGCCAAGAATGTCGCCGATGTCGCCGACGTCCTCGAAGGCGCCCACGCCGAACATCTGCTCGAGCGTATTCTCGAATTCGCGATTCGTCGTGACCCGATAGACCACCCGGCTCTTGGGATAGACGTTGGTGACCATGCGCGAGGCCCGGGTCTTTTCCGGGTCGAGGCACATCACGACGATCCCTTCCTTGGTATCTTCCAGCGGAACCCACTGGTTCGCGATGCAGAAGCTGCGATTCATGTTCTTCAGAAGATCTGGCGGCTTGATCCGGTCCTGCCTGAAGGGCTCGTACGGGACACTGAAGTACGCCGAGAGCGCATCGCCCAGGGTGGCGAGCTTCACCTTGAACTCGTCGATCAGGACGGTTTCGATGTCGAGATTCTTGCGCCGCGCCGAGCGCTGGGCGAGCTCGAGCTCCTCGGCGGAGATTACAGCGCTCGTCACCAGGCCGTCGTATTTCGTTCTCACCTGCATCATCGGGCCCTGGCGCTGCCGGAAGGCGATCGCAAGGGTTTCCGCAAGCTGGACGACGCCCTCTTCCATGACGGGGAGGAACGGCTGCCCGTTCTTGCAGTTGATGATCTGAATAACACCGATCAGCTCCTTCGACCGGGCCTCGAGTACCGGAGCAACCAGCATCTGCTTGGTGCGGTAACCGGTCTTGGCGTCGACCGCCTTGAGAAAGTTCAGATTCGGGCTGTAGGTCTTGAGCTCGGCGTCGTCATAAACATCGCGGATGTTGATCGCACGCTTGTGCGACGCGACGAAACCGGCAACCGACTGATCGTTGATCGGGAGCTTGATGTCCTTGAACGAGTTCAACCCGGTCTTCACCTTGGACACGATGGAGCCCTTGTCCTCGTTCACAACGTAAATCGTCAGGCGATCGGCATTGAACAGGTTGCAGAGGTCCTGCGACAGCTCGAGAATGATCTCATCGATGTTCTTTGTCGCGTGAACCTTGTTGGTGACCGCCTGCAGCCGCTGCTGAAAATTCAGCTTCTCGGCAAGACGGTCCCGGGTCGCCGGGTTGGTTTGGAGTACCGTGCTCATAACGCCCTCAACTTGTTAATTGCCGCTCCGTTGACAAACATGCTTCGCTGCCCTGATCCGTAAGGAGTCGGTGTTCGTTCCATTGGTCGTTTTCTCGCCTCAGAATTCGAAGACCTGGTCGTTTTGCAGCATCTGCGGCCTGCGTTCCTTCACCTTCAGCATGATTTCCTCCATGATGAGCTCGGCCTCGCGCGGCTTCAGATGCGTGATGTACACCTCCGGCGACGGCTTGAGCTTGGCAAGGTCTTCGGCCAGCAGGCTCGGACACAGGTGCTTGGAGGCGATGGCGAGATCCCGCTCACGATCGGACAGTGCCGTCTCGATAATGAGGTACTTCAGATTGAGGATCTTGTTGACCTCGAGCCACAGCGCATCGTTGGTGGTGGTATCACCGGTGAACACCAGGCTCGCGCGGCCGGAATCGAGGTGGTAGCCCACCGCGGGCACCACGTGATTGGCCGGCAGCGGCGTGACGCGCCGCCCGTTCAGGGCGACCTGTTCTCCGAGCGCCAGCGGCTCGTAGCGCAGCACCGGGTGCTCCGGATCCGGGATCTTGGTGAAATCCGGCCACAGCTTCCAGTTGAAGAGATGCTCCTTGAGAATCGCGATGGTCTCGCGTGTCGCGTGCACCGAAATCGGTCGCTCGCGGAGCCACCCCACCGTGTCGGCTATGAACGGGATCGATGCCACGTGATCCATGTGGGAGTGCGTAACGAAGATGTGGTCGATCTGCGCAAGCTCGTTGATCGAGAGATCGCCCACGCCGGTGCCCGCGTCGATCAGGGTGTCGTGATCGAGCAGCATGGACGTCGTGCGAAGATCTCCGCCGATTCCGCCGCTGCAGCCGAGGATCCGAACCTTCATCACTTGGTCTCGAATGTGAGCACGCCGTCCCACCCGGGATGCGGCGGGTTTTCCCGGAACGCGGAGACACGCGCCAGAAAGATCTTGTAGAGCTCGGGACGCGAGCCCGCCTCTTTGAGCCTCAACAGCCCCTTCTCCGCCATGTCCCACCGCTGGGCACGATAGTCCCTAAGCGCCTGAATCCAGGCATTAATCTCGTCAAGCGTCGGTTGGTCGATCTCGCCTTCGAGCCCCACGGGCTCATAGATCGTAACCGGCTCGTCCTTGCCCTTTACGCGCACCCGGTCTAGCTCGCGCAGGACGAAGCCGGAGAGGAGGTTCTTGGTGCCTTCACCGATAATAATATCAGCCCCATATTCCTTCGTGATGCCCTCGAGGCGTGATCCGAGGTTCACGGCGTCCCCCATCACCGTGTAGGCACGTCGGATCTTCGATCCCATGTCGCCGACGCGCATCACGCCGGAATTGACGCCAATTCCGATCCTGAACGTGGGCCATCCCCTTGCCCTGAATTTTTCGTTCAGCGTGCGCACCTCGCGCTGCATTTCGAGGGCGGCCAGCACCGCCTTGGTTGCGTGCTTCGGATCGGCGACGGGCGCACCCCAGAACGCCATGATCGCGTCGCCGATGTACTTGTCGAGCGTGCCGCCATGCCGCTCGCGGATGACGAGACTCATGGTGGTCAGATACTCGTTGATATAAGTCGAGAGATCCTCCGGGGACAGGCTCTCGGATATCGTGGTGAACCCGCGCACGTCGGAGAAGAGCACGGAGAGCTCCTCGGCCCGGGGCGCCATGTTGAACCGGTCGGGACTGCGTGCCATCTGCTCGACGATCTCGGGCGGCACGTACTGGCCGAAGAGATCAGTTATCCGTTTCACGCCGCGCGCTTCCACGAAAAAGCCGTAGCCCATGTTGAAGATGTAAAGAGCGAGGATCATCAGCAGGCCCGATGCGACGGGCAGCACCAGGTTGCCGTAGTGAAATGCGGCCACGTTGGCGGCAAGCACCAGCATGACGATGCCCGTCGTCGTTACCGTCGACGCGAGGGGGCTCAAAAACGGCAGCAGGAGGGCGATTACGACGCCCGAGGTGAGAAGCAGCATGAACTCAGCGGCGATGACATACGGCGGACGCTGCTTGATCGCGCCGTCCAGCATGCCCGCGATGAGGTTCGCGTGGATCTCGACGCCGGGATAGGTCGGGCCGACCGGAGTCGCCCTCAGGTCGAGCAGACCGGGCGCCGTTGCCCCGACGAGAGCGATCTTGCCCTTCAGCTCGGAGACCGGTACCCGATCGTGGAGCACGTCGACCAGCGAGAAATACGGAAAACTTCCCTGCCTGCCGCGGTAGGGAACCAGCGCGCTTGCAGTCTCATCAAGCGGAACGCGAATCGAGCCGACCTGCAGCCACTCGAGCCCGGCGTAGTGCGGCGAGGTGTAGGCCTCGTCGGGGAAGACCGGTCGCACGCTGCGCAAATCGAACAGCGTTCGCACCATCGCGAGCGAGAGCGGCTCGTAGTATGCTCCACCGAACTCGGCGAGCATGGGAACGCGGCGCACGATGCCGTCATCATCGGTGATGGAGTTGAAATGGCCCGCGCTCGATGCGCTTTTCTGCAGCGGCTCAAGGTTCGCCGCGTAACTGTTCCAGGAGGTGGTATAGATCGGTCGTTTCGCGAACGCGCCGTTGGCGAGGACAGGTTCAGGCAGCAGCCCCTTTTGCTGGATGCGCCCCGCACCGGCATTCGAGAACACGTAGCCAAGCACCACCCGGCGTCCGTGCATCTTGCTGGCGAAAATGTCGTCGTAACGGAGCTTGGGACGGATCTGCCTGAGCTCCGCCTGAAACTCCGGAACATGCCGCAGCTGCTGCTCAGAGAGCCGCTCGAGCACGCGGATCCCCGACGATTCGTCCCGTTCCGCGAAAACCACGTCGAAGCCTACGATCAGAACCTCATACCGGTCGAAGAGCTTGTCGAGGAGCAGAGCGAGCCGGTCGCGCGGCCAGGGCCAGTGGCCCTCTCCACCGTATTCCCGCTCCGCTAGGCTCTTCTCGTCGATATCGAGAATCGCGATTCCCGTATAGGCCGTTCCAGGCATGGTGAGCCGCAGACGCGCGTCGTACGCGATCGACTCCAGATTGGCGAGCAGCGGCAAGGAGTAATAGCCCGCCGCGTGGCCCAGGAAGACCAGCACGACCGCGAAACCGATGGCGATCCGGGCTAACCGTTTTCTCAAGCGCGATACCCCTTTTTCCCTTCAATTTCAGCGGGAAAATGCACACTTTCCCGCAGGGCGATGCCGTGTAGCCGCAAGTTCTGTACCAGGCGAAAAGGCCGGCGGTCAGTGCTGGACCGACCACCGGCCCGACGTTCAACGCAAGCCCGCCGGCGTGAACCCGTGCCGGCCGGCAGCCGCGAAATACGCTATTTCTTGAGGAAAAACTCCATCTTTACGCCTGCCAATTCGATAACGTCGTGATCCTGTAACAGGCGCGCCTGCGCATCAAGCGCCCGCCCGTTGACCTCTGGCGAGGTGGCCCCCTCGACGTGAGTGATGAAGTAGCCCTGAGGTCGACGGGTAATGACGGCTACCTGTACACCCGGTTTACCCAGGGTGGTGAGATTCTTCACCAGGTCGAGCTCCTTCCCCGCTCCCGAGCCGCTGAGGATCTGGATTGCCCCGAGCGGATGGGGCTCGGCGGCGCCGGTGCGTGCAGGTCCTGCTGTGCCGCCGGGAGAGGTCGTACTGGGTCCGGGCGTTGGCTTGGCGACAGCCTCTGCTGCTTTCTGGGGTCCCGGTGTGGACGCAACGGCCACGTCCGGCGAGCTCGCTGGTCCGGAGCTGCCATCCCGCTTTGCTTGAGCCGGGACCGGCGGCCTTGATGCCGTCGGGTCCTTGCTACCCGGTGAGGTAAACGGCCCGGACGCGGTTGCCTGCCTGCCTCCCGGTGAGGTCCCCGCTCCAGACGACGTGGCCTCCTTGCCGCGGGACGAGGGTTGCGGTCCCGATGCGGCCGGATCGCGGCCGCCCGGGAACATCTGCGACGTCGAGGGCGGCCTGGGGGTCGGAGGGGGCATCCTGACGCCCATCGTCCGCGGGCCCGAAGGCGTGCCCTCAGCGGTCGTCCTGCCCGAGGCGGCGCGGGCGAGTCCCGGCGCGCGCAGCACCATCGTCTTTTCAAACTCGTCAATCGTGGTGCGGCCTGCCTGCGGCGCCTCGCTTACGTACTTCAGGCGGTACTTGCCGATCTCGATCACGTCGTTGTTCTGCAGGATGTGCTTCTTGATCGTATTGCCGTTGACGAGCGTGCCGTTGGTGCTTCCAAGGTCCTCGAGAAACGAGTCGTTCAGAATGGTGACAATGCATGCGTGCTCGCCGCTGACGGCCAGATTTTCGATCTGAATGTCGTTGTGCGGCTTGCGGCCGATCGTCACCCGCTCCTTTTCAAGGGGGTAGTCCCTGATGACCGACCCTTCAAGACTGACAATCAACTTCGCCATGGTGATGTCCCCAGCGTTATCGTATCCAAGCCTTCAACCTTCCAGCCCAGCCCGTGCGGCTCGGGAATTCCTTCGCTACCCGGACGAGAATCACGGAAACGTTGTCGCGCCCGCCGTTATCGTTCGCCTGCTGCACCAGCTGCTCCGCAGCAAGCGGAAGGTTCGATCGCAGGGACGACAGGGTCAACTGGATGTCGTCGTCCGGGAGCATGTCATTCAGCCCGTCCGAGCACAGAAGGTAAAGGTCGTCGGGCTGGACCGGATAGGTATGCACCTCGGCCTCGACTTCCGGATCGATGCCTACCGCGCGTGTCACCAGATTCTTGTTCTGCGAAAACCGGGCCTGTTCCCGCGTGATCATCCCGCTGTCGATCTGCTCCTGCAGCAGCGAATGATCCCGCGTCAGCAGATCGAGCGTCTCCCCGCGGAGGCGATAGAGCCGCGAGTCTCCGATGTGCCCGACCGTCATCTGATTGTCGTGCCAGAATGCGACCACAAGCGTAGTTCCCATGCCCGAATACCGCGGCTGACTCTGCGCAGCTTCGTAGATAGCCTCGTTCGCACGCGCCGACTGCTCCGCGATGAGCTTCTCCACGGCGCTGCCATTCAGCGCCTCACTCTGGTTTTTTGCAAGGGCTTTCTTCACCTCGCTGCATATCATCGCGACGGCAATTCCGCTGGCAACCTCGCCCGCGTTATAGCCGCCCATTCCGTCCGCCAGAACCGCGAGGCCGATTTCCTTCTCGACCGCAATGCTGTCCTCGTTGTGCGAGCGCACCATGCCCGGATGCGTGACCGACGCGATCTCGAGCACGGAATTGAGATCGGGCATGCCGGACATCCTCAGTTCGAAATCGCGACGCGGCCGGGCGTTTGACCGTCGGACGCGGACCAATTGGCCAGGCATAGCCGCAGCGCCTCGGCCATTTGAGCGCCGTCCTGATAGCGCGATGCGGGGTCCTTGGCGAGAGCTGTGTCAACAATCGCTGCCAGGCAAACAGGGAGGCCGGGATCATGGAGGCGAATGTCCGGGTGGGCTGCGTTTATGATCCGGAAGCGAAGCTGCCCCATCGATTCCGCCTCGAAGGGCAGCCGGCCGCACACGAGCTGATAGAGCGATATGCCCAGCGAGAACAGATCCGAGCGGCCGTCGATCCTGTCACCCGAAAGTTGCTCCGGCGACATGTACGAGGGAGTTCCGAGCGCCATGCCGGAGCCCGTGCTCAGGACTTCCCCCACATGAGCCATTC
>DASPGR010000368.1:0-15926 GCA_035620515.1 Burkholderiales bacterium | reverse complement strand
CGCACGTCCTCCTCGGTGACGAGCGTGAAAGGCGCCGGATGCTCGCCCTTGTCGTTCACGAGATAAATGGCGTGAAAGATCTGCATCGCCTGGTGCGTGTCCATCGTCGGGCAGATCTCTGTGATCGCGCCGATGTTGCGGTAGATGAATTCGGAAAGCCTCCGGTTGTCGTCGACCGCTCCGGTTCCTGAACGCCCCCCAACGTAGAGCTCGTGTCCGGGAATGCAGAACGTGTTCTGCACGTCGACAGCCACGAGGCAGATCCTGAAGCTGTCGTCCGCGGCCGGTCGAAGCCTGTGCTTTTTCGCCCATTGCGAGGCTTCCCGCGCCCGCTCTTCATAGGGAACCTTCCATACCGCGCCCACCTGGCCGGAGTCGAAGTGCGAAGGCACCGGCAGCGATCGATGCGCCATAGCCCCTTAGCCTTTGACGCAGACCTTCGGGCGCAGGAACGCGACGCGGCGCGCGAGTCCCGCCCGCTCGGTCGCCTCGGCCACGAGGTCCACGTCCTTGTAGGCCCCGGGCGCTTCTTCGGCGACCCCGCGCATCGAGCGCGTGCGAATCAGGATTCCCTTCGCCGCCAGCTCGTCCACGAGCTGGCGCCCGCGCCATTGCTTGAGCGCCTGATGGCGGCTCATCGCGCGGCCCGCCCCGTGGCTCGCAGAGGAAAATGCACGCTGCTCGCTCTCGGCGGTACCGGCAAGGATGTAGGAGCCGGTGCCCATGCTCCCGCCGATGACGACCGGCTGCCCGATCTCGCGGTAGCGCGCGGGGACGTCCGGATGCCCGGGCCCGAACGCGCGCGTCGCACCTTTGCGGTGAATGTAAAGCAGCCGCTCCCGCCCGTTGACCCGGTGACGCTCGGCCTTGCACGTGTTGTGCGAGACGTCAAAGAGCGTCTCGAGACTGGCCCCCTTGATGATTCGTGCAAACGCCGTACGCGTCAAATGCGCGAGGATCTGGCGGTTCGCGAGCGCACAGTTGATGGCCGCGTTCATGGCGCCGATGTATTCCTGGCCTTCCGGCGAGTTGATCGGCGCGCTGGCGAGCTCGCGGTCAGGCAGCGTGATGCCCAGGCGGCTCGCCGCCTTTGCCAGGCTCACAAGGTACTCGGTTCCGATCTGGTGCCCGAGCCCGCGCGAGCCACAGTGGATCGAGACGATGATCTGGCCTTCATGCAGCCCATAGGCTTCCGCCGCCGCCGCGTCGTGAATGCGGTCGACGACCTGGACCTCGAGATAGTGGTTGCCAGAACCAAGCGTGCCCATTTCGCCGCGCTGGCGCTTCTTCGCAACCGCCGAGACGTTCTCGGGGACGGGCCCGCTCATGCAGCCGCGTTCCTCGATGAAGTCGAGATCCTCGGGAACGCCGTAGCCGCGTTTGACCGCCCAGCGCGCGCCGCCGGTCAGCACCTGATCCAGCTCCGGGATGCCGAGCTTGAGATCGCCTTCCTCGCCCACGCCGGCGGGGATCTTCTCGGAGAGCTCGCGAGCGAGCGAAGGAAGAAATTCGGCGATCTGCGGCAGCTCGAGATTGCTGCGCAGACACCGTATGCCGCAGGAGATGTCGAAGCCGACGCCGCCGGCCGAGATGATGCCGCCCTGGTCGGGGTCAAACGCGGCGACGCCTCCGATCGGGAAGCCGTAGCCCCAGTGCGCATCGGGCATCGTCATCGCCGGGCCGACGAGGCCCGGGAGCCGCGCGACGTTGGTGATCTGCTGGAGCACCTTGTCGTCCATGGTCTCGAGGAGCTCACGGCTGCCGTAGAGCTTGACCTCGCTCCTCTTCTCACCCGGCGCAAGCGGTACGGTCCACGACCACTCGTCGATTCTCTTCAGCCGGGTAAGCTCCATCGCTATCACCGTCAAACGTCGACCACGCAGCGCGCTTCCCAACCCGCTTCCGTCTGCCGGACCTGGAGCATCGTAAGCGTCGCGCCCTTCACCTCGACGCCGCGCTCGAGCTCGGGGCGCCACGGCTCGCCGCTCGCGCCGCCGCGCCAGCATACGCCGTCGCGCTCGATCCAGAACCGTCCGAAGATGAGCCCCTCCTCGTGCGAGAGCCCGAGCAGGAGGTTCAGCCAGCGCACCAGCGCGAGCTCGACGTCGGCTTCCTCGAACTCGAGCGAGACCGAGCGCTCGCCGCGCAGCGACCCGATGTCAGTCATGAGCGCGAAGGTCGCCCGCGCCGCGGCCTCGAATGCCTCCTCGACCGTTGCGCCGCGCCCGATGATCCCGATATCGGCATCGTGGTCGAAATAGGACTCACCCGCCGGTCGCGCCTTATCCATCGCGGTCATGATTTTCGGATCCCGTTCCACAAGCATTTTCAGGAGACGAGCAGCCCCGCTATTCTCCGCTTCGCCCCCGCAAGATCGGCAGGCAGGCGGTCGAGTCCGGCGCGGAGCTGCCTGCGCCAGGCCGCAGGGCGCTTATTGATGCTCTCAACCGCGAGTTCCAGATCGCCGGGGCGATCCTGTATGAGTACTTCGATCATCTCGCCCGCCTGCTGGCGGTCCTTTCCCGCCTTGGTCTGCGAAGACACGTGCCGCACCATGCTGACCATCAGTTTGAGGAGCGCAAATCGTGCCGGGTCGGGAACATTGACCAGGGTCGCGCCGCCGTTGATTACGGGAGTCGCGACAGGCGCTTCCAGCAAATAGCCGAGAAACTCGAGCGGCTGGGCCGCTGCTTTCAGGCGCGGGATGAGAACCGGCGCGGCATTGCGCCGTCCCGGCGTCAGCAGATCCACCCGCAGCGTTTTGCCGCGCACCTTGAACGACGTTTCCGGTTGGCGCCGATTGAGCCTCGGCACGGGCAGGAAGCCGATATTGAGGCTTTCCAGGGTGGCGGGCAGGTCCGCTGCGACGTCGCCGACCGCAACCTCCAGGACCGGGCTGGCGAGCACGTCTATGTCTTCCGTGCGTATTCCGGATTGCCACCGCACGCCCAGCATATTGCCCAAAGCGATGAATGCGTGCGTCCCGACGAGCATCGCACCAAGCCGGAATACACCAGCGCTTCCCAACCCGGAAATGACCTTGGCAGATACCGTATCGGTCGTCATCGCCCCGCCCTGCCGCAGCATCGCGCACAACCGGTCGATCGCGGATTCGATTGCCTCCACCTCGGCACGGCCTTTTTGGTAGGCCCCGATGACGGAGCGCGTCGCGGGAGTGTCCGGTCCGACTGAGTACTCGCGTTGCCCCGACGGCATCTCGCTGGTTTTGAAATACCAGTAGTCCGCGCCGGACACCCGCTTCTTCGCGAAACCTCCCTTGAGCGTCGAGAAGGACCGCGCCGCTTCGTACGCAGCGAGCCGCTCCGAAAGCTCTGCGTAGAGGGTCTGGATCTCCTGGGGTTGCCTGACCATGAAGTAAATTATACCTAAAGTGTAGTTATAGTAGGTATAAATAGTACTAACTGGTTGTTCTTTAGTATTTTCTTTTAATAACCTGGCGCGCCACAGGCGATCACTCAGCCCATGGTGCGCCTCAGCAGAGGCTTCAGTTCCGCCAGCGTGCGCGTGTTGAGGACGTTGTCGGCCTCGAGCCAGCCGCGGCGCGCCTGGCCGATGCCGAAGGCGAGGTGTGCGAAGTCGAACGTGCTGTGCGCATCGGAATTGACCGCGACCAGCACGCCTTCGTCGCGCGCCATCTGGCAGTGAACGTCGGTTAGATCCAGCCGGTCCGGCTGTGAGTCGAGCTCGAGGTGGCAGCCGCGTTTCTGCGCGGCGCGCACGATGCGCAGCATGTCGATGTCGATCGCGTCGCGCTCGCCGATCAGGCGCGTCGAGGGATGAGCAAGCAGCGTGAAATAGCGGTTGTCGAGCGCACGCAGCAGCCGCGCCGTCTGCTTTCGGCGCGGCAGATCGAAAGCGCTGTGCACGGCGCCGATCACGAGATCGAGGCGCGAGAGCACCGAGTCCGGCAGATCGAGCCGGCCGTCCTCCAGAATGTCGACCTCGATGCCCTTCAGCACCGTGAAATCCTTGAGCTCGTCGTTCAGGCGATCGATCTCGTCGATCTGCTTGGCGAGCCGCACCGGATCCAGGCCATGCGCAACGGTCAGCCGCCGGGAATGCTCGGTGATCGCCATGTAGGAAAGGCCCGCCGCCTTGGCCGCAGCCGCCATCTCGCGAATGGTATTGTGCCCGTCCGTCGCCTTGGAATGCGCATGCAAATCCCCCTTCAGGTCGGCGAGCTCGACGAGCTGCGGCAGACGCTTTGCGCGCGCCGCCTCGATTTCACCGCGATCCTCCCTCAGTTCGGGAGGGATCCACGGCAAGCCGACCGCGGCAAACACGGACTCCTCCGTCTCGCCCGCCACTCGCTTCTCGCCCTTGAACACGCCGTATTCGTTGATCTTGAGACCCCGTGCTTGTCCGAGCTTGCGAATGGCGATGTTGTGCGCTTTCGAGCCCGTAAAGTAATGCAGCGCCGCGCCGTAGCTCTCCGGGGGCACAAGCCGGAGGTCGACCTGCAGTCCGCTTTTCAGGGTCACGCTCGAGCGCGTGTCGCCATGGGAGAGCACGTTCTTCACTTCGTCGTAGCCGGTAAAGCGCTCCATCACCGGGCTTCCCGCCTCCGCCGCCACCAGGATGTCCAGGTCGCCCACGGTCTCGCGCATGCGCCTGAAGCTGCCGCCTACCGTTACCTTGCGCACGCCGCGCACCTTGGCGAGATGCGCCTCGAGCGCCGCCGCGTACTGCGCGGCGACCGCCAGCTTGCAGCGATCCGGGGTTGCACTGCGCTCGGCAAGGGCGCGCAGGATGCTCTCCTCGGTCTTGGCGCCGAAGCCCGCGATCTCGCGGATGCGTCCCGCGCGCGCGGCGCGCTTGAGGTCTTCCGTCGACCTGATCTTGAGCTTGTCGTACAGCAGCTTGACGCGCTTCGGCCCCAGGCCCGGAATCTTGAGCAGCTCGGTGATGGCAGGCGGCATCTCCCGATGCAGCTTATCGAGCAGCTTGCAGGTGCCGGTCGTACAGATCTCGCGGATCTTCGCGGCGAGATCGGCACCGATGCCGGGAATCTTCGGCAGTTCCTTGCCCTCGTCGAGCAGGGTCGCCAGCTCGCGCCCCAGCTCGCCCACGCTGCGCGCCGCGTTGCGATATGCCCGCACGCGAAACGGGTTCGCGCCGCCGATCTCGAGGAGATCAGCGATCTCCTCGAAGATCGCGCCAATATCCGCATTGTGAACCGGCATGCTCAACACGTTAGACCGCAAGCCCGGCGGGATCGTTGACCCAGGTCAACGATAACCGTATGGTCCTCGGGTGTAATGATTCACGGGAAAACGTCCCGGACCCTGCAACGGCAGCAGCGTAAGACCATGAGTACCGCCCAGAGCGAGCGCGATGCGGCTGTGGAGTTCCTCCCCGCCGCGCTGACGCGACCGGAGTGCTATCCCCACCCCGTGCGCGAAATCCGGCTCCTCGAGACCCACATCTCCTGGGTCCTGCTGACGGGCGACTTTGCCTACAAGATCAAGAAGCCGGTCAACCTGGGCTTCCTCGATTTCTCGACCCTCGGCATGCGTGGCCACTTCTGCGAAGAGGAGCTTCGCCTCAACCGGCGGCTTGCGCCCGACCTCTACCTCGAGGTCGTAGCCGTTCGCGGCACGCCGTCGCGGCCCCACATCGGCGGCGAGGGCCCCCTCCTCGACTATGCCGTGAAGATGCGCGAATTCCCGCAGGAAGCCCTCGCCTCGCGGATGCTCGAGCGCGGGACGTTCGGCGCCGCGGAAGTCGACGCACTTGCCGCGCTGGTGGCGGATTTTCACGCGGGGGCGGCAGGAGCGAGCCTTGCGGACCGGTTTGGCACGCCCGATACCATCATCGCAACAGCCATGCAGAATTTCGAGCAGATTTTGCCGCGCCTGCAGCATGCTCGCAACAAGGAGACAGCCCAGCTGCTTCGCGAGTGGACCGGGCGCGAGGGCGAGGCGAAACGCGGCGAGTTCGCGGCGCGCAAGCGCGCCGGCCGCGTGCGCGAGTGCCACGGCGACCTGCACCTCGGCAACATCGTGGTGACGGACGGCCGCCCGCTTCCCTTCGACTGCATCGAGTTCAATGACGAGCTGCGCTGGATCGATGTCATGAACGAAGTAGCTTTCGTCGTGATGGACCTCTGCGACCGCGCCCGGCCCGACCTCGGCTGGCGCCTCCTCAACCGTTATCTCGAGGCGAGCGGGGACTACGAGGGCCTCGCCGTGTTGCGGTTCTACCTCGTGTACCGCGCACTGGTTCGGGCCAAGGTGCATCTCATCCGCTCGCAGCAGCCCGGCCTCCTGAAGAACGACAAGTCGCGCCTGCAAACGGCGTTTCACGGCTATCTCCGGCTCGCCTCGCGTCTTTCCACCGTGAGCGGCCTGGCGCTGCTTGTCACGCACGGCCTTTCGGGATCGGGCAAGACCACGGCAACGCAGGCGCTGATCGAGCAGATCGGGGCGGTGCGGGTGCGCTCGGACGTCGAGCGCAAGCGGCTGCACGGGCTAGCGCCGCTCGAGCGCAGCGGCTCCGGGCACGACAGCGGCATCTACACGCCGGCGGCGACCGAGGCGACCTATGAGCGTCTCGCAGCCGTAGCGGAGCGGACAATCGACGCGGGCTACCCCGCCGTGGTCGACGCCGCGTTTCTCAAGCATGACGAGCGCAGCCATTTTCACGAGATCGCTCGCCGCCGGGCCGTCCCATTCGTCATTCTCGATTTTGATGCCCCGGAGAAGCTGCTGCACGAGCGCGTCGCGCAGCGGGCGGCGGCCGGATCGGACGCCTCCGAGGCCGATCAATCGATCCTGGAGCGCCAGATTCAATTGCGCGAGGCGCTCGTTCCGGAGGAGCGCGTGGCAGCGGTCAGCGTCGATACGCGCGGGCCGGACCAGACGCCGGCGTGGCGCGCGGTGATGCGCAGGCTCGGGCGTGCGCGCCGCGCCGTCAAGACCTGATGATCGAACCGTCAAGCCACCAAGCGCGCCAGGCATTTCATACGACGGTCGGCGAGTAGCCGAATCTTTTTCGTACTCTTCGCGCTTAACGTCTTGACGCGCTTGAGCAATGACATTGGCAAGCGCAGAATGGCGCCTTGCAAACCGCCTCTTTTGTCAACCAATTCACGTTATACCGCAACGAAACCAGTGAATTTTGGCCACTGCGATTCATGCTGATATGCTCGCGGAATGAAAGTCAGCGAGGTTTTGCGAATGCTTCAAGATGACGGTTGGTATCTGGTCACGACTCGCGGAAGTCACCGGCAGTTCAGGCATCCTGCAAAGCCTGGTCGGGTCACCGTGGCGGGGAAACCAAGCGATGATTTGGCACCCGGGACGCTCAATAGTATCCTCAAGCAGTCCGGGCTCAAAAAGTGAGGCTCACATGCGCTACGCCATCGTGATCGAAAAGGCGGGAGACAACTTTTCGGGCTATGTGCCCGATCTCCCGGGCTGCGTCGCGACTGGCGCTACGGTCAAGGAAACTGAGAAGGTTCTGCGCGAAGCCATCGAACTTCATCTCGCCGGACTGCGCGAAGACGGCACCCCCATTCCCCAGCCTTCGAGCCAAGTCGATTACGTCGACGTTGCGGTATAACCACCCGATCCACACCGACGCGAGCAAGCGTCGTCGTGGCTTGCTCGCGCGGGTGATCGGGACACGTTGGGCGCCACATTCAGCTCTACACTGCCATGAAGGATCTTCAATCAAAACACTGGATTGTTGCTAAAGGAATCGCCTTTGGGGGACTTGCAGTCGCTGCGGCAGTGTTGGTGCTGTTGGAATCGACATCGGTACGAACGGCCGTATTGTTGATGCTCCTGGTCTGGGCGGCGTGCCGATTCTATTACTTCCTGTTTTACGTCCTCGAGCGCTATGTCGATCCACGGTTGCGATACGCCGGCATCCTTGCACTGGTCCGCACTATTATCGCCAAGCGGTGAAAGCGGGTGCTCAGGGGCATCTTGATTCTAGTTTCGGCGCTCGGGCCCTCAGTATCACGCGAGTTCGGTTTCCTTTTGGCCCGCGGCCAGCCAAGATGTTAGTCAGCAGGTATCAATTCTCGAGGAATCGCTGTGCGCTTGACCCTCATTGACCTGCTGATCCTGGTTGCCCTGGTACTCGTCGGTTCTGCCCTGGTACGACTGGTTATTCCCTCCGGACAGTTTCCGGAATATGTGTTCCTTGTGTTTCAAATCGGAGCGGCTGTCGTCACCTACGTCGTTGTAGCATCCTTCATTTACCGGCGGATGCTGTTCTGGCCGTTGCTCTTTCCTGTTTGTCCTCACTGTGGAAAGAGGCCGGGGACTTTCGAGATCACAGGGACCTGGCCCATACTGACCATGTCGTGCGGATCCTGCGATGGGAAAACTGAGTTGAGCATGTACAAGGTGGATAACTCCGACGGAGACAGCAAGCTCCCGCGTCTTCAACTCAATTGGCCGTATTTCCTGGGATGGTACAAGCGGGTCAGATAGAAGGGCCGCCTAACAACGCGCTGGAGCGGACGAGGCCTAGCGGCTCCACCGCGCAGCCTGATCGTGAGGCAAGTGACGGGCCGCCGGCTCGTGTCGAACACGGAGAATCTTGAGGAGGAGTGTTCATGTCTACACTGGAAACCCACTATGCCGCCCGCGACATCGAGGCGCGAATCCTGGCGGGCCTTCGCGCGGCCGGACTGAATCCGGAGCAACGCCTGTCGCCCGAGGAGCTGGGAGCTCTCGACCATTTCCACACGGGCGGACTCCGCGCTTCACGTGAGTTAGTGGAAGTGGTGCCGATTCGAGCCGAGGATCGCGTCCTCGATATCGGGGCCGGGCTGGCCGGTTCCGCCCGCCTGCTCGCGTCCGCGTTCGGCTGCCGCGTCGACTGTATCGAAATGTCCCCCGATTACTGCGTCGGCGCAGTACTGCTGAATCGGCTGACCGGCCTCGAGGACCGGGTCAAAGTGCACCAGGGCAGCGCTCTTGACCTGCCCTTTCCCGACAATTTGTTTGACGTCGTGTGGATGCAGAACGTCGGCATGAACATCGCAGACAAGCGGAAGCTCTACGCGGAGATCTCCCGGGTCCTCAAGCCGGGCGGCCGCTACGCCTTCCAGGAGATGGCCGCGGGAAAAGTGGCGGCCTCCTACTTTCCCCTTCCCTGGGCCAGCGCCCCTGCCGATAACTTTCTTGTCTCCGCCAAAGAGATGCGCTCGCTTCTGGACGGATGCGGGTTCATCGCCGAACTGTTCGAGGATACCAGCGACACGCATTTGAGCAGGACCACCGCAAACGCCACGCCGGCCGCGCCCGGACAACTGGGCCTGGGAGTATTCGTCGACAATCTCGCGCAAAAGGCCGGCAACGCGCGGCGCAGCCTTGAGGAAGGCCAGGTCCGGCTTGTCAGAGGCGTGTTCCGGGTGAATTGAGTAAATTCCAGCAGCGTCGCCCTGCGCCGCCTTTGTCCCACAGGTGATGCGGGACGTCGGAAACCTGAAGGGACAAGGGATGAAGATTGAGCTTGAACCTGTCGCCTACGTTCGGGGCGGGCGCAGCGAGGATCTAGACGATGAGTGGGGCGACGTTAAAGCCACCATCGAAATGGATGGCCGATTCCCACCGGATTCAATCGCAGGTCTCGAATCGTTCTCACACCTGGTCGTCGTGTACCACTTCCACGGGGTCGGCCCGGGCACAGTGGAGTTCGCTGCCCGTCATCCCAGGGAAAACCCGGCTTGGCCGAAGGTGGGTATCTTTTCTCAGCGAGGAAAGAACCGTCCCAATCTGCTCGGCGTCAGCACCTGCCGGATACTCGGGGTTGAGGGATTGCGTATCCACGTTCAGGGTCTTGATGCAATTGATGGCACACCGGTGCTGGATCTCAAGCCTTATATGACAGGATTCGAACCTCGAGGGCCGGTTCGGGAACCTGGGTGGGCGCGCGAAATCATGGGCAAGTACTGGTGACCAGGGGTCGGAGTCGGTTTAAATATGACTTTCTTTCGGAAAAGGCGAAGCATATGTTTGCACGAGTCCGGATAACGAGCGGCATACCCGAGAAAGTCGACGACGGCATCCGTCATTTTCGCGAGACGGTGGTCGCCTCGTACAAAAACGTCGCCGGCTTCAAGGGAGCTTATCTTCTCGTCAACCGTAAAAGCGGCAAGGTCATGGGTATCACGCTCTGGGATACCGAAGCGAATATGCAGGCGACAGGCAAGACCTCTGAAAGGCTCCGCGCGGCGGGCTCGCAGGTCGTCAGCGGCACAACGCCGTCTCCGGAGGAGTACGAGGTCGTCGTGGAGCCCTAGAATGGCTATCTTTCAGGGTCTGCTCTTTCTCTTCTTCGGCGTCGGCTTGCTGCTCGTCGACTATCAGAGCCTGTCGCGCGGCTGGCTGCCTTGCGGTCCAAAGGGTTTCAGCGGGAGGCTCGAGTTTCGCAGAAACGAGCAACCCCTTCTCTACTGGCTCATGTTCTTCCTGTACGGGGGTGCCGGCATCGCATTGATCGTCTTTGCCGTGCGCTTGCTCCTGGGCAGCGCTGCACCCCTTCCACTGAACTGATCAACAGCGCGGGCCTCAAGTGGTGAGCCCCTACGGTGTCTAACCTGGAGCTGACGCTTCGCGTTGATGCCCCGCCGGCGGGACCCGACGGATCAACCGATCTCCTGGGCGCCGAGTCCCAGCACGTCCGCGAACGCATCTATGTTGCGCTTCGTCTCAAGCCGCGCAGCGTCTCCTGGGTGACGCTTGCGCTCGGAACGCCGAAGGCCGAGCGCGCGATCGAATCCCTCGTCGAAGAACGCCGCGCGGGCCGCGCTGTGGTCGGGTCCGCGCAGCTCCGGGAGGAATTGGACGAAGCAGAGAATGCAGAATCCGAATGGTCCATCCTCAACACGAGGCAGGTCGACAATAGCTTCTCGCTGTGGGATGACTATCCGCAGTGCCGGGCAGGGACGCTGCCCGAGGTGGGCGCGCTCAATCACACGTTCGTCTCGGATCGGTTCGTCTCTGCTTACGAACAGGCCCGATTGAACGGGCTCGACTTTCTTCGTTGCAGGAACAGCGGCCGAAAACCCGGTCCTCCCTGGTTCGTAGCGCTGCCGAAGCACTTTCTGGGGAAGGGCCTCGATCATCCCTGGTTCGATCGCGAGCCCTGGGTGGCACACGTGGCGCACGACAGCAGAAAGAGGACCACTTCGATCGATACCGGTCAGTGCGCGTTTCACCAGTTCTGGCTGCGACGAGATCAGGCCGAACGCGATCCGCTCCTCGTGAAGCTGCTCGCGCTTTGCCCCCTGCCGGCCGAGTTCGGAACGGGCTTGTTCGGTCTGCGGTTCCAGATGGCGCCGCGATACTTCGCCGGCTCGCAGCCCGATGCGGATTTCGCATATGTTCCGTGGGGCGAGGACGGACCCAACCGCGTCGGAAAGGTCATGCGCTTTCGGCTGCTTGCCGTGCGCCGGCGGGCACGCCAGGCGTTGACGGAGGCGGGACTATTCCAAGACCGTGATTTTGCGGGAGTCCGGTCGATCGCCCTGGTCGAGCCAGGCGTCGAGCTCCTCGACGGTAGAGGCGACGGCCCAGGCCCGATGTATACGGAAGCCGAGCTGACCGCGCTCAGGGCAAGCGAGCTGGAAATTGGCGGTCCTCGTGCCCTGGCGGCTCGATCTTAGCTGACGAGAATCAGCGGACAGCCCATCTCCGCGAGCAGCCGCCGCAGCGCGCGCGGATCCGGCGGCGCCGCCGTTTCTTCATGCCAGACCAGGGCCGATGCGTGCTCGGCACCCGCTGCCTGCGCGACACTCTTGGCATCGCGGCTTTTGAGCCATACGAATTTCGCCGTGCCGCCCTGCTCCGCCAGCCACGACCGGGCCTGCTGCCGTCGCCGGTCGTAGTCTTCTGCGTTCTCGGCCACCACCAGCAGCGTCAGGCGCGAGGCCGCTCTCGACGCGAGAGTGTGCGCCGCGGCAAGCGCGCGCAGCGAGCGCTCCGAGCCATCGAAAAGCATCGTGATCGGCCGTGCCCTGAGATGATGAAAGGTCCCGCGCGCAGTAGCGGAGGGCCGGGCGCCCGCGCGCTCAACCAGGCGGATGCTCCGACCGACCACGCCGGCCGAGGCACTGCCCATGACCAGAAGGGCGCTTTCTCGGGTGAACTCCAGCGCTGCGTTGACCGATTCGCCCCGCACCACCTGGAACGACCAGGGCACGTTAAGCGCGGCCGCGGTGGCCTCGAGCCACGCGCGGGACTGCGCGGCCTGGAGTTTCAGGGCGCGCTCGATATCGGCGCTCTCGATCGGGCGCAAGGCGGCCGAGGTGAGCCCGAGCTCCCGCGTGAAAGGCAGGGCCGCCATGCGCACGAGCCCGACGTCCTCCACGAACAGGCCCGCAATTTCCGCATGCAGAATCTCCGCGAGCCCGAGCGCCGCTTCGAGCGCGGCTTCGCCGACCGGCGTTGTATCGAAGGCAACAACGATGCGCGGGACAGCTGTCGCGGGATCGGCCTCGCTCAACGCTTCCTCCTTTCGCGCGCGCCCTCTCCGCTTGGCGCGAGCTTGCGCCGCAATTCGGAGAGCTCGCGCATGCGCCGCGCCACCCTGCCGTTGACGGACGCCGGCGGAAACGCGCCGGCCGCATCGGGCTCGCCCGCCGGCACGCCGGTGAGCATCTCGATCGCCTGGTCGACATGCACCACCGGGTAGACATGGAATCGCCCGCCAGCAACCGCTTCGATCACATCGGGGCGCAGCATCAAGTGTTCCACGTTGGATGCCGGAATGAGCACCCCCTGCTTGCCGTCGAGGCCGCGCGCGCTGCAAATGTCGAAGAAACCCTCGATCTTCTCGTTTACTGCGCCGATCGCCTGTGCCTCGCCCAGCTGATTGACCGATCCCGTCACGGCGAGGGACTGGCGGATCGGCACATCCGCGAGCGATGACAGAAGGGCGCACAGCTCCGCGAGCGACGCGCTGTCGCCCTCGACGAGCCCATAGGTCTGCTCGAACACGAGGCTCGCGGCAAGCGAGTGCGGGCGGTTGGTCGAGAAGCGCGCGGCGAGGAAAGCCGACAGGATCAGCACTCCCTTCGAATGAATCGCGCCGCCCAGCTCCACCTCGCGCTGGACGTCGATTACCCGGCCATCGCCCAGGCGCGTCGTGGCGGTGATGCGCGTCGGCTCCGCAAAGGCATAATCGCCGAGCTGCAGCACCGAGAGCCCGTTGATCTGCCCGACGCGCTCTCCGGCCGTGTCGATCAGCACGGTGCCGCGCAGGATCTGCTCGTGCATGCGTTCGCGCAACCGGTCGGCGCGCTTGCGCTGGGCCTCGATCGCCCGCTCGATGTCGGCCGCGGCGACCCGGTCCCGCCCGCTTTCCCGCGCCCAATAGTCCGACTCGCACAGCAGGTCGGACACGGCCTCGAGGTTGGCGGAGAGCTTGAGCGAGTCGCCGGCGAGCCGCGCGCTGTGCTCGATCACGCGCGCCACCGCGCCGCGCTCGAATGGCGCGAGCTTCTTCTCGCCGGCCATCGTTGCCACGAGCTGCGCGAACAGGAGATCGTTATCCGGCGTGCGCTCGAAGTGGTCCTCGAAATCGGCGGCGACCTTGAAGAGCTGGCGAAAGTCGGGATCGTAGGCATGAAGCAGGTAATAGATGAGCCGGTCGCCGAACACGATCACCTTGACGCCGAGCGGGATGGGCTCCGGGGCGAGCGACACGGTGCTGACGAGGCTGTACATCTCGCCGAGCGACTCGATCCTGATCTCCCGCGTCGAGAGCGCGCGCTTGAGCCCTTCCCACGCAAAGGGCTGCATCAGGAGCTTCCGCGCGTCGAGCAGCAGGTAGCCGCCGTTGGCCCGGTGCAGCGCCCCCGCCTTGATCAGCCCAAAATCCGTCTGCAAAGTCCCGAACTGTGCGATATGGTCGACCCGGCCGACAAGGTTCTGATAGGTCGGGTGGTCCTCGCTCACGATCAGCGAATGCTCCGGGCCGCCGTGATCGACCAGGAGATTGACCTGGTAGCGGCGGAACGAGGGCCCCTCCGCGGGAGCACCCATCGCGCCGGCCGGCGCTTCGCGACTCTTGATGAAATCCTCGGCGTTGTCGATCACGTCCTGCTGGACGGCGTCCACGTACTCCAGCACCCGCTGCAGGTCGCGGTACTTTTCCTTCAGGTCGGAAACGTGATGGCCGACCGCGTAGAGGGTCATCTCGCGGTTGAGCTCCTTGAAGCGCTCGCGCTGCTCCTTGCGCCAGCGCACGACGTTGCGGATGATGCTCTCCAGCTTGCTCTGCAGCTCGCCGATGCGCCGTTCGATGCGCGAGCGCTCCTCGTCCCGCAAGGCCGCAAAATCCTCCGGAGACATGACCTCCCCGTCCTTGAGCGGCGCGAAGCTGAATCCGGCCGGGGTGCGCAATAACGCGATGCTGTCCTTTGCGGCCTCGGTTCCGAGCTCGGTAAACGCCTTCTCGTGACGCTCGGTGAATTCAGCCTCGATCTGACCGGCGCGCGCGCGGTACTCGTCGCTTTCGAAGACGGCGGGAATAGCGCTGCGGAGCTCCTCGACGAGCGTACGCATGTCCTCGCGCAACGCTGCGCCGCGCCCCGCCGGCAGCGCCAGCGCGATGGGCTTGGACGGTTCCCGGAAGTTGTTGACGTAGGCCCAGTCGCCGGGAAGCTCGCGTTTCTCCACCTTCCGGGCAAGCTGCTGCCTGACCAGCGTATGCTTGCCGGTGCCGGGCGAGCCCATCACGTAGAGGTTGTAGCCTTCCCGGGCGATGCCGATTCCGAAATCGACCGATCCCGCAGCACGGGGCTGGCCGAAGAGCTCGCCCAGCGGCTTGAGATCCGCGGTCGTGTCAAAGCCAAGCTGCGCAGCGTCGCAGCGGCGATAGAGCGCCTCGGGTGGCAAACGCTCAATGCTCATGTCGTTTCCGTTTTCGTTCTTTCCGCCGGCTCGGCCGTTGCGCGGTCAACCTCATCGGCCAGCTGCCGCAGCGCGGGCGAGATGTCCACGCGGTAGGGCTCCCGCGCTGAATCAAGCCCGGTGAGGCGTCGCGGCAGGCTTGCCAGCTGCTTGGCCGCCCGTGCCCGAATCCCCGAGAGCGGCTCGGAACCCCCCACGCGCTTTCCGTCGCGCATCACCGGTATCAGCAACGCTTCGCCGTCCTGCCAGTCCCCTTCCACCGTGACGACATCGTGGTGGAAATGGCCGGACGCATCGCTTGAGCGGTAGACCTGCTTGCGGCCGGGCCAGGTCGCCTTGGCCGTGGAGCGCTTGCGCCGCGGCCGGCCGGCGTACTCCTGCAGCTTGTAGACGGCGTCGAGGGAAGGCGCATCGGCGGAGGTAACGAGGCTCGTGCCCACACCAAACCCGTTGACCGGCGCGCCGGCATCGATCAACTCGCGCAGGCGGTACTCGTCGAGATTTCCGCTCGCAAAAACGACCGCGTCGGTGAGCCCCGCTGCATCCAGAATACGGCGCGAGCTCTTTGCAAGCGCCACAAGATCGCCGCTGTCCAGACGAACCCCGTGGATGGGGATGCCCTCGCGCTTCAGTGCCGGAGCGAGCGCCGCGACCTTGCGCACGCCCTCTTCCGTATCATAGGTATCGACCAGGAAGATCGTGCCTTTTGGAAAGGCGCGGGCGAAATCAAGGAAGGCCTGGCTCTCGTTGTCGTGCGACTGCACGAACGAGTGCGCCATGGTGCCCACGACGGGAATCCCGTACTGCGCGCCTGCCAGTACCGTCGCGGTGCTTGCAAAGCCGGCGATATAGGCCGCTCGTGCCGCGAGCAAACCCGCTTCCGCGCCGTGCGCGCGGCGCAGCCCGAAGTCGACCAGCGTCCTGCCCGGAGCAGCGAGCACGCTGCGCGCCGCCTTGGTTGCGACGACGGACTCGAAATGAATGAGGTTGATCAACCGCGACTCCACGAGCTGAGCCTCGGGCATCGGC
>DASPGR010000367.1:0-11960 GCA_035620515.1 Burkholderiales bacterium | reverse complement strand
GGGCCACCCGGCGAAGGGCGCGATCTGGCTCAAGGTAAACGGCGCGGCCAGGCAAAGCGGCGACCTTTCCGAGATGATATGGAACGTGCCGGAAATGATCTCGTACCTTTCGCGGCTCATTACCCTGCGCGCGGGAGATCTCATCATGTCGGGCACGCCTGCGGGCGTGGGGCCGGTCAAGCCGGGCGACCGTCTCGAAGGCCACGTGGACGGCGTCGGAGACTTGACCGTCACGTATTCGAAGTAGGCAGGCAACAGGAAATCGGCAACAGGGCAACCAGCACAATTCGCTGTTTCCATTTCTGGCTTTCCTTTCACCATTCACGCGAGGAGGAGTAAATGATGCAAAAGCGCAAGCTGGGCAAGAACGGACCGCAGGTTTCGGCGGTTGGACTGGGCTGCATGGGCATGTCGATCAGCTATGGCGAGCCCAACGACGAGGAGTCGATTGCCACCATCCATCGCGCGATCGACCTCGGCGTCAATCTCGTGGTGACCTCGGATGCGTACGGCAACGGGGTCAACGAGCAGCTCATCGGACGAGCGATCAAGGGCAAGCGCGACAAGGTCCTCATTGCAACGAAATTCGGAAATCTCGCGCTGGCTGCACGCGGCGACGCGGGCGGAGCCCCGGCGCTCACCGGGGGCCATCCCGACTACGTACCCCAGGCGTGCGAGAAGAGCCTGAAGTTGCTCGGCGTGGACGTGATCGACATCTACGGCCTGCATCGCGTGGACAAGACCGTGCCGATCGAGGATACCGTGGGCGCGATGAAGAAGCTCGTCGAGCAAGGCAAGGTGCGCTACCTCCAGATCTGCGAGGCCGGCGCGCAGACCATCCGGCGCGCGCACAGGGTGCATCCGCTGACCGCAGTCGAGACCGAATATTCGCTGTGGAGCCGGGACGTGGAGAAGGAGATCCTTCCGGCCTGCCGCGAGCTCGGCATCGGCTACATGGCCTATTCGCCGCTCGGCCGCGGCTTTCTCACGGCGACCATCAAGACGCTGGACGCCCTCATCGCGAAGGACCGCCGGCGCGAGCATCCGCGCTTCAGTCCTGACAATATCGGCAAGAACGCGGAACTGCTGGCGCCGCTCGAAAAAATCGCCGTGGCGAAAAAATGCACCGCGGCGCAGGTCGCGCTTGCCTGGCTTCTCGCGCAGGGCGAGGACATCGTGCCAATTCCCGGCACCAAGCGGCGGACCTACCTCGAGCAGAACTGCGCCGCGGCCGATGTCAAGCTGACGAAGGACGATCTCGCACAGCTGGACAAGGCGTTCCCCCTCAACGCCGCATCGGGCACGCGCTATCCGGAGAAGCAGCTCGCTGGCCTGGGCATCTAGGCACCGCTGCAATTCTCCGACGGACGAGCGCCGGCTGGGACGCATCGAGCGCGCAGCCTGGCGTCCGTGCGGCCCGCTCCGGAGCGCTGGCTGCTGAGCACACGGACCACGGGAGGCCGGTGAAATGAGGGCGCTTTGGATCGTCCCCCCCGAGGTCGCGGCGCTTGCCTCCGGCCAGGAGCCCGAGCAGGCGCTCCTGGGTTACCGGATGGCGAGCGTCAGGATGCGCGTTGCCGTCGCCGCGATCGAATGGAAGCGGCGTGGAAACGAGAACACCTTCTGGAATCCCGGCGCGGACCCGGACATCGACTGGAGCCTCACCAACGTCTGCATCGTGCCGAAGTTCTACTTCGACGTCCCGCCGCAGCCGTGGCGCGAGGCTTGCGTGCGAGCGCGGCAGAGCGGCTGCCCCCTGGTCATGGACATCTGCGACTATCCGTTCGCGAAGTCGGCGCAAGTCCAGTCGTTCTACTCGGAAGTGCTGAAGATCTCCGATGTCGTGGTGGTCAACTCGGAGCGCATGGCGGAACTGATGGCGCCTCACGTTTCCGGCCGGCCGCTCATCATCGAGGACGCCGTCCTGGGCGCGCCGAGAAATCCAGAGTTCGCGCCCGCGGGAAGACTCCGGCTGCTCTGGTTCGGGCATCCCGCCAATCTTCGCTACCTGGACTTGTGGCTCGACAGCCTGGTTCGTTTTGCGCGGGAGGTGCCTTGCCGGCTGACTGTCGTCACGGAGGCCGGCGCCGGAGCGGAGGAGGTTACGCAGCAAATCGAGGCGCGCTGTCGGCCTGCGCTCGAAGCGCGCTTTATCGAATGGTCCCTGGAGGCGATGGCCGGCGCGCTGCGCAGGACCGATCTGGTGCTGATTCCGAGCGACCCTTCGGACCCAATCAAGGCCGGCGTGTCGGCAAACCGGATCGCCGAAACGCTGAACGCCGGGCGATTCGCCATTGCCAGTCCCGTGCACAGCTATCAGGCATTCTCGGACGCTGCGTGGCTTGGCGGCGACGCGATCGAAGGCATTCGGTGGGCCCTGGCGAACAGAATCGAGGTGCGCGCGCGCATCCGGCGCGGCCAGGCACTGATCGCGGAAAAGCATGCGGCGGAGGGAATCGGCCGGCAGTGGCGCGAACTGCTCGAGCACCTGGCGTCGGCGGGATCCTCCTGAAGTTCACGCCGCCCAGCCGGCGTAGATCATCCGGTTGAAAAATGGCGACTTTCGCCATTGACGATGCGAACGGATGTCCCGATGATAGTGACTCGGAATCCTCATTCGCCAGCGCCATGCTTATTACCGACGAGTATCGAGAAATGCAGCGCAAGCTGCACGAAAACCCCGATTATGGCGTCGCGTCGGTCGTGTATGCGCCGGTCTTCGCGGACCTGATCCGCCAGATGGGGGTGACCGAAATCCTCGATTACGGCGCCGGCAAGGGGCGCTTCGGCGAAACCTTGAGCCAGCATATCCAGACCCCCATCGAGATCCATCATTACGATCCCGCGGTTCCGAAGTGGTCGAAACCCCCGGAGCCCTGCCAGTTCGTCGTGTGCATTGACGTGCTCGAGCACATCGAGCCCGACCTGCTCGACAACGTGCTGGACGATCTGAAGCGCGTCACGTTGCGTCACGGCATCTTTACGGTTCACACCCAGGCGGCGATGAAGGTGCTGCCCGATGGCCGCAATGCCCACCTCATCCAGCAGCCCCCGGACTGGTGGCTGCCCAAGATTACCGAGCGCTTCGAGCTGATGGTCTTCGATCCCATGCCCATGGGCTTCTGGGTCATGGTCGAGCGCAAGCGCTAGGCATTCGCGCGCCGGGACCGGAAGAGGGTGCTCGGGGACACGGCGTGACTCGTCCGCGAACGTCGCGGACTCACATGAGCTTCTCTCCGCGGGCCGCGAGCTCGGCCATCTCGTGCTGGAATTCGGGCGGACCGAAGGCGGAGACCGACTGCTGCTTCGTGTAGACCCCGTTCTCCACGATCTGCTCCGAATAAAGCAGCATTCGGTTGTTGGCCTCTGCGAAGCGCTGCAGCCATTCCAGTGAACGCGGCGGGATTTTCCTGCCGACGGGAACTGCGACATCGACGGGCAGGCCGCGCCAGGTGTGCTGGTTGAAGAGCACGATCACCTTCGCAATGTTGGGCTTCATCCAGTCGGGCAAGGGACTCCCGTCCATGCGCCAGCCGCAGATGAAATGAACGCAGGGATCGACGGGACGGTTTGCGTAGTCGTTGCACCCCGAACCCGTGCTGTGCGGGCAGGGTTTACCCGGATAGACCGGAACGCCGTTTACGACGATCTGAAGCCATCCGTCGCAGCAACCGGTGCAAGGCTGACATTCGCGCGGAGAAGGGGATTTCGCCAAGATCGCGGCCGCTCTGGTAGAAAGGTCATTCTACTATCGCGCGGCCGCGGACAGCTTCGCCTCAATGGCGCAGTTCAGATCTTCGCGAAGGCGGGCGAGGGCCGCGCCCCAATCGCCGTCGAGCCCTTGACGATAGAGAGAGAAGCCGGGAAACCAGGGCGACGACGCGCCGGTAGCCATCCACCACCATTCGGCCGGGGCCGGGATGAGCACGCGCGCCGTCCTGCCCGCGGCCGCGCGCAGATGGATGTTGGTATTGCTCACACCGACATACTCGTCGATGAGCGCCAGCAACGCGAGCATGTTCTCCAGATCCTCGTTGAGATCGGAGAAATCATGCAGTCGGCGCCCGAGGATTCGCGAGAACGCTTCGATCTCGCCGGCGCCCGGATTGCGCTGGAGCGCGAGGAACGTGCCATGAACGCCCTGAAGCGCCGCGGCAAGCGGCTCTATCTCCGTTCTCTTGTAAAGATTCCAGGCGGCACCGTCGCGCTGTGCTGCGGGCGCGATGCCGGCCTGCCAGGTCAAGCCGATATAGGGGGGGCTGCCGGCCGAGGCCAGGCGTTGGCTCATGGCGGCGAGACACTCCGTCAGCGGCGATAGCTCCAGGCTTGGCGGAACCAGGGGGCATAGGAAGGGCATCCCAAGCGACGATTCAGCCGAATTGATCTCGTGCTCCATGGGGAGCACCGGCCGCAACGGATTGGTGGGATGTTGACTCAGCGCGTGCGGCAGGTCCGCGAGCAGCATCGGGGCCTCCGCCTGGGGCTCCGGTTCGGTTTCGTCCCTGACCTCGTCCAGGTCGGCGGCGCGGGCGAGGATCGGGCGCAGCTTCGCGCTGGCGATGTAGCTCACTCGAGCGCCGGCGGCAGTGAGCAGGCGCGCGTAACGCAGGAAGAAGATCTCGTCGCCCAGACCCTGCTCGCGCAGGAGCAGAACGTGGCTGCCGCGGAGCTCGGGAGGGAGCGTCCGCGACAAGCGAATGTCGGGACGTCCGTTGCAAAAGCGGATGAACGCCGAACGGTGCGCATAGTAGGCCCAGCCCTCCACCAGGCAGCCATGAGACAGCAGAGTGGTCGCGAGCAACTGGCGGGGCGACACCGAGGCCGGGTCGAATGCCAATGCGCGCGCGAAGCCGCTCAGTGCCCCGCTCAAGTCGCCGATATCGGCGAGTGCGCCGGCATAATTCTCGATGACCTTCGCGTCTTGCGGCGCAAGTTCTGCAGCGGTCCGGTGGCATTTCAGCGCTTCCAGCAGCCGCCCCTGGTGGGTCAGTGCGGCCCCATGAAAAGTGTGCGCCATGACCGATGCCGGGGCCTGTGCGACGAGATCACGGCAGACGATCTCGGCTTCACGGAAACGACCGACGTCGATGAGAACCGACGCGAGGTTGTATCGTGCCGCGATGTAGTCCGGATCGGTCGCGATAGACGCTCGGTACGCTTGTTCCGCTGCGTCGAACCTGTATAGCGCGTGAAGCACGCTTCCGAGGTTGTTGTGGGCCTCGGACAATCGGGGATCGAAGCCGATTGCCTTGGTGTAGCAAGCGAGCGACTCCTCGGGGCGCTTCTGGTCGCGCAGCGCGTTGCCCAGATTGAGCCAGACCAACGCGGAGCCGGGAAAGCGGTCCGCAAGCCTGCGCAACAAGGCTTCGGCTTCGGCAAGGTTTCCCTGCATCGCGACGGCACTGGCGGCCCCGACGTGAAAATTGACGTTTCGCGGATCGATACGGCTTGCCTTGCGAAAAGCCTCTTGCGCCTCGGCATAGCGGCTGAGCGCGAAGTAGGCCTGGGCCAGGTTTCCCACCACACGGGACTCATTGCGCAAGCCGCGAGCCGCGCGCTCGAGGTGCCCGAGCGCCTGCTCCGCTTGCCCTAACTGGAGGAGCGCGGTCCCAAGGAGATAGAGCGTCTGGGGGTGATTCGGCGCGCGCTCGAGCACTTGGCGATACAGGGCTTGAGCAGCGTCAAGATCGCCCGCCTGGTGCAGCCGCTGAGCCTGTTGGAGAAGTGCGCCTGGAGAGCGTTGCTGCACCGCAATAACCCTGATTATTTAGACTGTTGGTCCATCCACGAGGCCTGCGGAATAGGTGGTTCCGGGTCCTGGGCGAACATGGGATGCGTGCAGCCAGAAGCGCGCGGCGAGACGATGCATTTGGCCAGTCGACATGATCTGGAAACGACGCGTTGGAGGCTCACGGAGATGTTGCATCAACACAACAAAGGGCCTGAAATCAAGAGGAAAAAGTGGCACTTCTGTTGCGCGTGCGATGAGCCTTTTGGGAGAATCCTTTCAACCTCATCCGCAAAGGGGGAGGTGAACTTGCTGTCGCAAACACGTGATGTGATAGCCGGTACGAAGGCAGAACTTCAAAGGAGACTGTAATGAGGAAAAAAGTAGTGGCATTGGCTGTCGCGGGCGTGTTCGCCGCGCCAGCTGTAGTTCTCGCGCAGTCTAGCACTGTGCAGATCTACGGACGGATCACGTACGAGTACGGTTATGCTAACCAACCCGATCCGGCCCCGGGCTTCGAAAGCCCGAGCACCGACTACGCAGATTCCCCGGGCGGCAGCGCGATCGGCTTCAGAGGTGAAGAGAAGCTCGGTGGCGGTTTGTCTGCTTGGTTCCAGTGCGAAAGCTCGGCGGACGTGCGGGGCATGGACCAGACAGGCCTGTGCACTCGAAACAGCGCCGTTGGCTTCAAGGGCGGCTGGGGTAACCTGCATTTTGGACGCTGGGATACGCCGTTCAAGCGTGCCCTGAACATGGGCTCGGTCGGAGCGGAAGAGACCGGGATCTTGGGCATGTCCTTCCTGCCCTGGGGCGGTTCCGGGGGCGCGGATGCGACCAGCAGTGCCGACTCGGCCCAGCGTCAACGTTGGAAGCGCCGTGAAGCGGGCCTGACCTACTATGAAAGCCCGAAGTTCGGCGGCTTCCAGATCCTGGCCGCGTTTTCGAGCGGCAATTCAGGGGCGGACAACGCACCGTTCACCGCCGGACAGCAAAACCAGAAGCCCCGCGTGATTTCCCTTGGCGGCACGTACAGTGCGGGTCCGCTGGCCCTCGGCATCGGATATGAAGTCCACCAGGATTTCGGTTTCTATGCTCCTACGGCTGCTGTGACGGGTCAGTCCGCGGACGATAAGGCGTGGGCTCTTGCCGCAAGCTACACCTTCGCGGGCAAGATCGAGGTCGGCGCGACCTATCTCGATGCGAAGTACGAGACCAACCCGGCGCTGGGACAGGAACTCAAGAAGAAGACCGCGACGATTGGCGTGGATTGGTCGATCGCCGGACCGCACGGCGTTGAAGCGATGTACGCCTGGGCGGACGACTCTTCCGGGAACGCTACGTCCGGCATCGGTGGCAACGGCGGTTCGGCAGCGCCCGTGCAGGCCGGTGTTTGCGGTGGGGCCCTGGCTTCGTGCGCGACCGGTGGCGATGCGTTTTCGATCGCATACCGTTACCGCTTCTCGAAGCGCACGCGCATTAAGCTCGGTTACGTCAGCGTCAGTCCCGACGCCAACACCAATACCTATCGAATCGGCAATGTCCCAGCTGGCGCGCCTGGCGAGGACTCCGACGCGTTTGCGTTCCACATCCAGCATAACTTCTAATCGCTTCAATCCTGCCGCATTCGGCAAAACGGGCGCCCACGGCGCCCGTTTTTTTCCACCTCGGCTTCAGTTCGCCGTGCGTCGTCAGGTCAGCAATGACGCATCACGCCTTGCGATGCCCAGGTAGAGCTCCTCGAGGTCGCGCGCAAAGGTTGTCGAGTCAAACAGCGGAGAATGGTCTCTTGCACGCGCCGCCCGGGCGCGCAATTCCCGCAGCAGCGACGGTTCTGTCGCGAGACGAAAGGCAAGCTTCTCATAATCAGCGAGCGAGTAGGTGATGAGATCCGGCATGTGAGCGGCCGTCAGCAGGCTGCCAGATACGCGCGAGGCGAAGGTCTCCCCGCACAGGCCCACCGTCGGGCAGCCGCACCACATAGCGTCGCTCAGGATCGTGTGCGAGGTGTAGGGAAAGGTATCGAGGGCAAGATCCACGGCGCGGTAGCGCGCGAGATGCTCCGCGTAAGGCCGGCGCCCCGCGAAGATCAGCCGTTCCGGGGCCACGCCCTGCGCGCGTGCTGCCTCCCTGAGGTTGTGCGTTGCCCAGCGGTTGCTCTCGACAAGCCAAAGCACGCCCGCCGGCACGGCGCGCAGCAGCCGCATCCAGACTTCGAATACGTCCGGAGTGATCTTGTAGGTCTGGTTGAAGCAGCAGAACACGAACGAGCCCTGCGGCAGTCCGTACTCCGCGCGCGGCAACGGTTCGGCAGCCGTGCGTCTCCGATCGTTCGGCTGGTAGCAGTGCGGAAGCCGCACGACGCGCTCCGAATAGGCGGCCTCTGAACCGGGCGGAATGATGAAGGGGTCGGCGATCAGGTAATCCATGAACGCCGCACCGGTCGTGCCCGGATAGCCGAGCCAGGTGACCTGCACGTCGCACGGGCGGCGAGCCATCAGGGTCAGCCGCTCCCCCGCGGTATAACCCTTGAGATCCACGAGTATGTCCAGGTCATCTTCCCGTATGCGCGTGGCGGCGATGTCATCCGGTTCCCAGGTGATGTCGATGAAATGCTCGCACGCAGCGCGCACCCTTCGGCGCATCTCGCCCTGATCGTCTGGGCCATGAGAGTAGGCGAACACTTCAAAGCGCTGCCGGTCGTGCAACTCGAGCACCTCGGTCACGAGGTAGGCCGCCGCGTGCTCCTGGAGGTCGGAAGACAGGTAGCCGACGCGCAGGCGCGGAGGCCGACGTGACGCCCCACCTGCGCGCCGCACGCCGGGAGAGATGGCGGCGAAGCGCTCCGCTGCCCAACGGCGGGTGTACGAGCACTGCTGCTCCGCGGTCGTGGGCTCGCACAGCAACCAGAAGGGGCTCCCAAGAGCAGCTTCCTTCTCGATTCGCGCCGCCATGCTGTCCCAGGCCGCCTGCCATTTGGGCCAGTCGCATGCGTGCCGCAACTGGTATGCAAGCATGCCCAGCAGGGTACCTGCTCCGGTTCGGGAACAACCGTCTTCGAGCGCCGCGATCGCGCGATCGAGCTCTCCGCGCACGACATGAACCACCGCCAGAACGGAATAGGGTCCGGCGACGCCAGGGTCGATCTCGATCGCACGCCGGGCCGCCGACTCCGCATCCGCCAGCTCTCCGCACTGGAAGTGCGCCTCCGCCAACGCGCTCCATGCTTTGCCATGCCCGGGATCCATGCGGAGCAGTTCCCGCAGGGACGCCATGGCCTCGGTAAATCGGCCGAGCTTCAGGTAGGCGGCTGCCAGCCCCTCGCGCGCCTCGACAAAGTTCGCAGCAGACTGCACCGCGACGTGGTAGCGGTCCCTCGCCTCCTCTGGTTGTCCCTGTGACATCAGCACGTCGGCCAGATTCTTGCTGGCCAGGGCGTGGCCCGGTTCCATCGTCAGTGCGCGCCGGAAACAGGCCGCAGCCGCGTCCGCCTGGGCGCGCTTCTGGTGGACAACGCCGAGATTGATCAGCGCATCGAGATAGCGCGGTTCCCGCTCCAGGACCGCTTCGAACCACTGCTGCGCGGCATCGAGCTCGTCGCGCTGAAGGGCCAGTACGCCCAGATTGAAGCGCGCCTCGACGCGCGCGGGATCGAGCCGGAGTACCGTCTCCAGGTGCCTCCGCGCCGTGTCGTGCTCGCCCGTTTGCGCGTAAGCATGCGCCAGATTCAGGTGGCCGTCCGGATCCTCGGGCGCGCTATGAACTGCTTTCCGGAGCGCCGCAAGAGCCTCTTCACCGCGGTTCTGCTGCAAGAGTGAGATGCCGAGACGCATGTGGACCGTGGGCGGCGCCGCGGGCAACGCCGCCGCATCGCGTAACGAGCGCTCTGCATCGGCAAATCGCCCCAGCATGAGATTTGCGAGCCCAAGGTGCTCAAGCGCGAGCCCGTACCGCGGCTGGGTCGACGCTGCCTGCTCCAGGAGTGGGAGCGCGCGCTCGGCGTCTCCGCCAACGAGCTGCGCGATGCCGAGCAGGCACAATGCTTCCGGGTTGCGCGGGGCGCGCTGGAGAACTTCCTCGCACAAGCTCGTGGCCGCCGCCGCGTTGCCTCTCTGGAGGAGCTCCTGGGCCTGCTTGAGCTTTCGGCTGGCAAATGCGGACAAGGGAAGACTCGAGATGGCGTGAGAGGTCGGCGCCCATCATATACGCGATGACCTCCCGCACGAAACCCTGGGCGCGCGGATCGCTGACAGGCGGGGAGCATTGCGTTCACCGCTTCGTCATTTGGGACTCCGGGAATAGCGTGTCCGCGCCGCCTGTTTACTCGGAGAGCGCGAGTCGCTCATACTGCCAGGACCGCGATCAGGAAAGAGTCATGGCCGACGTGCGTACCCTTATGGAAGAGCAGATACCCCGCCTGCGCCGCTACGCGCGCGCGCTGACGGGCGATCGCAGCTCGGCCGACGACCTCGTTCAGGACACGCTTGAGCGCGCGCTGAGCCGCTTTCACCTGTGGCGCCATGGGAGCGATATGCGGGCGTGGCTCTTTACCATCATGCATAACATCTTCGTCAACCAGGCGCGGACACGGCTGCGGCATCAGCACGAGGCGCTCGAGCCCAATGCCGCCGTCGAGGCGCTGCGCGCCCGCGAGCCCGACTGGCTCGAGTTGAGGGATCTCGACAGCGCTCTTGCGCAGTTGCCCAACGAGCAACGTGCCGTGCTGCTGCTGGTCGGGCTCGAGCAGTTCACCTACGAGGAGGCGGCGCGGGTGCTGGGAATTCCGGTCGGGACCGTCATGTCGCGGCTCTCGCGCGGGCGCGAGCGGCTGCGAGCGGTACTGGCGGCGGGGGGCCACGTGAGCCCGCTGAAGGTCGTGAAATGATCCGGTTATCCGATCCCGAACTCACACCGACCAGGGCGCTCAAGCGGGCGCTCGAGTGCCAGCAGGCGGGCGATGTGGAGGGCGCAGAGGCTCTGTATCAATGGATCCTTGGCTCCTATCCGCGGCATTTTGACGCGCTTCATCACCTCGGCATCCTCAAGGCGCGCAGTGGGCTCGTCCAGGAAGCGCTGCAATTCTTCAGCGAGGCACTGCGGGTGAACCCCCACTCGGCCGAGGCGCATCTCAACCTCGGTCACGCGCTGGCAGAGGCGGGACGAGCCGAAGATGCGATCGCAAGCTATGACAGAGCGCTTGCGAGCAGGCCACAGTTTGCCGAGGCGCTGTACGGCCAGGGGAACGCCTTGCAACGACTCGGGCGGCATGAAGAGGCGCTTGCGCGCTACGACAGGGCGCTCGCGATCGTGCCGGGCCGTCCAGAAATTCTCGCGAACCGCGGCAATACCCTGCATGACCTCAAGCGCTATGACGAAGCGCTCGCGAGCTACGACAGGGCTCTGGCAGTAATGCCTGGCGCCGCGCTGCTACATATCAACCGTGCGAATTCCCTGAGAGAGCTCAAGCGTCCCGAAGACGCGCTCGCCAGTCTCGACAGGGCGCTTGCGATCGCGCCGGAGGACGTCGATGCGCTGAATAACCGCGGAAATATCCTGCTGGACCTCCGGCGCTACGCGGATGCGCTGGGCAGCTTTGACAGGGCGATGGCGAGGAGCCCCGGTGATGCTGTCGTGCATTACAACCACGGGTACGCCCTGCAGCTGCTCAAGCGCTACGAGGCGGCGCTCGCGAGCTACGAGATGGCACTCGCGATTGATCCTCGACTGGCCGACGCGCTCTATGGCCGTGGCCATGTGCAATACAAGCTCGAGCGCTACGAGGAGGCGGTCGCGTCTTTCGAAAAAGCGCTGGCCATCAGTCCGGAGTTCGAATTCGGGCCGGGCACGCTCGCTGATGCAAGGATGAGATGCTGCGAGTGGGGGGCACGCAGCGACGAAGTTAAACAGCTTGTAACGGATGTTCGGGCAGGAAGAACGAGCGCGCCTCCGTTTACGTTTCTGCGCATGTCCGATTCTCCCCAGGATCAGCTCAGCTGCTCCAGGATATGGGTCCGCGACAAGAGCCCAGTGTTGCCAACGCCCCTGTGGTCCGGAGAGCGCTATCGCCACGATCGCATTCGGCTCGCCTATCTTTCCGCCGATTTTCGGGTGCATCCCACTTCGTTCCTGATCGCGGGGATGCTCGAGCAACATGATCGAGGCCGGTTCGAGACGATCGCCCTGTCATTCGGAGACGATGACCAAAGCGGGATTCGAAACCGCGTGAAGGGAGCCG
>DASPGR010000366.1:0-5511 GCA_035620515.1 Burkholderiales bacterium | reverse complement strand
GGCTCATCGGGTCGATGAGCAGCGTCACGCCGCCGCGCTGCATCGAGGTGTCGTCCTCGTTCGTGGATTCGTCGAAAGTGAACCCGTACTGGAACCCGGAGCAGCCGCCGCCCGTGACGAACACGCGAAGCTTGAGCCCGGCGTTGCCTTCCTCATCGATCAGCTGCTTTACCTTCGCCGCCGCGGCCTCGGTGAAGACCAGCGGTTCCGGCATCTGTTCGGTTACTGCATTCATGTTCACTCCTGCGTGATATTGCGCCGGGCTCATTCGGCGGAGGCCGACTTGAACTGGACGACCTTCTCCGCCTTGCCGTCGGTCTCGAACACCAGCCGGCCCTGAACCACGGCGCCAAGCTGCATTTCCAGCGTTTTGTAGTGCACGTCACCTGTGACATTCGCCCTGGGCTGCAGTTCAACGTACTCGACGGCATAAACCGGGCCGATGACCGTCCCGTTGATGACCACGTGCGAGACGCGGATTTCGCCCTCGATCTGCGCCTGCTCCGACAGCACCAGCGTGCCCGGTTTGCCTTCGGCCGCGGTGACGTTTCCGCGCACCTTTCCATCGACGCGCAGGCCGCCGGTGAACTCGATGTTGCCCTCGACGGTGGTGCCCGCCCCGATCAGGCAATCGATCCGGCTTTGCGGCTTGCTGTTTGCCTTGTCTCCAAACATGTCCTGCCCTCAGGATACCGACGCGCTTTGCGTTAGTTTAGGCTGAGTTGCGCCGTTTTCATAGACCCGAACCTGCATGCTTTTCAGCACCGCCTCGGGCGAAACCTTGAATGTGCCCTCCACGCGCTGAAAAAACTTGAAGCTCAACTCGTAATCTTTGACTTTTGTCTCATTCTCGGGGGGGAGCATCACCACGACCTCGCGGTTGCCCTGCTCGAGATTGAGGACAAATTGCAGCTTTCCCTTGAATTCGGAGACGCGCTGGCCGGTCTGGACCAGGAGCAGCCGATAGCGATACTCGCCGGGAGCCGCCTCGCGCCGCACCCGGAAGCGGTTCACGGTGAGCGCCGCGCTCTTGCTCTCCGCCGACATCAGCGACTGGAAGAACGCGAGGTCCTCGCGCAGGGCTGCGTTCTCCGCGGAGAGCGACTTCACCTGGCGCTCGAGATCGCCGAACGTCGCGCGCTCGATCTGCAGCTGGCGATCGGCCGCTGCGACACTCGATTGCAGCTCACCGAGCTTCTCGTCACGCTCGCGCACTTCCTCGCGCAGCCGCGCAAGGTCCCGCGCCGCCTCGCTCTGGCGAAACCCGGCGAACTCCATGCCGTACTCGTAGGTCGTCCAGCCGACACCGACGACGAGCGCGCCAAGCGCCACGATCATCAGCGCACGCCAGTACCACGGAATGTAAGTGCGCACATCCACGCGCCGGGCGGTGATCCCGAACCTGCGCCTCAACTGGCTAAAACGTGGCATGCGGAATCCTTACGGCATCAGGGCGAGCTGCTCGAGGCCCGCGTTTTCGGGAAGGCCGAACATGATGTTCATGTTCTGGACGGCCTGGCCCGAAGCGCCCTTCACCAGATTGTCGATAACGGACAGTACCACGGCGGTGTCGCCGCCGTCCGGCTGATGGACCGCGATGCGGCACATATTGGCGCCCCGCACCGAGCGCGTGTCCGGATGGGCGCCCGCCGGCATCACGTCGACGAAAGTTTCCCGCGCGAAGCGTTTTTCATACAACGCCTGCAGGTCGGCGCTTTTCGTCATGCGCGCGTAGAGTGTCGCGTGAATGCCGCGGATCATGGGGGTGAGATGCGGCACGAAGACGAGCCCGACGGCGCGCCCTGCGACAGCCGACAGCCCCTGCACGATTTCGGGATGGTGGCGATGGCCGTTGATGCCATACGCCTTGAAGTTGTCGGATGCTTCCGCCAGCAGCGTATGTACTTCTGCCCGGCGCCCGGCGCCCGACACGCCGGACTTCGCGTCGGCGATGAGGTGGTCGACATCGACAATGCCGGCCTCGATCAACGGCAGGAAGCCCAGTTGCACTGCGGTCGGATAACAACCGGGGTTCGCGACGATTCGCGCCTCGCGGACGCGCTCGCGGTGAATCTCCGGCAGGCCATAGACCGCCTCCGCCACCAGCTCGGGGCACGCGTGCTTGACGCCGTACCACCGTTCCCAAAGCGCGACGTCCTTGATGCGAAAGTCCGCAGCGATGTCGATGATGCGCACGCCGGCATCGATCAACGCGCGCGCCTGCTCCATGGCCACGCCGTTGGGCGTTGCAAAGAAAACGAGGTCGCAGGATTCGAGGCCCGCCTTCCCCGGATCAGAGAATTTCAAGCGGACCCGGCCCCGCAGGTTCGGGAAGAGGTCGGCAACCCCCATGCCCGCCTCCTTGCGCGAGGTGATCGCCCTCAGCTCGCAGTGCGGATGCTGGGCGAGCAGGCGCAGCAGCTCGACACCGGTGTAGCCGGTGCCGCCTACGATGCCGACCGTGATGCCGTTTTTCGCCATCTATCCACCTTCCAGGTCCAGAGACGACAAAGCCGCCCGCAGGCGGCTCAGTCGCGGGCAATTCCGTTTACCGTTTCGAGAACTGCTTGCGCCGTCGCGCCTTGTGCAACCCCACTTTCTTGCGCTCCACCTCGCGCGCGTCGCGCGTCACCAGCCCCGCTTTCTTCAGCGGCGGCTTGAACGCCGCATCGTAATCGATGAGGGCACGGGCGATGCCGTGGCGCACTGCGCCCGCCTGGCCATTCTCCCCGCCTCCGCCGACGTTCACCGTGATATCGAAGGTCGTCGTGCTGTTCGTCACCTCCAGCGGCTGGCGCACGATCATGCGCCCCGTCTCGCGGGAGAAGAACTGGTCGACGGGCTTGCCGTTCACCGTGATATCGCCCTTGCCGGGCCTGATGAATACGCGCGCCACCGCGGTCTTGCGGCGGCCGGTGCCGTAGTTGTATTGCCGTTGGGTCGCCATGTTGCGTTCTAGAGCTCCAGTTGTTTGGGCTGCTGCGCGGAATGCGGATGGGACGCGCCGGCGTAGATTTTCATCTTGCGCAGCATCGCGTAACCGAGCGGACCCTTGGGCAACATGCCCTTCACCGCGAGGCGCAGCACCCGGTCCGGATGACGAGCGTGCAGCTTCGCGAAGCTGGTGCTGTAGATGCCGCCCGGGTAGGAACTGTGCCGGTAATAGGTCTTCTGATCCGCCTTCCTGCCCGTAACGCGCAATTTGTCGGCATTGACCACCACGATATAATCTCCGGTGTCGGTATGCGGCGTGAATTCGGGCTTGTGCTTTCCGCGCAGCCGGCGCGCGATCTCGGCGGCAAGCCTCCCCAGCACTTTGCCGGAGGCATCCACCACATACCAGCCGCGGGGGATTTCGTGCGGTTTTGCCGTATACGTTTTCATCAGCATTTTGCTCGCGTGCGCGTTCTGCGGAAAAGGGCGAATTCTATTGTGAATCAGGCGCCTGTGTCAAACCCGAGCGGGTCGCGGCAAGGCCGCCACCGTTAGCGCGGCCCCGCCAGCGAAAAAATCCCTTGTCGCGCCGGGCATTGTCTTCGCCGGACGCGAATCCAGCAGTCTTTACGGAGGAGCCGAAGCGCTATGGACTGGGTGATGACGAACGCGATCGTGTCCCTGCTCTTGCCGCCGGGAATCGTCCTGCTCATTCTGCTGCTGGCCCTGATACTCGCCTGGCGCCGGCCGCTCGCAGCATGGAAGCCGGTTCTTCTCGGATTTCTTCTTCTCTACGTGCTGTCCATGCCGTTCATGGGACGCACACTATTGCATGTTCTGGAGCCCGCGTTCGTCAACCCGGTTGCCGACCCAAGCGGCCAGGCGATCGTCGTGCTCGGCGGCGGAACCTACTTCAGCGCGCCTGAATACGGCGGCGACACCGTCAAGCCCCGGATCCTCGAGCGTCTGCGTTACGCCGCCCACCTGAATCGCGCGCTTCAGAAGCCCATCCTGGTGACGGGCGGCGCACCGGAAGGCAACGCCATCCCGGAAGCACGCTTGATGCGCGATGTCATGCAGCGCGATTTCCAGGTGCCGGTGCAATGGACCGAGGAGACCTCGAACAACACGCTGGAGAACGCGCGCGCATCGTTCCTGATTCTCAACGCGGCCGGCGTGCGGCGCATCTATCTCGTCACGCACGCCTGGCACATGCCGCGCGCGAAGCTCGCCTTCACCAGCATGGGCTTCACCGTCGTTCCTGCGGCGACCGGTTACGCCACGCGCTTTTCGCTCACGGCGCTGGATTTCCTGCCCAGTGCGAATGCGCTGGTCGACAGCTCGCGGTTCTTCCACGAGGCGTTCGGCCTCGCGTGGTACTACGCGCGCATCCTGGTGGGCGTCTGACCGCGCCATGAAGGTGCGGATCAAGTGGATCGAGAACGTCGCGTTTCTCGGTGAGTCCGAAAGCGGTCACGCGATCGTGATGGACGGCGCCCCCGAGGGCGGAGGACGCAACCTTGGCGCCCGGCCGATGGAAACCGTTCTCATCGGCACCGGCGGTTGCACCGCCTATGACGTCGTCCACATTCTCAGGAAGAGCCGCGCTCCGGTCACGGACTGCGTCGTGGAGATCGATGCCGAGCGCGCGCCGCAGGACCCGAAAGTGTTCACCCGGATCCACTTTCACTTCGTCGTGACCGGCCGTGGCCTGAAGCCCGAGCAGGTCGAGCGTGCCGTTCACCTCTCGGCCGAGAAGTACTGCTCGGCCTCGATCATGCTCGCCAAGACGGCGGCGATCACGCACGACTTCGAAATCCGGGAACCGGAACGCGGTTAGGCGGATACCGAGGGCCCTTGCGTCGCCGCGACGCTGCGCGGCCCGCGTGGCAACCTAGCGACCACTTTTCTCGAAGTTGTGCACGAGCTCCGGACGAGCCGTCGCTGCAAACCCCGCGGCGAAACGCTCGTACGCGATCCCCTGGAGAATAGGCTCAAGCTTTCCGAAAAGGTAGCGGGAGTCGTGGACCATCCGGGGAAAACGCATCAGGGTGAGCGGGATGGACGTGTTCGAGAGCGTGTACAGCAGATCGTAAAGCTGCTCGAGGAGCACTTTCTCCTGCTCGCCCGGCTCGACCGACGTGGTTCGCCACAATCCGCCTGGGAGCGCCTCCCCGCTCTGCGCTACCGCCATTCGCTCCACGAAGGTCAGTTGTGACAGTGTGCTCTTCTCGACAAACCGCCTGCTCTCCGCAGCCGAGAACAGGTCCCGCATCGGAACGAACACGTGCTCGATAACGATGTCGCCACGATCAAGGACCTCCTGGGCGTATTCGTAGAACCTGGTCTTTTTCACGATATAGGGACACTTCTCCCATCTTATGTCGTGCTCCAGGCCGGCGCGGGCTATCTCGTATTTCCTCGCCCCCAGCGTTTCGGGGGTAAACCCGGTGTTAAGGCCCAGGTGCGTCAGAAGCTCGACCAGAAACGTCGTCCCGGATCTGCCCGTGCCGGTAATCACTACGTGTTTTCTTGGCGACATATCTCCACCTTTGCCTTGCGCCAGATCGCGGCGAG
>DASPGR010000365.1:0-29901 GCA_035620515.1 Burkholderiales bacterium | reverse complement strand
TTCTCGATGATCGCCGGCCACGCCTTCGCCAGCTCGGCGTTCTTCTGCGTCCAGTGGCGCTGACTGTCGGGCACGTCGTCCTCGGCAAAGATCGCTTCGACCGGGCACTCGGCGACGCACAGCGTGCAATCGATGCATTCGTCGGGGTCGATGACGAGCATGTTCGGCCCTTCACGAAAACAATCGACCGGGCACACATCAACGCAATCCGTGTACTTGCATTTGATGCACGACTCGACGACCACGTAAGTCATAGTATTCCCTTGGGAATTCACCTGGCTTGAACTTGCAGAAAGCGGCCCCATTTTATCAGACACCGCACGGGCCCAAGGGTGCATGGGCGCCCCGAGTGGGTACTTTGCAAATAGGGGATTTTTCCGATAGCATTGCTCGGCAAGTCTCGCAGCCACCCCGTTCCCGTGGCGTTTTCCTCCTGATTCCCAAGACAGCAAAAGAAGCGAATGAGCGAGCACATACATTACGTTACGGACGATACATTTGATCCTGAAGTGCTGCAGTCCTCGACGCCCGTGCTGGTGGACTACTGGGCGGAATGGTGCGGACCCTGCAAGATGATTGCCCCTATTCTCGACGAGGTTGCCAAGGAGTACTCCGGGCGCCTCAAGGTCGCCAAGATCAACATCGACGAGAACCAAGCGACGCCGCCTAAGTACGGCATTCGCGGAATCCCGACGCTCATGCTCTTCAAGAACGGGGCCGTGGAAGCGACCAAGGTCGGCGCAGTTTCCAAATCACAACTGACGGCATTTATTGACAGCCACATCTAGAGCTTCGACCGTTTCCCGCAAGCGCCCGAGCGATTCCCGCTCGGCTCCCCCAGACCCGAGCGGTCCGGGCGCTGAAGTCCCCTCTTCCCCCTCTTTCCCGAGTTCCACCCATGAAGGGTTGTCGTTTATGCATTTATCCGATCTCAAGAACCTCCACGTAGGCGAGCTGCTCGAGATGGCCGTCAAGAATGACGTCGACGGCGCAAACCGCATGCGCAAGCAGGAGCTGATCTTCGCTCTGCTGAAGAACCAGGCGAAGAAAGGCGAGAGCATCTACGGCGGCGGCACGCTCGAAGTGCTGCCCGACGGCTTCGGTTTTCTCCGCTCGCCGGACACGTCCTACCTCGCGGGCACGGACGACATCTACGTCTCGCCCTCGCAGATCCGCCGCTTCAACCTGCACACGGGCGACACGATCGAGGGCGAGATCCGTACCCCCAAGGACGGCGAGCGCTACTTTGCGCTCGTCAAGGTGGACAAGGTCAACGACGAGCCGCCCGAGAATTCCAAGCACAAGATCCTCTTCGAGAACCTCACCCCCTACCACCCCACCGAACACCTCAAGCTGGAACGAGATATCAAGGCCGAGGAGAACATCACCGGCCGGATCATCGACATCATCGCGCCGATCGGGAAGGGCCAGCGGGGGCTGATCGTCTCGCCGCCCAAGGCCGGCAAGACCGTGCTCATGCAGCACATCGCGCATGCGATCACGGCCAACCACCCCGGCGTCGTGCTGATCGTGCTCCTCATCGACGAGCGGCCCGAGGAAGTGACCGAAATGATCCGCTCGGTGAAGGGCGAGGTCGTGTCCTCGACCTTCGACGAGCCCGCATCTCGCCACGTGCAGGTCGCCGAGATGGTGATCGAGAAGGCGAAGCGCCTGATCGAGCACAAGAAGGACGTCGTGATCCTGCTCGATTCCATCACGCGCCTTGCGCGCGCCTACAACACCGTGGTCCCGGCCTCGGGCAAGGTGCTGACGGGCGGCGTCGATGCGAACGCGCTGCAGCGCCCGAAGCGCTTCTTCGGCGCCGCGCGCAATGTCGAGGAAGGGGGCTCGCTCACGATCCTCGCGACGGCCTTGATCGACACCGGGAGCCGCATGGACGACGTGATCTACGAGGAGTTCAAGGGCACCGGCAACATGGAAATCCACCTCGACCGCCGGATGTACGAGAAGCGCATCTTCCCCGCGATCAACGTCAACCGCTCCGGCACGCGCCGCGAGGAGCTGCTCATCAAGCAGGATGTGCTGCAGAAGATCTGGGTGCTGCGGAAGCTCCTCTACCCGATGGACGAGCTCGAGGCGACCGAGTTCCTGCTCGACAAGATCCGGGCGACCAAGAACAACGCCGATTTCTTCGATTCCATGCGCCGCGGCTAGCCACTCGTTCCTCTCCTCCTGCCCGAGGGCGAGCTGGGGTTTCGAGAAGCATGTCATCGAGCCAGCGAGCGACAGTCGCGATGCAGCGCGACTGGACGGACGGGGTGCCCGCGCAAGCGGGCGACATTACACGCCCGGGGAATAACGGCGCCTCTCCAGATGTTCTTACGGGGCGAACGTCGGCGCGCGTTTTCGGGGCTATACTGAAAGCCGCATGGCGCCGGAAAAGGAGGTTTTTCATGTGGCGCGCATTGACTGTTGCCGTGGCAATCGCGTTCGCCGGCTGCGCCAACATTCAGATCGCCCTCACCCCGCAGGAGATCGCGGACAGGAAGATGGAGCCCGTGCCGGGCAAGGCAGTCATCTACGTGGTGCAGAATCTGTCGGGCGAATACAGCGCCGGGCTGAGGTTCGATGACGGCACTCAGATCACCACCTGGCCGGGGACCTATTACCGCTGGGTAACGACGCCCGGCACGCACACGATCAGGAGCAGCGAGGGCAACCTGAGCGCACGGATCACGCTGCAGGTGGAGGCCGGAAAAGTCTACTCCGTGCAGCACTCGGTCACCGGCATCCGCGGCAGCACGACTGACGCCTCGCTGTCCAGAATCAGTGACCGGCTTGGGCAAGAGATCATGGCGAGCGCCCGGTTGTGCTGCCCGGCGCCATGACCATCGCTGGCCGCAACAGGCGAATCGCTGGGGCCCGATGACTCGAGGCGCGCCGGAGGGCCCGACAGGACGACCCGATTGAAACTGCGTGATAAACGCGTCAAAGGAGACATTATGCGAAACATGCTCATGATCATTGCCGCCCTCATCCTGGCCGGCTGCGCCCACATCGGGTTCCCGCCGAGCCCGCAGGAGATGGCGGACAAGAAGTTCGAGGCCGTCCCGGGCAAGGCAGTCGTATATATCGTGCAGAATTCGATCGGCAGCTACGGCGCCGGCCTCCGGTTTGACGACGGCACGGTGATTACGACGTGGCCTTCGACGTTTTATCGCTGGGAGTCCACGCCCGGCACGCACACGATCCGAAGCGCCGATCCCAACCTGAGTGCGCGGATCACGCTGAACGTGGAGGCCGGGAACATCTACTTCGTGCAGCACAGCGTCCGGGGGATCCGCGGCAGCACGACCGATGCCGCCCTGTCCCGCATGAACGATCAAAGCGGACGAAGGCAGGTGGCGAGCGCCGAGCTTTGCTGCGCAACGCGCTGAGCGCGGCGGAATCGGGCAGAGCTCGCGGCGGCCTGCCTTGATGAGCGCTTGCGGCCGCATTCTGCTCGCCGCGGTACTCCTGTGCGCGGCCTGCGCGCCGCTGCCGCCGAGCCCGGCGGATCTTCAGGCCAGGAAGTTCGAGATCCCGGACGGCGGCCGCGCCGCCATCTATGTCGTGCGGGATGTGGCAGGATTCAACGACGACGGCGCAACGCTGCTCCTCGACGGCACGACCATGATTACGACGTATCCCGGCACCTACTATCGCTGGGAAGTCGCCCCCGGCACGCATCGCATCGCGGGATACGCCTCGGACTCGGGAAACATCTCGGTGAACGTCGAGGCGGGCCGGATCTATTTCGTCCAGCAATGGGTCGCGTTCGGCATGCTCGGGCCGCGCTCGAGGTTCGCGCAGGTGCCTACGGATGAGGGCCGCGCGGCCGTCATGCGAAGCGAGCTGATCGGCGGGCAATGACGGCAGCGTGGCGCAAGTCCGTTGCGTTGATCGCGCTGGCGGTTGCGGCCTGCGCCTCGACGCCGCAGGCCTCGCGCGAGCGCGACGCGGAGGCGAAGGAATTCGGGCCCGATCCCAGGTCGGCCGCCGTTTACATCTACCGCCTCGGCGTCAACATCCAGGGCGACTCGGTGCTCCACGTCGATCAAAAGCTCATCGGGGAAACGCTGTCAGGGGGATTCTTCGTCGTGCGGCTGCGCTCCGGCGTGCATACGCTCCACGGCATCGCCAACGATCAGGGGCGGCTCGAGCTCGAGGTTCGCGCAGGCGAGCTCTATTTCGTGCGGCTCACCGTGCGGAGCGGCCAGTCGAATTTCGACCGGGTGAGCGCGGAGACCGGCATGCGCGAGATACTCACGTGCTGCGTCCTCTTCGAGAACTGGGAGACCGGCCAGCGCCCGCTGCTTCGCTGAAATGCATGACCCGGGCGCGGATGACAAGCCCGCCCGGATCGTGGATAATGCGGCCCTTTCTCTCGGAAACCAGCGGCGCGGAGGCCGTATGAAACCGAAGATCCATCCCGAATACACCACCATCACCGTCACCTGCAGCTGCGGCCACAGCTGGGATACGCGCTCGACGCTCGGGCGCGACCTCCACGTGGAAGTGTGCTCGCAGTGCCATCCCTTCTACACCGGCAAGCAGAAGATCGTGGACACCGCGGGGCGCGTCGAGAAGTTCCGGCAGAAGTACGCGCGCAGCAGGGGCGCGCCCAAGCCCGCGGAAAAATCCAGCTAGAACGCGGCGACTGCGCCGTCGCTCCTCGGATCCGCGCCGCCCTCGAGCACACCGTCCGGATGGCGCACGATGGCGCCCGCGTGACCCATCGCCTCGTCGTAGGCGCCCACGATCTCGATCTCGTGGCCGTAGGCGCCTAGCGTTCCGGGCACGGCCGCCGGGAACCGCGATTCGAGCTTGAGCGTATCGCTCGCCTTCCCCCAGGTGCGACCGAGCAGCCAGCGCGGCGCGTCGATCGCGGCCTGCGGATCGAGGCCGAATACGGCAATCCGGGTGAAGACCGCCGCCTGAGTCTGCGGCTGCCCGTCCCCGCCCATGGTCCCGTAGACCATCGCGCGCCCGTCGCGAAAGAGCGCAAGCGCGGGATTCAGCGTGTGAAAGGGCTTCCTCGCGGGCCGCAGGAAATTGAGCGCCCGGGGATCGAGCGAGAAGCTCGCGCCGCGGTTCTGCCAGGTGATGCCCGTCTCCTCGAGCACGACGCCGCTGCCGAACTCGTGATAGAGGCTCTGGATCATGCTGACGGCCCGTCCCGCCTGGTCGACCGCGCCCATCCATACCGTACCGGCCGGCCGCGTGGCCGCGCCCCAGGGCGCGGCCCGCGCCCGATCGATCTCCGATGCGAGCGCGCGCACGTTCGCCGGGTCGAGGAGATCCTGCGCGGATACGGTCATGTACGCGGGGTCGGTGACGAGGAGATCGCGCACGGAGAACGCGCGCTTGGCCGCTTCGACCGCGAGGTGGACGTAGTCCGGACTCTGGGGTCCCGTTCTTCCGACTTCCAGCACATCGAGCATGCCGAGGATGAGAAGCGACACGACGCCCTGGGTCGGCGGCGGCAGGTTGTAGATCGTGCCGAGACTATGCGTGAGCGCGAGCGGCGTCACGAGCTTTGCCCGGTGACGCCGGAGGTCTTTCAACGTCAGCGGGCTGCCGGCTGCTGCAAGGCCGGCGGCGATGGATCGCGCGAGCCTGCCCGTGTAGAAGTCTTCGAGGCCCGCGCGCGCAAAGCGCTTGAGCGTTGCGGCAAGCCGCGGCTGCTTGAAGACGGTCCCCGCCGCGGGCGCCGCACCACCGGGAAGAAATGTTTCGCGGAAGCCGGGCTGCGATTCCAATTCGCCCCGCTTGATGTCGGTGTTGTCTGACTGGCTCCGGGTGACGGGGACGCCCCGCTCCGCGTAATGGATCGCGTCGGCGAGCAGCCGGGCGAGCGGAAGGCGTCCGCCCCACTGCCGGCCCATGCTGAACGCGGCCTGCCAGCCCGCGACGGTGCCCGCGACCGTGTTGGCCGCGGCGCCGCCGCGGAACGGGATTGCGTCCGTGATCCCGCGCGCGCCGTACCACTCGCGCGAGGCGGCGAGCGCCGCGGCCCCGCTTGCGTCGATGCCGCGCGGTGCGCGCCGTGGCGCACAGGCAAGCCAGAAGGAATCACCCCCGATGCCGTTCATGTGGGGATAGGCGACCGCGATCGTCGCCGCGGCGGAGATCATCGCCTCGAGCGCGTTGCCGCCCTCGCGCAGCACGTCGAGCGCCGATTGCGACGCGAGCGCGTGCGGCGCGACGGCCATGCCGCGCGTGCCGCGAATCGAGTGCATCATCGTGCCGGCCCGGGTGGGAAAAGCCTGATTCTACTCAACCCGCAACGGGTGATGGGAAACCCGGAGGCTACCAGCCGATGGCTTTCGGCAGCCAGAGCGCGATCTGCGGATAGAAGAAGACGAGCACGATGCCGACGAGCTGGATCGCGATGAACGGCATGACGCCGGTGTACAGGTGGCGCGTGTCGACCGAGGTCGGCGCAACGCCGCGCAGGAAGAAGAGCGCCCAGCCGAAGGGCGGCGTGAGGAAGGACGTCTGGAGGTTGACACAGATCAGCATGGCGAGCCACACGATGTCGACTCCCTGCTGCACGAAAACCGGCAGGAAAAGCGGCACGGCAATGTAGCTGATCTCGATCCACTCGATGAAGAATCCGAGCACGAAGATGAGCAGCATCAGGAACCAGATGTCCGCATTGATCCCGCCGGGGAGGAACGCGAAGAGATCGTGGATCAGGTCCTCGCCCTGGAGCCCGCGGAAGGCGAGCGCAAAGACCTGGGCGCAGATCAGAATGAACATCACCATCGCCGTGATCTTGGTGGTCGACTGCACCGTCTCCCGCAGCACCTTCATCGACATGCGCCGCGCGAACGCCGTGACGAGGATCGATCCCAGGGCGCCCATCGAGGCGGCCTCGGTCGGCGCCGCGATGCCGGCGATGATCGAGCCCAGAACCGAGAGCACGAGCGCGACCGGCGGCAGCACCACCAGGAAGAATTTTGTCCACAGCTCGCGCCGCGGCATCGCGTCGCGCTCGGCCTTCGGCACCACCGGCATGAGGTCAGGACGGATCATGCCCAGCACGACGATATAGGCGCAGTAGAGCCCGGCCAGCATCAGCCCCGGCATCAGCGCAGCGGCGAATAGCGTTCCGACCGAGAGCTGGAGGATGTCGGAGAGAAGAATGAGGATCAGGCTCGGCGGGATGATCTGCCCGAGCGTGCCGGACGCGCAGATCGCGCCGCAGGCGACGCCGGGATGGTATCCGCGCCGCAGGAGCGTCGGCAGCGTCAGGAGGCCGAGCGTGATGACGGTCGCGCCGACGATGCCCGTGGTAGCGCCCATCAACACGCCCACGCAGATGATCCCGAGCGCCATCCCGCCCTTGAATCCCCCCGCGAGGTGCCCCACCACGTCGAGCAGCTCCTCCGCGAGGCGCGATTTCTCGAGCATCACGCCCATGAAGACGAAGAGCGGCACCGCGAGCCACTGGTAGTTGGAGACGACGCCGTAGACGCGCGCCGGCAGCAGATTGAAAAGCGTGGTGCCGAAACCGAGGACGCCGAACACGAATCCGGTGGTGGCCAACGTGATCGCGACAGGAACGCCGGCCATGAGCAGGGCGAAGAACCCCGCCAGCATGAGAAGCGCCAGGATTTCGTTTGCGCTCATGCGGGCCGCGCGCGCACGGACCGGCTCACGGCCGCCCGCCCCGCAGTCTATCCAGGACAGTGAGCGCGTTGGCGCCGGCCTGCGCGAGCAGCAGCACGAATCCGACCGGGATCAGCGCCTTGATGATGAAGCGGTGCGGAATGCCGCCCGGATCGGGCGATCCCTCGTCGATGACGTAGGACTGCTCGACGTAATGCAGCGAGAACCAGATGATGAGGATCGAAACGGCGATGGTGAGGAGCGCGGAGACGAGATCGACGATGGCCCTGCCCCGTTCCGACATGCGCGCATAGACGATATCGACCCGCACATGCTCGCCGTGGCGCAGCGCGTAGGACATGCCGAAGAGGATGAGCGGGACGAGGAGATGCCACTCGAGCTCCTGGGCCCAGACGCTGCCCGTGCTGAATAGATAGCGCAGCAGCACGTTCGTCGCCATGAGGAGAACGATGACGAGCGCGATCCACGACGTCGCGGCGCCCACGACGTCGGTAAAGCGATCGATGCGCGCGCGCACGCCGCCGGCGCGCGCGCCTGCCTGCGGCCGCTCAGGCACCCCGGATCTTGTCGTGATAGACGGCTTCGCTGTAGCCCGCCCAGGCGTCGTACTTCACCTTGTAGGCCATGTACGACTGGTGGACCTTGCGCGTCACGGGATCCTTGGCAACGGCCTCATCGAGCACCTTGTTCGTCGCGGCGCGCAGCTGCGCCACGACCTCAGGCGGGAGCGTCTTCGCGATCACGCCCTGGTTCTTGATGAGGTCTTCCATCGCCTCCGCGTTGTTCCTCTGGCACCACGCTTCGCTTATGACGTTGCACGCGGCGCAGGCGTTTTCAACAACGGCCTGCAGGTCCTTGGGCAGCTTGCCCCACGCCGCCTTGTTGATGAGGAGCTCGGACACCGTTGCGGTCTCGTGCCAGCCGGTCGTGTAGTAGAACTTGGCCGCCTTCTGCAATCCGAGCCGGCGGTCCTGGTACGGGCCGACGAACTCGGCCGCGTCGATGACGCCGCGCTCGAGCGCCGGGAAGATTTCTCCGCCCGGCAGCAGCTTCACGTCGACGCCGAACGTTGCATACACCTTGCCGGCGAGCCCGGGAATGCGCATCTTGAGACCGTTGAAATCCTTGATCGAGTTGATCTCCTTGCGGAACCAGCCGGTCATCTGCACACCGGTGTTGCCGCACGGAAAGGCAATCATGCCGAAGGGCGCATAAACCTCGTTCCAGAGCGCGTTGCCGCCTCCGTCGTAGAGCCAGCCGTTCATGCCCTGGAAGTTGAGCCCGAAGGGCACCGCGGTGAAGTACTGCGCGGCGAACGTCTTCCCGGTCCAGAAGTAGCTGTTGGCGTGATTCATCTCGACGGTGCCGGAGCGCACGGCGTCAAAGCCCTCGAGCGCCGGGATGAGCTCGCCCGCGCCGTAGACAGCAATCTTGAGGCGCCCGTTCGACATCTCCTCGATGCGCTTCGCAAGATCCGTTGCGCTGCCGGGGCCGGCCATGTAGAACGGCGCGCCCTTGGGATAGGCGCTCGTCATCTTCCAGCTGAATTTCTGCTGCGCGTGAACGATGGCCGGAAAGCCTGCGATTGCCGCTCCGGTCGCGGCGATGGTTCCGCCCTTCAGGAATTTTCTGCGCTGATTGCTCATGGGGGGATCTCCTTGTGATTGGTCTTGGGAGCGCCTGTCACCGTAATCCCAAACGCGTGCGTCATGCAATGACCCGGCGCAACTCGGGCGCCGTGCGCCCTCTCAGTGCACCGCAACAAAAGGCGCGGGCCGGGCGGCAGCCTCGCGCCCGCCTCGACCCGCGGCAAGCGATCCCGCGCCGGCAGCCCGCCGGCGTCCTGGATCAATATGTCTTGTACGGCAGGTACTTCCCGCTCATGGTGATCTTGACCCGGTCGCCCTTGGGGTCGGGCTCGCGGATGAGATCCATCCTGAAGTCGATCGCGCTCATGATGCCGTCGCCGAACTCCTCGTGGATCAGCTCCTTCAACGTGCTGCCATAGACGTTGACGAGCTCGTAGAAGCGATAGATCAGCGGATCGGTCGGCACCGCCGTCGGGAGCGAGCCCTTGTAGGGCACCTGCTGCAGCAGGAGCACGGCCTCGGCGGGAAGGCCGAGGAGCTTCCCCGCGGTCTCCGCCTGCGCTTTCGTCATCTGCATCTGTCCGAGGAGCGCCGCGGTTGTCCACTCCTTGCTCTGTCCCACGGCCTTGGCAATCTTCGCCCAGGTGAGGCCTTTCTTGATCTTCGCCATCACCACCATCTCCGTGACATCGGCGCGCGTAATCGCCTTCATCAGGCTGGCCGCGGCCAGCAGTGCTTCAGGTGCGTCAGCTCTCTTCATCTTTGCATCTCCTTTGGGTTGGGGATCATCTCGCCACCGCCACCAGCGGCTTCGTTGCGGGCGGAACGCGCAACGGTGCTTCCGCCGCGAGTTGCGAGTCGGTACTCGCCAGGCCCGGCATGACGAGCGGCGGGCGCTTCGGGTCGTAGTCCGCCGGCATCGCGTCGTTGAATTGCTTCGAGCGGCTCACCAGGAAATCCACGAGGTGATTGCGGATCGGGTAGTAGTGCGGCTCCCGGTGCACCGTGTAGCGGGTGCGGGTGCGCGGAAGCGTGTTGACGACGATCTCGGCGATCTTTGCTTCCGGCCCGTTCGTCATCAGCACGATCCTGTCCGCAAGCAGAATCGCCTCGTCGACATCGTGCGTGATCATGAAAACGGTCTGGCGCGTTTCGGCGCAGATCCGGGAAACCTCGTCCTGCAGCGAGCCGCGCGTAAGAGCGTCGAGCGCGGAGAAAGGCTCGTCCATCAGCAGCATCTTGGGCTCGATCGCGAGCGCCCGCGCGATGCCCACGCGCTGGCGCATGCCCCCGGAGAGCTCGGCCGGACGCTTCTTCTCGGCACCCGTCAGGTGAACGAGGTCGATGTATTGCTGGCAGTGGGCCCGCACCTTCGCCTTGCTCCACGCGGGCCAGCGCGAGGTCACGGCAAAAGCGATGTTCCCAAGTGTGGTCAACCACGGCATCAGTGCGTGGCTCTGGAAGATGACGGCCCGGTCGAGGCTTGGGCCGGCGACCTCGCGCCCGCCGACGATGACGTAGCCCGCCGACGGCGGCTCGAGGCCCGCAAGGATATTGAGGATCGTCGTCTTGCCGCAGCCGGAGTGCCCGATCAGCGCGACGAACTCGCCCCGCTCGATCGCGAAGTGGACGTCCTCGAACACGGTCGCCGTGGCGCCGTCCCGCCCGGCGAAGCGCTTCGCGATGCCTTCGATCCTGATCAGCGGCTCAGCCATGGCTCGACCTCCCGGCGTGGGTGCGCTGCATTACTCGGGAAACGTGACGAGGCGCGTCAGGCGCGCCAGGGTGAGATCGAGCGCCATTCCCACGAGGCCGATGGCGAGGATCGCGGTGAGGATGTTCGTGATCGAGAGATTGTTCCACTCGTTCCACACGAAATAGCCGATGCCCGTGCCGCCCACGAGCATCTCGGCCGCCACGATGACGAGCCACGCGATGCCGATCGAGATGCGCATTCCCGTCATGATCGTGGGCGCCGCGGCCGGCAGGATCACCCGCAGCGCCTTTCGCATCGGCCCCACTTCGAGCGTGCGCGCGACGTTGAGCCACTCGCGCCGCACCGCCCCCACCCCGAACGCGGTGTTGACGAGCATCGGCCAGAGCGAGCAGATGAAGATGACGAACACCGCCGAGACGCCGCTGTCCTTCAACGTGAAGAGCGCGAGCGGCATCCACGCAAGCGGGGATATCGGCTTCAGCACCTGTATGAAGGGATCGAGCGCGCGGTAGACGAGCGGCGACATCCCGATCAGAAAGCCGACGGGAATTGCGACGAGCGCCGCCAGCAGAAAGCCGATGATCACGCGCGCGAGCGAATAGGCAAGCTGGATGCCGACGCCCTTGTCGTTCGGGCCGTGGTCGTAGAACGGCTCCTTCAGGTGCTGCCAGATCTTCGCGCCCACCTCGGCGGGCGTCGGAAACGCCGATTTCTGCCCGGTCGCGGCGGCGGCGCCGACGAGCTTGGCGTACTCGGGATCGACCACCTGCCGGCTCGCCGTGGGAAGCGTCGCGGCGTGCCAAGCGCCGATGAAGAGCAGGAGAAGCAGGAGCGAGAGCGCCGGGGCGCGCCAGGCGTGAAAGCGTTCCATCGGCTGCGCCCCCTACGCCGTCCGCTTGATTGCGAAACTTGCGACGTAGGCTTCGGGCTGCGTGGGGTCGAACTCCTTCTTCATCACCGTGAACTTCTTGGTGGTGGTGGTCGGCGGCGTGAGGCCCACTTCCTTCATGAGGCGCGCGGCATCGGTGGCAAGGTAGACCTCCTGCGCGACCCTCTCGTAGCTCACGTCCCCCTTTAACTGCCCCCAGCGCTTCATCTGGGTCAGGATCCAGACCGCAAACGAGTGCCAGGGGAAGGGATCGAAGTCGATCCGGTCGGGCACCTTTCTCACGTTGCCCAGGCCGTCGGCGAACGTTCCCGTGAGCACCTGCTCGACGACCGTGACCGGCTGGTTGAGATAGTTCGCCGGAGCGATCGCCGCCGCGATCTGCTTGCGGTTCTCCTGCTTCCGCGCGAACGCGGTTGCGTCGATGATCGCCTTGAGCAGCGCATGGTAGGTGTTCGGCATCTGCGTGACGAATTCCTTGCTTGCGGCGAACGCGCAGCAAGGATGTCCCTCCCAGATGTCCTTGGAGAGCGTGTGGATGTAGCCCACCCCGTCGTATACCGCGCGCTGGTTCACCGGGTCGGGTGCGAGGAACCCGTCGATGTTGTCGGCGCGCAGGTTCGCGACCATTTCCGGCGGCGGCACGACGCGGATCTGGATGTCGCGGTCCGGGTCGATGCCGTACTCCGCGACGAAGTAGCGCAGCAGGTAGTTGTGCATCGAGTAGTCGAAGGGTACGGCGAACTTGAAGCCCTTCCACTGCCTGGGGTCCCGCTTGTCCTTGTGCCGGATCGCAAGCGTGATCGCCTGCCCGTTGATGTTCTCGACCGCCGGCATCGTGTAGGGAATGGGCTTCGCGCCCGCCCCCAGGGTGATCGCGAGCGGCATGGGCGAGAGCATGTGGGCCGCGTCGTACTCCTTGTTGAGCGCCTTGTCGCGCACCACCGCCCAGCCCGCGGTCTTGACGACCTCGACATCCAGACCGTGCTTCGCATAGAAACCCATGGGGTGCGCCATGATGATCGGCGTTGCGCACGTGATCGGGATGAACCCGACCTTGAGCTTCGCCTTCTCGAGCTTGCCGCTGCCGGCCGCAAAGACCTCCTTGGCCGCCGCGAGCGGGAAAAGGCTCGAAATGGCGGCGAGCGCCGTGCCCGCGCCGACCGCGCGCAGGAGGCCGCGGCGCATCTCGTCGCGGGGAAAGAGCGCGCGCATGACCGCGCCCTCGACCACGCGGCCCGTGAGCGCGTCGGCCGGCGCGCCCGCCAAAGCCGCGTCGTGCTCGGCGGCGCTCGCGTGGCGGCCGCAACCGCAGCCATGAGAAAGCCTTGCGTCAGGTTGGAACGGATCGCTGAAGCCGGACATCGGGACCTCCCGCATGAGTGATGGTCGACGCCAGCGTGATTGCACGATGCGTGCCACGCGCGCGCTCCTCCCGCGCTTTCGTTTTCAATGATCTGATTCGCTTCGCGAAATCCTCGATGCCCCGCGCTGAAAGTAGAATAGTGTGATCGCCAAGCGCGCGGCGAAGCGCACGATAATAGTGCCCGGTGCACGGCCTCGCGCCCCATTCCTGATCGTCGAGCCCGAAGGCGTTTTCAAGCGACGCCGGATGGAGTTACCTCCATCGCGCTGCTTGCGCTGGCCGCTGCGCTCGGCCCGCGCGGCAATGCTCCGGTCGCGCTGCGCCACGCTGGTTCCGCGAGCTCCGTGGTCGCATGGTTTGAAGCTCTGCCCTCCTGGGGCAGCGCGCACGCAGAGATGCGATAATCCGCAGGCGAACATGTGCAAAACAACAAGCCTGTTGGCGCCGGGCCGGGTTCGCGCCGCAGGGTGCCGCCGCCGATGACGCCCTCACGCACCGCCCTCATCACGCTGCTGTGCATCGCCTGGATACTGCCGGGCCTGGTCGGCCACGACCCGTGGAAACCGGACGAGGCCGACACGTTCGGAGTGGTCTATTCAATCCTCGAGGGCGGCTCATGGGTGGTGCCGCACATCGCGGGCGAGCCCTTCCTCGAGAGGCCGCCGCTCTTCTACCTCACCGCCGCGGCCAGCGCCCGCGTCTTCTCGGGGCTTTTCCCACTGCACGATGCGGCGCGGCTCATCACCGGCCTGTGGATGGCACTCACCTTCGTTTTCGTCGGCGCTGCGGCGCGCGAGCTGCACGGCGACGGGCGCGGCGGGATCGCCGTGCTGCTGCTGCTCGGCTGCTTCGGACTCGTGGTGCGCTCGCACCAGCTCATCACCGACGTCGCGATGCTGACCGGTTTCGCGATGGCCTATTACGGATGGACGCTCATCCTGCGCCGGCCCGCCGCCGGCGGGTTGTGGACCGGCACGGGGATCGGCATTGCGTTCCTTGCCAACGGGCTGCTGCCGCTCGCCATCGCGGGCAGCATCGCGCTCGTCCTGCCCCTGGTCTCGCACAGTTGGCGCAACCGCGGCTACGCCTCGGCCCTCATCATGGCCTCGCTCGCAGCAGCGCCCTGGCTCATCGTCTGGCCGCTCTTGCTGTACGGGCAGTCGCCGGCCCTTTTCGAGCGCTGGCTGTGGGATCACAACATCGGCGCCTATCTCGGCAAGGTGCAGGGTCTCGACCGGGGCAGCACTCACTATTTCGAAATCCTGCCCTGGTACGCGTTCCCCGCCTGGCTGCTTGCGCTGTGGGCGCTGTGGCGCGCGCGCGGGCCCGGGCTCGTGCGTCCCGCGGTCGTGGTGCCCGTGACGGGCTTTGCCATGACCCTCGCCTGGCTCTCCGGCTCGGCCGATGCGCGCGAGCTGCTCGCGCTGCCGCTGCTCCTGCCGGTTGCGCTCCTCGCAGTGCCCGCGCCCGACACCCTGCGGCGCGGCGCCTCGAACGCGTGGTACTGGTTCGGCGTCATGGCCTTCTCCTTCTTCATCGCCGCATTCTGGTTCTACTGGAGCGGGCTCGAGCTCGGCGTGCCGGCGCGGCTCCACGCCCATCTGCACCGCATTCGCCCGGGCTACACGCCCGGATTCCGCTGGCTGCCCTTCGTTCTCGGGATCCTGTACACGGCTGCGTGGTGCCTCGTGCTGTGGCGGCTCGAACGCAATGCCGAGCGCCCGCTGCTGACATGGGCTGCGGGTATCACGGCGATGTGGGGCGTGCTGGCCACGCTCTTTCTGGGGTGGGTCGATACGACCAAGACCTACCGCAACATGATCACGTCCCTGCAGCTTGCGCTGCCGAAACAGTTTGACTGCATCGCCAGCCGCGGCCTGGGCGAGCCGCAGCGCGCCATGCTGCACTATTTCGCCGGGATCATCACGTATCGCGAGGAGGGCCCGCGCCAGCGGGGTTGCGAGCTCATTCTGGTGCAGGGCGTACCCCAGTACGAGGTCATCCCGCGGGGATCATGGACACGGATCTGGGAAGGCTCGCGTCCGCGGGACAAGGACGAGCACTTCCGGCTGTACCGGCGGGCGGAGCCGCCGGCAAAACCCAAGGGATGAGGACGGAACCACGAGGCAGGACCGAAACTTCGCGAGTGGTGAGTGGACTAAACCAATAGTCCTCACCCGTCACTCATCACCCATCGCCCATCACGAAGTTCAGTGCGTGATTCAGTACAACGGTTTCTCTTTGAGCGGGCGCCGATCCGCGGCGAGATCGCGCATCTCGAGTCCGCCTGGCAGCGCGTGCTGGAGCGCCACGACTACCCGCCGCCGTTGCGCGCGCTGCTCGGCGAACTGATGGCAGCCGCAGCGCTCCTTGCGGCGACCATCAAGTTCGAGGGCTCCCTCATCGTGCAGATGCAGGGAGACGGGCCGGTGAGCCTTCTCGTCGCCGAGTGCGACGATGCCGGCGCCCTGCGCGCCACCGCGAAATGGCGCGGCGAGCTCGAGGCGGGCCCGCTCGCTGAGATGCTGGGTGAAGGGCGCTGCGCGATCACGCTGGCGGCCGGGCCCGGAGGGCAAAGCTATCAGGGCATCGTCGGACTGGAAGGCGGCAGCGTCGCTGCGGTGCTGGAGCATTATCTGCGCCGCTCCGAGCAGATCGAGACGCGGCTGTGGCTCGCAGTCGAGGCCGAGCGGGCGGCCGGGCTGCTGCTCCAGAAGCTGCCTCACCCGGGCGAGGACGAGGACTGGCGACGCGCGCAGCATCTCGCCGGGACGCTGACCGCGGAGGAGCTGCTCGGGCTCCCGGCCCGCGCTCTCATCCGCCGGCTCTACGCATACGAGGACGTGCGTCTCTTCGATCCGCGCCCGCTCGCTTTTCACTGCTCGTGCACGCGCGAGCGCGTCGTCGCCATGCTGCGCATGCTGGGCTACGACGAGGTGAGCTCCATACTCGCCGAGCGCGGGGCGGTGGACGTGGGCTGCGAATTCTGCGGACAGTCCTACCGCTTCGACCGCTGGGATGCCGAGCGTGTCTTCACTGCCGCCGCCGCCGCCGAACAACGGTGATCGGTGAGCGCTGGCATCGTGGCGGCAGACCACGATGCTGTGGCGCAGCAAAATCTCGACACTGCCCTACCGAAGGCGTAGACTGCGATTCTCCAGCCCCGGTCCCGGGGCGCGGGATCTTCTAAAGACTCCCTTTATGATCAGCCAGTTAAGGAGAAGGACATGAGCGGCGGGCGCGAAGTGGTGGTGCTGTCGGGTGTACGGACCGCGATCGGAGATTATGGCGGCGGCCTGAAGGACATGTCGCCGACGGATCTCGCCGGTCAGGTGATTCGAGAGGCGGTGAAGCGCGCGAAGCTCGAGCCGAAGGACGTAGGCGCCTGCGTCATCGGGAACGTGATTCACACCGAAGCGAAGGACATGTACATGTCGCGCGTCGCGGCGCTGAAGGGCGGCCTGCCCGACAATTCCACGGCACTCACGGTCAACCGCCTGTGCGGAAGCGGCCTGCAGGCGATCGTATCGGCATCGCAGTCGATCACGCTTGGCGACAATGACATCGCGGTGGCGGGCGGCACGGAATCCATGAGCCGCGGCGGCTATCTCATGCCGACGCTGCGCTGGGGCCAGCGCATGAACGACGGCGGCGTTGTGGACATGATGGTCGGTGCGCTGACCGATCCCTTCGATACCGTGCACATGGGGATCACCGCCGAGAACATCGCGGAGCAGTGGAAGATCACGCGCGATCAGCAGGACGAGTTCGCGGTCGAGAGCCACCGCCGCGCGGTGAACGCCATCGAGAAGGGCTACTTCAAGGACCAGATCCTGCCGATCGAGTTGAAGACGCGCAAAGGCACCGTGGTCTTCGACAAGGACGAGCATCCGCGCGCCGATGCTTCGCGCGAGGGCATGGCGAAGCTGCGTGCCGCGTTTAAGAAGGAAGGAACGGTTACCGCGGGAAACGCCTCGGGCATCAACGACGGGGCCGCAGCCGTCGTCGTCATGGAGCGCGCCGCGGCCGAGAAGCGCGGGCTGAAGCCGATGGCGCGGCTCGTCTCCTACGGCTTCGCGGGCGTCGATCACAAGATCATGGGCATCGGGCCGGTTCCCGCAACGACGGCCGCGCTGGCCAAGGCGGGTCTCAAGCTCGAGCAGATGAACGTCATCGAGTCGAACGAGGCCTTTGCCGTGCAGGCGCTCGCCGTCTCCTGCGATCTCAAGCTCGATGCCAGGAAGACCAACCCCAACGGCGGCGCCGTTGCGCTCGGGCATCCGATCGGCGCAACCGGAGCCGTCCTCACCGTCAAGGCGCTCTACGAACTGCAGCGCATCGGCGGCCAGTACGCGCTGGTGACGATGTGCATCGGCGGCGGCCAGGGCATTGCTGCGATATTCGAGCGCGTCCAGTAAATGCCGTGACCGGTGACCGGCAAACGCTAGAAGACATGGAGGAAACAGCATGGCGAATCCCCTAGGCAACGAGGATCTCTCGGACAAGCCCGGCGAGCGGGTGATCGACAAGCCCGAGCTCCCGCAGCAGGGCATCACCAACGAGAACGAGGCGGTGACGGAGGTGATGGCCGGCGAGATGCAGCTGAAGCGCGGGAAATCGGGGAAGTTCGAGGTGTTCTGCGACGAGCCCGCGCGCATCGGCGGCACGGATCGCTATCCCTCGCCGATGACCTATCTCGCAATGTCCATAGGTTTCTGACTGCTCACCCAGGTTGCGCGGTACGCGCACATGATGAAGATGAAGGTGAGCGGCGCGACCTGCCGTGTCGTGCTGCGCAAGCACCTCGGCGGTTCGGTATTGAAAGGCACGGTGTTCAACCGCTGGGAAGGTGTCAGCACATTCCTCAAGGTCGAGAGCAGTGAGCCCGCCGACAGGCTCGCACATCTCCTGAAGAACGCCAAAGCCGGGTGCTTCGCGGAAGGCCTGATTACCCAGCAGGTCCCGCTTCACAGCCACATCGAGGTGAACGGCAAGCCCTTCACGCTGTGATGCGTGATGGGTGATGGGTGATGGCGTTGCGCAAAAGGCGGACCGTCTAGTCCCGCCCGGCAGGTAGCGAGCCGACGAACTGCCCGAACCAGAAGAGGCCGAACGGCCAGAGGCCGAGCTTCGACGCCGAGCCGATGTGCCCCAGGTTGCCGGCGTCGACGAAGCGCGCTCCCCACGCTTTGGCAAACGCCTCGGCGCGATCGAACGCCACGCGGTCATCATTTCGGCTCGCCACCACCATGGACTCGAACGGCAGTCGCTTCATGATCATGGGCCCGAAGGCGCGAAGCGGTGAATCCGGGGCGTCGAAGCGGTCGCGGTCGGTGGGTGCCACGAGAAACGCGCCGGCCACCTTGCGCGCAGCCGCAGGCTCATCGAACGACCAGCGCATCGTGAGCGAAGTGCCCAGGCTGTGCGCAATCAGCACGACCGGCCGGCTGCTCCGCTCGACAGCCGCCCTTAACCGGGCCGCCCAGTCCGCATAGACCGGCCGCTCCCAATCGGCCTGCTCGACGCGGACAAAGCCGGGGAAGGCCGCTTCCCACGCCGTTTGCCAGTGGTCGGGCCCGGCGCCATGCAGGCCCGGCAGGGTGAGAACGGTCAGATTCTTGAGATCGTGCACGATAGGCTCCGCTCCGTGTCAGGGGTGAGATTCTATCCGAGACCGCCGCGCGGGAGGGTTCGCACGCGCGGCGCGCTCACGTAGACTAACGGGCCAAATCAACGGTGGAGGATCGAACATGCTGCGCATATACGGCGCCGCCAGGTCCCGCGCGCTGCGCGTGCTGTGGATGGCGGGAGAGCTCGGGATTCAATATGAGCACAAGGACTGGCTGCCGCGCTCGCCCGAGACGCGCTCGCCCGAGTTCTTCAAGCTCAATCCGAACTATCGCGTCCCCGTGATCGACGACGACGGGTTCGTGCTCTATGAGTCGATGGCGATCAATTTCTACCTCGCGAAGAAGCACGGCGGGGCGCTCTGCCCCACCGATCCGAAGCAGGAGGCGCTGGCGCTGCAGTGGAGCCTGTGGGAGACCGACCGCCTCGACCGCCAGATCGTGAACTACGCGCGACACACTTCCGATTTCCCGCCGGCCGAGCGCAAGCCCGAGGCTGCCGAGGCGGCATGGAAGGAGATCGTTCCGGCGTTCGACGCGCTCGAGGCAGCGCTCGGAAAATCCGAATGGCTCGCCGGCCCGGCGTTCTCCCTCGCGGATCTCAACGTCGCCGCGGCACTCTACCGCGCGCTCTCGATGGACCTCGCGAAATGGCCGCGCTTGAACGCGTGGCTCCACCGCTGCTGGGAGCGGCCGGCCGCGAAGCGCGCCCGCGCCATGCGCGAGACGAAGTGACGGGTCACGCTCTTTGCCTGATGCGGGAGAGCTCACCCAGGCAAAGATGCGTGTACGCAAGGGCTGAGAGCACCGGGACCACGAGGTTCACCAGCGGCACGTAGAGGAGCAGCGCGAGGAGCAGCCCCATCAGAAAGAGCCGGCCGCTGCTGCCCTGCCGGATCCTTTCGTACTCCGCGGCGCTCGCGTGGTCCGCGAGCGCGTCGTAGCGGAACATGCGCTGGGTAAACCACGCCGAGAGGATGAGCGGCAGCAGAACCGCGCCGATCCCGGTCAACCACAGCGGCAGCGTCACGAGCCAGAGCAGCGAGAACGCGAGGATCCCGCGCACTGAGTTCCACACGCTGCCCAGCAGTGTGCCGCCCCGCTTCATCTCGAGCGAGGCGAAATGGCGCTCACCGACGAGCCCGACGACGACGGGCATGGCGACGAGCTCGGTGATCACCACCACTGTGATCAACATCGACGGGACGACCAGCGCGATCAGCACCAGCGTCGCAGCCGAGGCGACGATCCAGCCCGGATCGTGGGACTGGATCCACTGCCCGACCGCCGTCGCGGCAAGCGTCGTGTCGACCCACGTGATCCACGAGCTCCAGTAGAGCCAGGCCAGCACGGACCAGAGTACAAAGGCCCCGAGCGGGGGCACGAGCACGAGCGCCAGGATGCGCCCTTCGCGCAGGTCGCGCAGCGCGGCGAAAAATGCGGTGGTGACACGCTCCATTCGAGTACCTCTTCAGAACTGCCGGATGAGACTCACGACGACGGGCACCAGCACGGCCGTCAGCAAACCGTTCAATCCCATCCCGAGGCCGGCAAAGGCGCCCGCCTCCTCGCTCACCTGGAACGCCCGGGCGGTGCCGATGCCGTGCGCGGCGACACCTACCGCGAACCCGCGCACGCCGAAGTCCCTGATGCGAAGCGCATCGAGCACGTACTTCGCCATGACCGCGCCGCTGACGCCGGTAAGGATCACAAGGACCGCGGTGAGCGAGGGGATCCCGCCCAGCTTCTCGGCGATGCCCATGGCGATGGGTGCCGTGACCGACTTCGGCACGAGCGACAGCAGCGTCGCGTCGCTCGCGCCGAGCGCCCAGCCGATCGCGAGCACCGAGACGATCGCTGTGACCGAGCCGGCGAGGAGCGCGCCGCCGAGCGGCACGAGCAGCTGGCGCAGCTTGTCGAACTGCGCGTAGAGCGGGACCGCCAGCGCCACCGTGGCGGGCCCGAGCAGGAAATGAACGAACTGCGCGCCTTCGAAGTACGCGGCGTACTCGGTTCCTGTCGCCTTGAGCGCGATCACCAGCGCCACGATGGCAATCGGCACCGGATTGAGAAGGGGATTGAAGTCTGCCCGGGCGTACAGCCAGTAGGCGCCCTGGTACGCGATCAGCGTGATCGTCAGCCACAGCAGGGGCGAGGCCGAGAGATAGACCCAGATGTCGGCGATCCGCGGCGCGATCATCCTGGCGCCTTCCCCGCCCTGCGCCGGCGAAGCGCGATCAACCCCTGCATCGTGAGCGCCGCTGCGGCGATCGCGAGGGCAGTGCTCGCAAGGATGGCGACGACGATCGCCACAACCTCTCCCGAGACGCGCGCGAAGTGCACCATGACGCCCACGCCGGCCGGCACGAAGAGAAGCGACAGGTGCTGCAGGATGGTGTTGGCGGTCGTGTGAAGGCCTTCCGGTATCGAGCCCTTCGCCCACAGCGAGACGAAAAGGAGAAACATCCCCACCACCGGCCCGGGCACCGGCAGAGCGAAGAACTGCACCAGCACTTCTCCGATGAGCTGGTACACGAGCAGCGTGGTAATGGCTTGAAGCATTCACCGGCTCCATCCCAATTCTACGGGCGGCGCATGGAGGAAAACAGGTACAATCGTGCCGACAGCCCCGGCTCAAGCCGCCGTTCGGCCCTCGACACCGTCTTGACCGCATCCCGCATCCAGATGCCTGCGTGGCAGGCCCTCGAGCAGCATCATGCCGCGCTGGCGGGCGTGCCCCTGCGGCGGCTCTTCGATGAGGACCCGGGACGCTTCCAGCGCCTCTCGGCGACGGGCGGCGGCCTCCTCCTCGACTACTCGAAGCAGCTTGTCACGGCGGAAACCATGCGCCTGCTGGGAGCGCTCGCCCGCGAATGCCGCGTGGAGAAGAGTATCGAGCGCCTTTTTTCCGCAGAGCGGGTGAACGTCACCGAGAACCGTGCGGCGCTCCACATGGCGCTGCGCGCCGCAAATCCCGTGATGCTCGACGGCGTCGATGTCACCCGCGAGATTGCGGCTGTGCTCGCGCAGATGAAGAAGCTCGCGACCGCCGTCCGCAACGGGCGCGCGCGCGGCGCGACGGGGCGCAGATTCACGGACCTCGTCAACATCGGGATCGGCGGCTCCGATCTCGGCCCGCGCTTCGTGTGCGACGCGCTCGCCCGCGATTCCCGCTCCCCTCTCCGTGCTCATTTCGTCTCCAACGTCGACGGCGCGGCCATCACCTCGGTGCTCGATGCGCTCGATCCCGCCACGACCCTCATCATTGTTGCGTCGAAGACCTTTACCACCGCGGAGACGCTGGAGAACGCGAGCACCGCGCGCGCATGGCTCGCGCGCGGGCTGCGCGGCAAGGGCGCGATCGGAAAGCACCTGTGCGCGGTCAGCAGCGCGCCCGAGCGCACCGCAAAGTTCGGGGTGCCCGCCGATCGCGTGTTCCGGATGTGGGACTGGGTCGGCGGACGCTACTCGCTGTGGTCGGCGGTGGGCCTGCCCATCGCGATTGCGCTCGGAATGAGCCGCTTTGACGAGCTGCGCGCGGGCGCGCGCGCGATCGACGAGCATTTTTCAAGCACGCCGCTCGAGCGCAATCTTCCGGCGCTGCTCGGCATGCTCGAGGTCTGGAACGTCAACTTCCGCGGCGCCGCGACGCGCGCCGTGCTGCCCTACGATGAGCGCCTGCGCCTGCTCCCGTCGTATCTCCAGCAGCTCGAGATGGAATCCTGCGGGAAGAGCGCGACGCTCGACGGGGACATGGTCGCATACGGCACCGCGCCGGTTACGTGGGGCACCCCGGGCACCGACGGGCAGCATGCCTATTTCCAGATGCTGCACCAGGGCACTTCGCCGGTTCCGTCGGACTTCATCGCGTGCTGCCGTCCGCACCATCGCCTCGGCCGGCACCACGCAATGCTGCTCGCCAACTTCTTCGCGCAGACCGAGGCTCTCGCGCGCGGCTTGACCCCGGAGGAAGCCGCCCACGCGATGCGCGAGCAGAAGGTCCCGGAACCCGAGATCCGGCGGCTGCTGCCGCACCGCGTCTTTCCGGGCAACCGGCCGACGACTTCGATCCTGCTGGAGGAGCTCAGCCCGCGCGCGCTCGGGGCGCTCATCGCCCTCTACGAGCACAAGGTGTTCGTGCAAAGCGTCATCTGGAACATCAATGCCTTCGATCAGTGGGGCGTCGAGCTCGGCAAGCAGTTGGCGAGCCGCATCCTGCCCGAGCTCGGCGCGAACGGCGCCGTTTCAGGCCACGACAGCTCGACCAACGGCCTCATCAACTACTACCGCGCCCGCCGACAACGAGGAAAAGCGTGATCGGTGATGGGTGGCGGTTGAATGATTACCATCGCGCTGATTGCAGTTCACAATTCACGGAGTTTGTAATGGAGGAAACGCATGAACGACGAAGCACTGAACATGAGCATCCGGAAGTTTCTCAAGACGGTTGGCGTCAACTCGCAGCTCGCAATCGAGAAGGCCGTCACCAAGGCGGTCGCCGACGGCCGCTTGAAGGGCAATGAGGCCTTCCCCGCGACCATGACGCTCTCCGTCGGGAAGTTGAGCATCGACATCAAGTTCGACGGCGAGATCCGCCTCGAGTAGGCGGTGAACTGTGAACCGTGACCGGTGACCGGTCACGGAGTCTGGCGGGGCGGCCTGAGGATCAACTGGTCGCCGCGCTGGGTCATCTCGAGGCGCTTCAGGAAATTCATTCCGAGCAGCACGAGGCCCGAGTCGAGGCCCTCGGTCACGAGCGCCGCAACATCGCGCATCTCGATTCCGGCGAGCCGGACACTGCGCAAACGCACCGCATAGCCCTTCGCCGGTCCCGCCGCCGTCTGCACCGTGACCGGCGGCCCGAGCTCGAGCCCGAGCTCGCGCGCAAGCCGCGCCGGCAGGGCGACCTGCGTCGCGCCGGTGTCGAGAAGAAAGGTGACACGCTCGCCGTTCACCTCGCCGTCGGCGAGATATTGCCCGGCACGGTTGCGCTGAAGGACGATCTCGCCGCCCGGCGCGGATACCAGCACGCGGTTGGGATTCATCTCCCGCTCGTTCCAGTAATGGAACACCCAGAAGACGATGCCGATCACGATGAGCCAGCCGACGACCAGCATTCCCGCGCCGCCAAGGTGCCGCGCACCCCGCGCGGAATGAAACGCTCCGCGCGCGCGCCCGGCGCGCGCCGGAAATTCATCGTTCATACTTTGAGCAAATGCTCGCGGTAATACCGGAGCTCGCCGATCGACTCGTAGATGTCCGCGAGCGCTTCATGCTTGCCGTGCTTGGTAAGCCCGGCCATGATGTCCGGCTTCCAGCGCTTCGCGAGCTCCTTCAGCGTGCTCACATCGAGATTGCGGTAGAGAAAGTGCGCCTCGAGCCGCGGCATGTAGCGCGCGAGGAAGCGCCGGTCCTGGTGCACCGAGTTGCCGCACATCGGTGACGCATTGGGCGGCACGTGCTCCGCGAGGAAGGCGAGCAAGCGCTCCTCGGCCTCGGCTTCGGACACGGTGGAGGCCTTCACGCGCTCGACGAGCCCCGAGCGCGCGTGCACCGATTTATTCCATTCATCCATCACGTCGAGCACGGAGCCGGGCTGATGCACGACCACGACGGGCGCCTCGGCGACCGTCTCGAGACGCGAATCCGTCACCACCAGCGCGATTTCCAGGATGCGGTCCGTTTCGGGGTTGAGCCCGCTCATCTCCATGTCGATCCAGATGAGGTTGTTGGGGTCTTGTGCCATAATTCTTGTGCAGGCTCGCCCGCTGCGCCGTGGAAAGATGTCCGAGCCGGCGCGGGTTTTTCGGTGCCTATTTTGTCACAGATCCTGCTGCCCCGTTGGGTTAACCTCTCCCGATGACGACCTTCGCAATCGTTTTTCTCGCGGCCGTCGCGCTGACCACCGCGACGCGCCTGTGGCTCGAGTGGCGGCACCTGAATCACGTGGCGGCCAACCGCGAAAGCGTGCCCGCGGAATTTTCCGAGCGCATCAGCCTGCCGGTTCATCAGAAGGCGGCGGACTACACATGCGCGAAGACGCGCCTGCGAATGGCCAGCATCGCGGTCGATGCGGTGATCGTTCTCGTGCTCACTTTCGGCGGGGGCCTGCAGCTCCTGCAGAACATCTCCGCCGGGTGGGTGAACCAGAGCATCGCGCAGGGCCTGCTGCTGATTGCGCTGCTCGTCGCCTGCTTGACTGCGATCGAGACGCCGTTCAGCTACTACCGGGTGTTCACCATCGAGGAGCGCTTCGGGTTCAACCGCATGACGCGCGCGCTCTTCTTCCTCGACATGGCGAAAAGCGCGCTCCTCGCGGCCCTCTTCGGCCTGCCGCTTGCCGCGATCGTGCTGTGGTTGATGGAACGCGCCGGCGTCTACTGGTGGATCTATGTGTGGGTGATCTGGGTCGTCTTCAACGTCTTCGTCGTCATGATCTATCCGACCTGGATCGCCCCGTTCTTCAACAAGTTCACCCCCATGCAGGATCCCGAGATCAGGTCGCGCGTCGAGCAGCTTCTCGAGCGTTGCGGGTTCAAGGTCAAGGGGCTCCTCGTCATGGACGGCTCGCGCCGGAGCGCCCACGGCAACGCCTACTTCACGGGCTTCGGGGCGGCCAAGCGCATCGTCTTCTTCGACACCCTGCTCGCCGCGCTCGATCCGCCCGAAGTGGAGGCCGTGCTCGCGCACGAGCTCGGGCATTTCAGGCTGCACCACGTGTTGAAGCGCTTGATCTGGCTTTTTCTCACGAGCCTCGGATTCCTCGCGCTGTTGGGCTACGTCATCCAGGAGGGATGGTTCTACGCGAGCCTCAACATTTCCACGCCGTCGATGGCGATCGCCCTCATTCTCTTCTTCATCGTCGTGCCGTATTTCACCTTTGCGCTGCAGCCTTTCCTCGCGATGTACTCGCGCAAGCACGAGTTCGAGGCGGACGAGTACGCCGTCTCCAAGGCATCCGCGCGGGATCTCATCGCGGCGTTGATCAAGCTCTACAAGGACAACGCCTCGACGCTGACGCCCGACCCGCTGCACTCTGCTTTCTACGACTCTCATCCGCCTGCACTTGCGCGCATCGCCCGCTTGCAGAAGGCGTGAACGGCGAGGAAAGAGGACGATATGGCCCAGACGGTATCCGATCTCGCCGCGAAGAAATGCCAGGCGTGCGAAGGCGGGGTTGCGCCGCTCACGGAGGCCGAGATCCGCAGCCTGCTCGCGCAGTTGAAGGGCTGGGAGCTCACCGGCGGGCGCATCGCCAAGACCTACGCGTTCAAGGACTACTACCAGGCGCTCGCCTTCGTCAATGCGGCAGCCTGGATCTCACACCGGGAGGATCACCACCCGGACATCGTGCTCGGCTACAACCGTTGCCGCGTGGAGTACGTGACGCATGCCATCAACGGACTCACCGAGAACGACTTCATCTGCGCGGCAAAGCTCGACCGGCTCTTCGAGCTCTAGATCGCACCGTGAGGCTCGACGGGCGCATCGTCGCCGCGTATGGCCGACGCTACCTGGTGGAACTCGAGGATGGCACCCCGCTTGATTGCGTCACGCGCGGACGGCGCGGCGCGCTCGCCTGCGGCGACCGCGTCAGCATCGCGCGCAGCGCACCGGGCCAGGGCGTGATCGAGACGCTCGCGCCGCGCGAAACGCTCCTCTACCGCTCGGACCGCGGGCGCCAGAAGCTGATCGCCGCGAACGTCACCCAGATCGTCGTCGTGGTGGCGCCCGTTCCAAGCTTTCACGAGGATCTCATCAACCGCTGTCTTGCGGCCGCCGAGCACGGCAACATGTCGGCGCTCATCGTTCTCAACAAGGCGGAGCTTCCCGGGGCCGGGCCCGCGCTCGAGTCGCTCGAGCTCTACAAGCGCCTGGGCTGCCGGGTGCTGGCGCTGACGGCGAAGCGCGACGTCGCGCCCCTGCTCGATCTCCTTCGCGGCAAGGTCAGCGTGCTCGTGGGGCAATCCGGCATGGGTAAATCGACGATCATCAACGCACTGGCGCCCGACGCCGCGGTGCGCGTCGCCGAGCTCTCCGCCGCGCTCGACTCCGGCCGGCATACGACCACCCACGCGCGTCTCTACCACGTCGACGCCGTCACGGATATCATCGACTCGCCGGGCCTGCAGGTATTCGGCCTGCATCACGTCGATGCGGCCGAGCTCGCCGAGGCCTTTGTCGAGTTCCGTCCCTTTCTCGGGCGCTGCCGTTTCCGGGACTGCCGCCACCTTGCCGAGCCCGGATGCGCGCTCTCCCAGGCCTGCGGCTCCGGGAGCATCAACGAGCGCCGGCTCGAGTCCTACCGCCAGCTTCTGAAAGAGCGTGATCGGTAATATCTAACCGAGGGCGTGGGCGATGCTCACGACAAGAATCACGAAAAGCCACACCACGAGCGCCTTCCAGATGAGGCCTGCTGCGTCCGGCATGCGGTCGAGATCGGCCTCGACGCCCGTCCCAAGCTCCGGGCGCCGCTCGGATTCCTCCCCGCCATGCGCGGCCCCGCCGAGCCGCACGCCGAGCGCTCCCGCTCCGCTCGCCAAAATGATTCCGTCTCCCTGCGGCGTCCAGGCACCCGCCTGCATGCGCCAGCAGTAGACGGCGTCCTCGAAATTGCCGACGACCGCGAGCCCCGCGGCAGTCAGTCGCGCCGGCACCCAGTCGATCCAGTAGAACGCCCGCGTGGCGAACCGGCCGAAGGCATCGGCGCCCTCGCCGCGGCGGCCCCAGGTCTCCGCGAGCTGGGCCGCGAGATGGTAGACGACCGCGCCTGCCGGACCGAAGATGACGAACCACGCCATCGTTCCGAAAACCTGCCGGTGCGTCACGAGGAGCCCCTGCTCGATCGCCGCCCGCGCGATGTCGCCTGACGCGAGCTCGGCCGCGTTTACGCCCCGCCAACGGGCGAGGCTCTCGCGGGCGGTGTCGAGGTCGCCCATCCGCAGCGCCTGCTCGATCTCCGAGAAGTGATCGCTGAAGCGCCGGAACCCCAGCGTGACGTAGAGGACCGCGACGCTCCAGAGAAGACCCAGGAGCGAACCGATAGCGCACAGCGCTGAAAACACAATCGCCGTTGCGGCGGCGATCGAGCCGACGAACACGATCCAGGCGAGAAGCCCGTGCCGGTACTCCCCGGCGTTGGCGTGACGCTCGATGAATGCCGCGTAGTCCTGAAGCAGGCGATCGACGCGGTCGCGCTCGCGCAACGGCCGCACCTGCTCCAGCACGAGCGCAACCAGCAGGGCCAGGAATTTCATGATGCGCGCACCGTGGCCGTTCGGCCGGCTTCCGGGATGGATCGCAATGCAGCTCGACCTGCGAGCCTCCTACGCCCCGCCCCTGGACGGCTGCGATCCATCGCTCACGCCTTGCCCGCCTTGGCCTTTGGATAGCGGATGCCGACGATCTCGACCTGCACCTCGCCGGCGGGCCGGCGCCAAACCACCGTGTCGCCGACATGCGATCCCATCAGGGCCTTTGCCAGCGGCGACGCCCAGCTGATCTTGCCCGCCGTCACGTCGGCTTCGTCATCGCCGACGATGCTGAAGCGCTGCTCCTTGTCGTCCTCCTCGAGGATCTCGACCTCGGCGCCGAAATGCACCTCATCGGGCGGCTGTCCCCCGGGGTCCACGACCATCGCGCGCTCGAGCTGCGCATTGAAGTAGCGCTGGTCGCGCTCGATCTCGCGCAGCTTCTGTTTCGCCTGCGAGTCATCGGCCGAGCGGACCGTCAACTGCTCGTGCTGCTCCTGCAGCTCCCGCACGCGGGCGTGCAGCTGGTCGAGCCCGTGAGGCGTCACGTAGTTTGCGTGCGGCGGCAGCGGGCGCTCCGGCAGCTCGCCGGCCACCAGATCGTCGTCACTGTCCTTGACAAATGCGCGGCTCAAACGATCTCCTGAATTCGAGGGAAGATTGCCGAAACGGCGAGTTAACCGGGCGCGCAGCGTCGTACCCGGTCTTAACTGCCTCTTGTCCGAATTTCCGCCGAATTGACCGGCGTCCTCGACGTCCGGTCGAATTCGGCGAGTTAACCGGGCGCGCAGCGTCCCGGTTAACGATACTTATACCGGCGAACGCCTCCCAAGGCAACTCTCATCACGCCTCGTGCCAGCCGAGAAACGCGGCCAGGTCGTCCTCGCGCTGCATCGTATCCTCGTAGCCGAGCCGGATCAGCGCCCTGCAGTACGATTTCTCGAAGAGAAGGTACGACAGCACGTTTGCGCCGCTCCTGCGGAGCGCGCCGACGGAATTGAGCAGGATCCGTATCGTGCGGGGCAGCTCATGGGCATGGACAAGCGCGAGGCGCTCGAGCGGCTCGCTCGGCGCGAGCATGCGGAAATCGACCTGGTGCAGCGGATAGCGCGTCCGCTGCAGGACCTCCTGCGGGATGAGCTCGATCGTGCGGTTGATGCGCTGCATGCGCTCGAGGTCCACTTCGAGGCTGTCGAGAAAGATGCTGTTCAACGCATGGCCCGCGATCTGGGCAAGCGGCGGAAAGCTCTCCGTCTTCACGCGCTCCGGGCCTGCCGCGGCCTCGCGGGCGGTGCCGATGACGAGCAGGCGGTCCGCCCCCAGGTGCAGCGCGGGGCTCACGGGCGCGATCTGGCGCATCGAGCCGTCGCCGAAGTACTCGCGATTGATGTGCACCGGCGGAAAGATGAACGGCAGCGCGCTCGAGGCAAGCAGGTGCTCCAGCGTGATCGGCATCGGCACGCCGATGCGGCGGGCGCGCTGCCACGGCTCCAGCGCAGCCTGCCCCTGGAAAAAGGTCACCGACTGACCGGACGAATATCCCGAGCAGGTCACGCTGAGGGCCGTGAGATGCCCGTCGTCGATGCTGCGCTGTATCGCCTCGAAATCGAGGTAGCGGCGCAAGAGCTCGAGGAGCGGCGCGTTGTCGAGCAGCGAGACCGGACCGCGCGTGAAGAGCCCGCCGGTGGCGACGCCCAGGATCCAGCGCGCGCTGTTGGAGAACGCGCCCCAGGGGTCGGCGCGATAGACGTGGCCCACCTGGAAATGCTTCCAGACGTACATCAGCCGCCGCACCGCCCGGCCGAAATCGGCCGCATCGGCCGCCAG
>DASPGR010000364.1:0-15731 GCA_035620515.1 Burkholderiales bacterium | reverse complement strand
CCTTCTTATCGTCTGCAATAACCGCTCGTTCTTCAACGACGAGATGCACCAGGAGCGCGTGGCGCTCGCCCGGCGCCGCCCGGTCGAGAACCGCTGGGTCGGGCAGCGCATCGGTGATCCCGATATCGACGTCGCCGCAATGGCGCGCGCGCAGGGCGCAGCGGGCATCGGTCCGGTCACGCGCCCGGAAGACGTTGCGCCCGCCCTCGCGAAAGGCATCGAAACCGTGCGCGACGGCGGAGTCTGCGTGATCGATGCGCGAGTGCTGCCGGGCTACGACGCGGAGTAGTGCGCTGCCTAGGCGGCGCGCGTTTTTTCCGGCGCAGGTTTCCCGGCAAGGCCGCCCTCGCGGCGCATGAGCCAGCCGCCGATGCCGAGCATCACGGCGTCGAGCCAGAATACGGGCAGCATCCCGACCGCGGTGCTGAGCGTTCCGAACACGATCGGGACCAGCACCTCCGTTCCCTTGTTGACGGTCTGGCGCAGGCCCATCGCCTCTCCCGACCGGCCGGCCGGCGCGCGGTTGTAGGAAAGCACGAGCGACAAGGGCGCGCCGCATCCCAATCCGAGCCCCATCACGAACGCGACGCAGAGCAGAAGCGCGAAGCTCTCCACGAGCGGAAACGCGAGACAGGTCAGCGCAGCGAGCAGCATCGAGCCGCCGAGGACCTGCTCCTCGCTCCAGCGCCTGACCAGCGCCGGCATGAGCGCGCGAATCAGCAGCAATGCCGAGCCAAACCCGCCGATCACGAGCCCGATCTCCGAGGCCGTGAGCCCGATCGAGTGGCCGTAAATCGGCAGCAGGAAATTCACAAGCTCGTTGCCGGTTTCAAGGATGCCCGCCGTGATCAGCACGCGCCTGAGCGGCACGTTGCCGAGGAGATCCATGACGCGTTGTCCGGTCCGCGGCTCGTCATGGCGCCGGGGCTGCGGCAGATAGCTCTTGAGAAACATCAGCACGATGATCGGAACGACCGGGAACGCGGCGAGCAGCAGATAGGTCGAGCGGTGGCCGACGCCGTCGATCGCGAAACCGGCGGTGGTCGGGCCGATGAGCGCAGTCAGTCCGACACACACGCTGAAAATACTGTAGTTCCGGGTGCGGGCGATTCCTTCGCCCATGGAGCCGATGAGATGCTGTACCGAGACGATGTAGAAGATGTAGCACATCCCGATCAGCGTCGCAGAGACGAAGAGCGCAGTGAGGCTCGGAACGGCGTACGGCAGGAGCAGGCCGCACAAGAGCCCGACCGAGCCGAACACCATCGGCCAGCGGAAGCCCAACCGGTCGGACACCTTGCCGGCATAAACCGAGAGAAACACCGGGAAGACCGAGTACATCGCAAACAGCACGCCGATCGTCATCGGTGTTGCACCGAGGTCGATCGCGAAGAGGGAGATGAGTATCTTGCTGCCCTTGAAGCTGATGTGGTTGAGCAGCGTCACCAGCAGGACGAGATAGAAAGCCACGTCAGGTCTCGTCGGGAACCGGGATAGGATAGACTGCCATGGGGCTGCGGTAGCGCGAGATGGAGCAGCGCAAAAAGGGCGTATTTTATCTTATCGACGACGGCATCCCCGCATCGTAGACACTCGGAGTTGAAAAGGAGCAGGCGCATGCAAATGAAAAAAATCGGCGTGGTGAGCCCCGGCGACATGGGACAGGCGATCGCAATCCGCATCAAGCAGAGCGGGCTCGAGGTTTTCACCGCGCTGGACGGACGCAGCGACCGCACCAGGGCCCTCGCGCGGGAGGCGGGACTCGCTGACTGCGGCTCGCTCGAAAAACTCGTGGAAACCTGCGACATGATCGTCTCGGTGATGAACCCCGGCGAGGCGGTCTCGGTCGCGCGAAGCGCAGGACAGGCCATGAAATCGCGCGGGCGCGGAATTGCCTACGCGGACTTGAACGCGGTCTCCCCGCAAAGCGCACGCGAGATGGACGGGGCCATCCGCGATGCGGGCGGCATGTTCATCGACGGCGGCATCATCGGTCCACCGCCGCGCGGCGAGAAGGACCGTCCCCGCCTCTACGTCTCGGGGCCGCACGCGTTCCTGTTCGAGCAAATCCGGCATTCCAATCTTCTGGTGCGTGTGCTCTCCGAGCGGGTGGGAGACGCCTCCGGCATCAAGATGTGCTACGGCGCAATGACGAAAGGCACGACGGCCCTGGCGGTCGAGCTTCTCATGGCAGCGCGCAAGCTGGGTGTCGAGCACGCGCTCGAGAAGGAGCTGCGCGAGAGCCGCAATGATGTCTTCGAGTGGCAGATGCGCAACATCGCCAGCATGCCGCCAAAAGCGTATCGCTGGGTGCCGGAGATGCAGGAGATCGCCAGGACCTTCGGCGAGCTGGGCATGACCCGGCGCATATTCGAGGGCGCAACCGACATGTACGAGCTCATCGCCGGGACCCCGCTCGGCAAGGAAAGTCCGGAGCAGGCGCGCAAGGCCGCGCGCAATGGGCTCGACGTGACGCGCGAGCTCGCCGACGGACGCAAGTAGACGGCGGAAGGCGGATGAAACCGCTATAAGCGGTACATGGAGCGCCGGTCGCGCTCAAACGTGATGATCTCGCTCGGATGCTCGCCCCGGCTGCGGCCCATGCAGATCCGCCCTGTGCCATTGAGCAGCATTTCCCGGCGCAGCACGTGCACTTCCTCCCCGCCCTCGAGCGAGACAAACGATCCGTTGATGCTGTGATCGAAGAGATAGAAGTGCTGCCGCACCAGCTTGATGGAGAGATGCCGGCGCGAGGCAAACCGGTCGTTCACGACCAGATCGCAATCCTGCGAGCGGCCGATGACGACTCCGGGGCGCCACTGATCGATCCGGACGCGCTCCTCATCCAGTGTGAGCAGCAGGCTTCCCGTATCGCCCGGAATCGTCTTGTTCGACTGCAGGTTGACGTCGGTCAGCTCCATGTTGTCCGTTCGCCACAGGACCTGGTAGACGGTCGACTCGCGGTCGCTCCCCTTCAGCACGGCATGAAAGATCGGCCGCACGACCGATCTCAGCGCCGCCGACAGGCATTGCTCGGTCGATTCCGTGGTGAGTACCTGCTCCGCGGTCGCAACCGCCGTCAGATAAGCGGCAACGTTGACGGTGTCGCCGAAGACATCGTCCTCTTCCACGAGTACCGATCCGTAATGAAGGCCGATGTGGATGGAGACCGGGTAGTTGCCCGGCTTGGTCGATGCAACGAGCGACTGCATATCGCTCGCAGCAAGGACCGCGAGATCGGCACTCGGGAACACGCACATGATCTCGTCGCCGATGGTCTTGACGAGCCGGCCATCGTAGCGCACCAGCACGCCATGGATGACGCCCAGGCAGGCGTTGACGATGTTGCGCGCAGCGACGTCACCGAGCTTCTGATAGAGGCTGGTGCTGTCGGTGATATCGGCGAAGAGCACCGCCAATGTGCGCGTATGTCGTGCCACGGCCGCTGATTATAAACCTCGTGAATGATCGTTGTTGTCAAGGCCGGGAGGGAGAAGCTGCTTGAGAAGGCTCGACTCGCGCTTGTAGAAGCCCTCCGTGTGAAACGAGTCGTGAAGCTTGTAGCACTCGTAGTCGAGATGGTGGCAGAACTCGTGCAACAGGGTGCGGAAGAACGTGCGAAAGGCGACGACCTGCCTGCGGCGGGCAGTTCGCATCCAGACCGAGATCCGGACGCGCGTGCCATGCTCCGCCGGCTCATAGAGGCCATGCAGTTCGCCGTCCCGCAGCTCCGGCCGCTTGGCGAGCACCCTGACCTCGACCCCGCGCACGGCTAGCCGCGAGGAGAGCGCGTCGAGGAGGAACTGGCAGGCGGTCTGCGTCGCCAGGCGGTCTTCCGAGGCAAGGGCTCGCTCGATGGCTTCGGCGAGCGGCACGAGCGGCGCCGCGTCCGGAACGACGATCGAATCGATCGCATCGCTCCGGCGGTATATGACCTGCTGCCGTGCGGTGAGGCGGTTGTAGTATGCGAACCGCACGGCTCAATGAACGGAGTCAGGCTGCGCCCGCTGTCTCGCCGGGATCCTCCAGCTCGGAAAAGCGCACTGGAAGAATCTCGCGTGCGGCAATGCCGCCGGTCGGCGACTTCTCGACGAGGGTCAGCGTCTGCTTTTCCGGTATGCCCGTCGGCACGATGAGGCGTCCGCCCGGCTTCAGTTGCGCGAGCAGCGGCGGCGGAATGAGCTCGGTTGCAGCCGTCACGATGATCTTGTTGTACGGCGCGTGCTCGGGCCAGCCGTAGTAGCCGTTGAGGATCTTGATCTCGACGTTCTCGTAACCCAGACGTTTCAGCCTGCGATCAGCGCCCAGGCCGAGCTCCTCGATTATGTCCACGCTGTAGACGCGTTGCGCGAGCTCGGCCAGTATCGCGGCCTGGTATCCCGCGCCGGCCCCGATCTCCAGCACCACGTCGCCCTCCTGCAGATCGAGAAGATCCGTCATCAATGCCACGATGAAGGGCTGTGAAACCGTTTTCTCGTAGCCGATCGGAAGCGGTCGGTTGAGATAGGCATAGGGCTGGAGCTCAACCGGCACGAATTCATGGCGCGGAACGTTGCCGATCACGCGCATCACGCGCTCGCTGAAGGCGGCCACGCCCGTGTGGCTGACGGTGAGTGCGGCCTCTGCCGCAATCTCCGCCATCATCTGGGCGCGCAGGTTTCCGAACAGATCGTCGCTCATGGGTCATAGTATCCTTGCGCCAACCGTGACCGCAAGACTTGCCCGGCGTGCGCCGATGAAAAAAATAAGTCACTCCTGGCGGCTGACGCCGCGGCAGGCCGTCACGCTGCAGTCTCGCCTGAAATCGAAAGTCGTGAAGGCAGACCGTCTCGGTCGCGTGCGCCATGTCGCGGGCACCGACGTGGGCTTCGAGCGTGGCGGCCGCGTGACGCGCGCGGCAGTTGCCGTACTCACTTTCCCGCAGCTCGAGCTGGCCGACTGCGCCGTGGTCCGGAAACCGACGCGGTTTCCCTACGTTCCGGGACTGCTCTCGTTCCGCGAGATTCCCGCGCTGCTCTCGGCTCTCGCATTGTTGAAGGTTCGCCCCGATCTCGTCCTGTGCGACGGACAGGGCCTCGCGCATCCGCGGCGCTGCGGGCTCGCGAGCCACCTCGGGCTCGTCACAGGCCTTCCGACCATCGGCGTTGCCAAGAGCCGTCTCATCGGCGTGCACGACGAACCCGCGCAGCGCCGCGGCGCGTGGACGCGGCTCGAGGACAAGGGCGAGACGATCGGCGTGGTCCTGCGCTCGCGCGCGCACGTGCGGCCGATCTACGTTTCGATCGGACATCGCGTGAGCCTGAAGACAGCAATTGCCTTCACCATGGCCTGCGTGACACGCTTTCGGCTGCCTGAGACCACGCGATGGGCCCATCGCCTCGCCTCCGTCGCCGAAATCGACAGATCCGGCGCGCGGCGTCACAATGCCGGCTGAGCGCGAACCCGCACCGACCCCGGAGAAGGACTGCACGATGGCCGCGAGCCCAAGCACGGAGAACATGGCCCTTTTCTGCGACTTCGAGAACGTCGCGATCGGCGTGCGCGAGGCGCGTTATGCCGATTTCGATGTCCGGAAAGTGCTCGAGCGGCTGCTTCTCAAGGGCAACATCGTCGTCAAGAAGGCCTACTGCGACTGGGAACGCTACCGGGAATTCAAGAAAGGGATGCACGAGGCCGCCTTTGAGCTGATCGAGATCCCGCAGCGGCGGCTCTCGGGAAAGAACTCCGCGGACATCCGCATGGTGGTCGATGCACTCGATCTTTGCTACACCAAGTCGCACGTCGATACGTTCGTCATCATCAGCGGCGACTCGGATTTCTCGCCCCTCGTGAGCAAGCTGCGCGAGAATGACAAGACGGTGATCGGGGTGGGCGTCAAGAAATCCTCATCCGATCTCCTTATCTCCAACTGCGACGAATTCATCTATTACGATGATCTCGTCCGCGAAAAGCCCCGCAAGCAATCCCGCCGCAAGGAAGGCTCCGGTCACGGCGAGCCGGCGAAGGCGCCGGCGGGCGGTGCCGACAAGAAGCAGGAAGCGCTCGATCTCGTGATGGAAACGGTGGAAGCGCTGTTTGCGGAGCGCGGTCCGGAGGACCAGATCTGGGGCTCCATGGTCAAGCAGGCGCTCAAGCGGCGCAATCCGGGTTTCAACGAGTCCTACTACGGCTTCAGGTCCTTCAGCAAGCTGCTGGACGAGGCCGAATCGCGCAACCTGCTGACGCTCGAACACGACGAGAAATCGGGCGGTGTAGTCATCAAGAGCTTCAGCACCGACTCCTGAACCCCGACCCGATCTTCCTGTCCAACCGGAAATTCGGCCGAAACAACCACGAAATGCCTACTGTTTATCTCGATACGCGTCAGCGCAGCCTGCCCGAACGCATCATCTATGCGATCCTGGCGCTCGCGCTGGTCGTCCTCGGCTTCTTCTTCCTGGCCGCTGCGGTCGTGGCGGGGGCGATCCTTGCCGGCGTCGTGCTCCTGCGCCTGTGGTGGCTCAAGCGCAAGCTGAAGAAGGCAGCCGACGAGGAGTTCGTCACCACCGAATACACGGTGATCGAGCGCGAGCCGCTGCGCGACGCTTCAGGCGACCCGGGCCGCGAATCAACCGGGCAGCGCTGAGTCTCGTCGTCAGGCGGGCAGCCGCCGAGGGAATCACTGATCCTTTAGCAGGGCAGGAGGCTCCGGGGGCCGGACCTCGCCACGCGCTTTCTCCGTGCGCCGGGACTCCGCGCCCCGCTGCAACTCGTCGTCGAACCGCCTCAACTGCGTCTCGCCCTCCTCCTTGGCTTCGAGACGGTTGCGTTCTGCCCGGGCGCGCTGCACACCGGCGTTGTCGTCCGGCTGGATTGTGGAGGGCTCGGTTCCCTGGCGGTACTGCAGCTCCTGCTGGCGCTGCCTCTGGTTGATCTCGAGCCGCTCCTGTTCCTGACGCTGCCGCGCGCCAACGGGCGGCGACTGAAGGCTCCGCTGCTGCTGGAGCATCTGCAGCTGCAGCGTGTCCTGTTGTTGCTGCCGCATGATCTGGTTCTGCTGCAAGGAGCCGCCGGCCGGTGGCTCGGCGCCGTTCGCTGGAGCCGCAAGGATGGCCGCCAGGGCCAATACACTGAACCGCCAAGACGCCAAGCTCGCCAAGGAACACCTCAACACATCCGTATAGCCGCTACACATTTCCCGATCTGCAACCTACAGGATAAGACAGTCGGCATCCGTTCACCGTTCCTTACTCAGCGTTCAGGTTTTGGAAAGCTTGCGCTGCATGCGCTGGTCGAAGCGCTCGACATTGATGATCAGTCGCTCGTGGGCTCCTTCGCCGATCGCCTCACGCTCGTCCTCCGCCCGCAGCCGGAACGTGAGCGTGCGGCCATCGACTTTTACCAGCTCCGCCTCCGCGCGCACGCGCAGGCCTACGGGCGTGGCGGCGAAATGCTTTACGTCGAGATGCGTGCCGACGGTCTGGTAGCCGGCGGGCATGAATCTTTCCACCGCCTGCAGCGCCGCGGCCTCCATCAGATTGACCATGATGGGCGTCGCCAGAACACCGATCTTTCCGCTCCCCACGTGCGGTGCGGTGTCGCGCGTTCCGACCACGATCTCGGCCGAGCCCGTCAGCCCGGGCTTGAGACTCTCTGGGAGGATCATCGCGCTTGACGCAGCGGCCGTGCCCGGTCGCGACCGCGCCTTGGGCGCAGTTCCCGGGCCGCGCCCGCCGCTCACTTCATGTTCTTCTTGTAGGCCGCGATCTTCTCTCTGAGATCGGTCAGCTCCTCGCACGGGAAGAAACAGAGCCGCTCCAGCTTCGCCCGGTGTTGCTCCGCCTTGGGGAGATCGTTGACCATCAAGTACGCCTCTCCGATGTACTCATGCGCGCCGCGGTGATCGGGATCGATCGAGAGCGCCAGCTCGTAGTGCTTGAAGGCAAGCGGAAGCTCCTTGGTGTGCCGGTAGGCAAAGCCGAGATTGTTATGGATGTCGGCGTTTCGCGGGTCCTTCTGTGCTGCCTTGTTGAGAAGGGTGATGGCGCGTTGCCAGTCCTTCTCCTGGATTGCCTTCCGCCCGGCCGCGTAGTCCGGGTCGCTCGCCGCGCCGGGCGGCTCACTGGTGTCGACGGCATATGCGCACGGCGACGAGGTCATGATGACGATGAGGATCGCCTTGATGTATGGGGACATTCGTAATCGCTCCTGGCCTGTTGCCCCGCCTGCGCGCTCAGTTACCCGCTTGGGGACGGGATTACGTTTCGTGCGGCGTCCATTTTGCTCCGGTCCGTGCGATTTGTCCGCTGACCAGGCGTAGGAGCACCGGGAATCGCACTGGCTCGGAACACTGTATCTGGCTGACTATTTTAGGGTTTTTGGGCCCGCGCGGAAGAAGGCGACAGATGCCTGTGCCTCGTGACGGGCTTCACTTACCCGAATTCCAGGCCGTGGTATCAATAGCCTCGACTCTGCCAGTACAAGGGGAGACCGGGATAAACGACTTTAGCTCCGGGGGGCTCCAGTCACCAAAGGGCATGACAATCGTGAACCTGTCAGAACTGAAACTGCTCGACGAGTTCTTCGGGGTTCCCGAACGCCCGGCACGGCGCGACGCTCAATCAAACTCCGTGGTTCGCGGCTGGCAAACGGCCAAGCGGATCACCATGGTGATCCTCCTTGCCGGCGCTTTCATGTTCTACTACGTTCTCGACAAGTTGAATCAGGGCTTATCCGCGTTCTAGATAGCGTCCGTCCAGAAGTGCTTCATGACTTGGGCCTGCGAATCTGCAGGCTTTTTTTTGGCCCGTGCCGCGAGCTACCTTGCGCCACGTGAGGCCGCTCAGATCATGCGCTCGAGTGGCAACTGGAAGAGCCGGATCCTGTCCGCGGCGCGCGTGATCTCGGCATTCGCGGCGGTGATGCCGCCGATCAGCGCCGCAAGCGGACCCTCGTCCGGGAAAGCGATCATCAGGACAGCGTTCGTGCTGGCGTAGCCCCCGGTGCCGACGTGCGGCTCGGTGCCATGGCCTTTTCCGTGCGCCTGCGCCCACCGTGTGTAGTAATCGACGCCGGCGTCCTTGAGAACATCCATTACCTTCGAAGTGTAGTACTCGTTGTGAACTATGAATGCCATTTTCATGGTTTTGCCCCTCTGTGCTCGCTTGTGCTCCGAGATTAGGCTAACGCAGGTTTGCGCCGCTTGACCTGTATCAAGCGCCTCTCTACCCCGCCGGCGACGCCCCCTCACCCAATCCCGACTGACGGATAAACGCCAGCGTTTCCTGCGCGCAGCGCTCGGCGTGGCTTGCGGCGACGTGATAGGAATTGCCCGGCAGGACGACGAGCCGCGAGCGCGGAATACGCTTCTGCCAGGTCCGCGTCTCTTCGACGCTACCGAGGGCGCTGCCCTCCGTCGTGATGACGAGCGTGGGACACCGGATCGCCGGCAGATCGGCGCTGATATCGACATCCGCAATGCGCTCTGTGAATCCCGCCAGGGTGGACGTCGCCGTGCGGCTCATCAGCGCCGTCCACCACCGCACGCCCGCTTCCGGGAATTCACTCCCGAGCCGGCCCGCCATCGTCCGCTCGGCCCAGTGCGCCGCCCCCTGCTCCTCCATTTCCTTCACGCGGTGGCCAAGGTCCGCGCCCAATCCCCGGTTCGGTGCGGGCGTCCCGACGAGCGTCAGCGTCAGAACCATCTCGGGGTGGCGCGCTGCGAAGCGACGTGCGATCGTCCCGCCCAGCTTGGCGCCAACGAGGTGGCAGCGTTCGACGCCGAGCTCGCCCAGCAGGAACCGGTAATCGTCGATGATGCGTTCCAGGGTCCACGGATAGTCCCTGGCCATCGGCGTCGACGCGCCGAAGCCCCGCATGTCGGGCCTCACGACGCGGTAGTGCCGCGCAAGCTCGGGCACCCACGCAAACCAGGCAGCGCCCGACTCGGCGTTTCCGTGCAGCAACAGGATGGCTTGCGCGCGTTCCCAGGGATTCGTGAAGTCATCGACCTGGTAGTGCATGACCAGGTCGGAGCCGATGCGACAGGTGCTCAACGTCTTGTGTCCTGCGTGGGCCCCGTCTGGCTCAAGCGCCCAGCGCGCGGGGTGCAAGCGCGATGCGGTCTTCCACGATACGCCGGTTGAGCATGCCGATGCACGCCGCTACCGTCTCGAATGTCGGAACCGGCGTTCTTGTCAACCGCGCAATGTCGATCACGGCGTTGACGAGCGCGTCGAGCTCGAGTTCGCGTCCGGTGCGCACGTCCTGCAGCGTCGATGACGGCAGGCTCACGCGCTTCTCGCCGTACTCGAGCATGCGCTCCGGCGTCATGTCCGGCACAATGCCGACCGATTTGGCCACAGCACGTATCTCGTTCAGCATATCGACAGACACTCGCCGCGTCTGCGGATAGCGCACGAGCTGCAGGCCCGTTGACTGCGTGAGCGCCCCGAGCGGGTTGTAGACGGCATTGGACATGAGCTTGTTCCACTTGAAGCGGCGGATATCGTCTGTCGATGTCACGGGCCAGCCGGCTCCCTCGACGATCCCCGCGATTTCCTTCAACCGCGGAGTGAGCGTGTTATCGAGCTCCCCGATCACGAGGCGATCTGTCGGCTGATCGGCGTAGCGGATATGGCCGGGCTTGAGCAGCTCAGTGGGCCGGTACGCGACGCCTCCCACGAGGGAGTCGATCGGGTACGCCTTCGCGAGCTCGCCTTCGGGATCGAGCGAGGGCAGCCGCGTTCCGCGCAATGGCGAATCGAGTTTCTCGAAATACCACCAGGGAATCCCGTTTTGCGGAAGGATGATCGTACCGCTGGGTGCACGCAACGCCGCAATATGGCGCGCAGTTTCAGCAAGTTGATGTGACTTGAGCGTAACGAAGATGAAATCGTAGGGGGGCTTCTCCTCGCCCTGCCGGCAGACCCGGACGCGAGTCGATATGGACTGCCTGGTCCTCGCGCTCTCCAGGACCAGGTCCCCGCTCGCCAGGGCGTCGTACTGCGGGCCGCGCGCGACGGCTGTTACGTCCGCGCCGGCAGCGGTCAGGATGCCGCTCAGATATCCGCCGACCATGCCGGCGCCATAAACCAGAATTCGCATAGAACCCCGTGAAAAGTGTAACCGCCGCCGCGGGGGCACGTGATCGTAGATCATCCGCTGACCCCTCGCAACCCGTCGCGCAGCAAGGCACGCGAGGCAGTGCCCTATAATAATTGACGCATAAAAGCGCGACCGCGGCGCAATGCAACCAACAGGACGAGATGGAGGAGGAAGATGAAGAGAATCTTTTGGCGACCCGCGCCGATATCGACCTTGGTGCTCGGAACCGTGCTCGCAGGAGTGGCAGTCTTCACCCTCGCGCCGGCGACGAGCTACGGACAGGCCTATCCCGGCCGCCCGATTCGCGTGATCGTGCCCCAGAGCGCGGGCGGTTCGACTGACCTCGTGGCGCGCGCCGTAGGTCAGCGCATGGCGGACGCGCTCGGGCAGCCGGTGGTCGTCGACAACCGCCCGGGCGCGGGCAGCATCAACGGCACCGACATTGCGGCCAAGGCGACGCCGGACGGCTATACGCTCCTCGTCGTGGCGGCCTCCTTCACCATCACGCCCAACATCAGGAAGAAGGTGCCCTACGATGTGATTCGTGACTTCACGCCGGTGAGTCAGCTCGTCACGCTGCCACATATCGTGGTCGTGCACCCGTCGCTGCCCGTCAAGTCGATAAAGGAACTCATCGCGCTGGCGAAGGCCAAGCCCGGCGAGCTCAACTTCGCATCGAGCGGCATCGGCACCAGCACGCACATGGCGACCGAGCTTTTCATGTATTTGACGGACACGAAGATGGTGAATATCCCGTACAAGGGCGGCGCGCCCGGCATGACGGCACTCCTGGGCGGGCAGGTGCAGCTCTACTTTGCCGCCATGTCGACCGCGATCCCGCACGTGAGAGCGGGCCGGCTGCGCGCGCTCGCGGTCTCGACCGCGAAGCGCTCGGTCGCCGCGCCCGAGTATCCGACGATGCAGGAAGCCGGGGTGCCCGAATACGAGCATGCGTCGTGGGTCGGAATGCTCGCTCCTGATCAGACACCGCGGGCCGTGATCACGCAACTTCACACGGAGTCTGTCAAGGCACTGGAGGTGCCTGAGGTCAGGACGCAGCTCTTGCGCAGCGGCGTCGAGCCGCTGGGGAGCTCGCCGAAGGAGTTCGAGCGCGTGATCAGATCCGAAGTCGCGAAGTGGGCGCGGGTCGTGAAGGCCGCCGGGATCGAAAAGCAGTGATGAACAACGTCGCCCGTTTTGCGGAGCTCGTGCGCGCGGCGCAGCGCGGCGTGGCGTTTACAGGCGCCGGGATCAGCACCGAGAGCGGCATCCCGGATTTTCGCGGCCCGCAGGGCGTGTGGACGACGGAAACGCCGGTCTACTACCAGGAGTTCATGGCCGACCGGGACGCACGCGTGCGTGCCTGGCAGCGCGGCGCGCGCATGTTCCGCCGCTGCTCCGAAGCACGCCCCAATGACGGCCACTTCGTGATCGCGGAACTGCAGCGCCGCGGCCACATCGCGACCGTCATTACGCAGAACATCGACGGCATACACCACGACGCGGGCAGCACGAAAGTGATCGAGCTGCACGGGACCAACCGCCGTTCGTCCTGCCAGCATTGCAGCAAGGAATGGCCGACCGCGGCCATCGTCGAGCGCATCGAGAAGGGAGACGAGGCGCCGGAGTGCGATGCGTGCGGCGGGCCGATCAAGACGAGCACGATCTCCTTCGGGCAGGGCATGCCGGAAGCCGAGATGCGTCTTGCGATGGAGGCGACCCTGGGGGCGGATCTTTTCGTGTCGATCGGCTCGTCTCTCGTGGTCGAGCCGGCGGCGTCGTTCCCCCGCCTCGCGAGGCAATCGGGCGCAGCCCTCGTGATTCTCAACAATCAGGAGACGCCGCTCGACGACATCGCCGATCTCGTCATCCGGAAGAATATCGGGGAGACGATGATGGCGCTGCTGCGCCATCTCCCCGGCTGAGTTTACCCTTTCGGTTCTTCGTCAGGCCGGAACTTGGTCTCGGGCTTGAGGCCCTTGCGCCGCAGCGTTTCGCTCGCGCGCCCGTTCTCGAGATAGCGTCCTTCCGCCGCGCGCCGCGCTGCCGCCTCCCACTGCGGAAGCCAGTCGCCCTGTGGTCCGCTGAACCAGGGCGATTGCGGGCGCAGCCTGGGCAACCCCAGTTCCTCCCAAATCTTGCGGGCGCGTTCCATGTATTCCTGCCGCGGCAGGGCGAGCGGTGGCAGCTCCTCTTTCATGGTGGCATCCATCAGAAGCGTCGCGTCCTCGCGCTCCGCTTCGTGCTCGCGCTCGGGTCCGTGGCCGGGGCTGCGATATTCGAGCACCTGCAGGTCCTCCGCCGGGTTCATGCGGAACGCGATCGCCCAGAACACGGCATCGGAGTTGTCGGGATCGATATCGTCGTTGATCGCGATGCAGATCTTGCCGCAATCGGCCTTGAAGCTCGAGGCGCCCGCGAGCGCGCGCCAGATCTCCGTGCGCGGGGTGCCCTTCTCCACGGTGACGAGAACGATGCGCCGCAGCGCGGTCATCCTCTCGTGCAGCGTCACGCGCTTGACGCCGCGCACGCCGAGCGTCTCCCGCAGGTGGGAGAGAAACATGGGCTCGTACGACACGCGCTTGATGGCGCTCGATTCGCTCGGCGTCACCTGGCTCAGGTACGAGGCGACGATCGCGTCTTTCCGGTGCGTGATCGCCGTCACCCGCATCGGCATGTTGAATTCCTCGAGCGCGATGTGGCCGTGCGACTCGCCGAACGGGCCTTCCGGCTCCAGGTACTCGGTATCGATCAGGCCCTCGATGACGATCTCGGCTTCGGCCGGCACCAGCAGATCGACGGTCTTCGCGCGCACGACATTGATCGGCTCTCCCGCGACCGCGCCCGCAACGCCGATCTCGTCGAGCCCGAGCGGAAGCTTCATCGGAGCGACGAACGCGACGCACGGCGGGCATCCGAGCACGATGGCGCACGGCATCGTCTTGTCGCCACGCTGTTGGTGCCTGAGATAGTAGCGATACCCGCCCGCGCCGCCCACCCGCGTCGCCATCCGGATCACGCAACGGTCAGGCGCCTTCAATCCCGCGCGGTACGTGCCGTGGTTCTGCACGCCGGTATCGGGATCCCTGGTGATGACATTGGTCGCCGTGAGAGTCGGCGCGCTGTCGTAGCCCGGCGTGGAGACCGGGATCGGCAGCGAATCGAGGCCGTTGCCCTCGCCTTTCAGCGCATCGCCGGAGATGACGATCTCCTGGCAGGGCGCGTGCTCGACGATGCGCGGGGGCAGCGGATTGGCGATGGCATGGTCCCATCTCGCCTGCACCTTGTCCGCGGGCGTACGCATCCCGATGCAGTAGATCTCCCGGTTGCCGGCAAAGGCGCCGACCACGACCGGAAACTTGTAGCGCCGCCCGCGGGCGTCGACCACGTTGGTGAAGAGAAACGCCCTCCGTTCGTGTTCTTCGACTCCGCCCACGTACTGCCAGCGCACGAGGGGGTGCAGCTCCGAGTCCTTGTCGATCGGCCGATCGATGGTGAGGAGGAGCCCCTTTTTTCTCAGCTCATCCAGATGCTCGTGCAGATCCGCGTAGCCGCGCGGAGGATCGCCCACGCGTCTCGCCGCCCGCTTCGGAGTGTCCGAGCGTGATTCAGTCTTGATGCTCACCCTTTGCGGTCTCCCTTTGCTGGAAGTCGGCTGATCGTAGCTTATAGAGTAGACAGGAGCAATCACGCGAGCCGTACCAGCTGCCGGCATGCTTCGCGGCGACGCGGCATGGTGCCCGGCTGCAGATTTGCGGTAGATTGGAACGGGGCGCATGCTCGCCCGAGGAACACAGTGACCCAGAACTTTTCCTGGTGCGTCCCGACGATCGGAGCCGCGCGCCATAGCGCATGAGGAGATCGAACCGTGAGCAAGCGAACCGCAAGAGGCCCCAGAACAGTTTCCAGCATCTTCCTCCAGGGCGTGGCCATCATCTTGCCGGTCACGCTCACCGCTGCAGTCCTGTACTGGCTGGCTGCGACGGCGGAAAGTTTCCTGGGAGGCCTGATCCAGTGGCTCTTCCCGCAACTGACGTACTGGACGGGCATGGGCATTGTGCTCGCGATCGCGCTTATTTTTCTCGTCGGCATCCTCATGAATATGTGGATCACGCGGCGACTCGCGGCTGCCGTCGATCGCGTGCTCGAGCGCATCCCGATCGTCAAGAGCATCTACGGGAGCATGCGCGACATCCTGGGGTTCATCTCGCGCAAGGGCTCGAGCGCGGGATTCCGCCAGGTGGTGGCCGTATCGGTCACCGACCAGATCCGCCTGGTCGGCTTCGTCACGGTCGAGGATGGGGCAGCGGCGCCGCTCGCATCGAAGTCATCGGACGCGCTGGTCGGAGTCTATCTGCCCATGAGCTACCAGATCGGGGGCTATACCGTGTACCTGCCCCGCGCCCGGATCGAGCCGCTCGACATGACGATCGAGGACGCCATGCGCTTCACGCTGACCGGCGGGCTGTCGGGCAGACGATCGGCCTCGCCCGGGCCGCAGCGCGCATCGTCCGACACCTGACGCGGGCGCGTCAGTCAAGGGGACGAAGCTTTCCTTCCCAGTCGATGGCAAGCTCCGGGCGCGTTGCGCCGGGGACTTCACCTCGTCTCAGCCAATTCTCGGTGAGCTGGTGGACCACGTGCCG
>DASPGR010000363.1:0-9605 GCA_035620515.1 Burkholderiales bacterium | reverse complement strand
TCCGTCATGCGCGAGGGGAAGTGCGTGAGGTGATCGATGACGCTCTTCCCGCCGGTGGACGAGCCGGCGGGCCTGGGAAGGACCGGCCGGTCGGCCTCGTACTTGAGCTTCAGCTCGAGCGTGCTGTCCCCCACCGCGTAGACCTCGTGCTCCCGCACGTGCTTGTCGGTGCGCGAGCCCTCATAGTGAAAGAGCTTCCCGTACGCGTCCGACAGGCACGACACCACTTCATAGTAGGAGCGCGCCACCAGGATCTGGTTGGGCGCCGCGAACCCCATGATCCGCTGCGCGACGTTGATCCCGTCGCCGATGATGTTGGGCTGGCCGTTCAGGTCCTGCACCAGCTTGACCGGGCCGAGGTTGATGCCGATTCGCATCTGCAGCGGAACGGCAACGCCCGGCGCGGGCGGCGACACGGCGTCGCGCAGGGCGATGCACACGAAAAGGGCGTCCTCGGGGTCGCCCACGAAGCTGATCGCCGCCCCATCGCCGGTATCCAGGATCACCCGGTCGTTGGCGGCGACGTCCTTCAACGCCTCGGCAAGCAGCGAATTCAACTGCTCCTTGAGCCTGATCTGCTCCGAGACCGCCTTCCTCGAGTACTCGATGATGTCGATGAAGACGACGCTGCAGATGAATGTCCGGTTGCCCCGCGGCAGCACGTTCTTATCCGGAATTAGGTGAAAGCTGAATGGTAAATCTTAAACCCGCGCGCCAACCTCGCGCGGTCCCCTGAATACACATATCTTGTTCTTTCCGCGAACAAATGTCGCGTCGGCGCGACAATCGCCGAAATCGGCGGGTCTTCGCCAGCCGTGTCGGCGGAGGATGCGCTGCCTCATTATCAGAGGAGTGCACATGTTCGAGGTCTCGCAACCGTTGCCACGCCGTGGGTCGCAGCGCTCATTTGACGCGCATTCCTGGCTGCGCGCCCTCGTCGGGCGAGAGGAGGTAGAGCCCGGGGCCTTCGCCGCTTGCAGCGAGTACCATGCCCTCGGACATCCCGAATTTCATCTTTCGCGGCGCAAGATTTGCCACCAGCACGGTCAGTCGTCCCGCAAGCTGCCCCGGCTCATAGGCCGATTTGATGCCCGCAAACACGGTCCGCGTCTCACCGCCCAGGTCGAGCGTCAGCTTGAGGAGCTTGTCGGCTCCTTCGACGAGCTCTGCCCGCACGATTCGCGCGATGCGCAGATCCAGCTTGTTGAATTCGTCGACGGAGATCTGGCCTCCGGGCGCGCTCTGCACGGTGTGCTCCTGGTGTTCGGCATGGCGTTGTCTTGAATGCGTGGCAGGCGCTGGCTGAAGCGATTCCTTGTTGGCTTCGACCAGGGCCGCGATCTGCTTCGGCTCAACGCGGTTGATGAGATGATCGTACTGGCCGATTCGCACCGGCCGCCGGCCGAGATCGCTCCAGGTCAGGTTGCCGCTACCCAGGAATGCTTCCGCGCGGACAGCAAGCGCCGGGAGGACCGGCTTCAGCAACACGGTCATCCGGTGAAAGGCTGAAATCGCTTCGCTGCACACTGTCCGAAGCCGCCCATGGTCGTCTTGCCGTTTCGCAAGCTCCCAGGGCTTGTTGGCGTCGAAGTACTGGTTGACCCTGTCGGCATAACGCATTACCGCCCGCACGGCTTTTCCATAGTCGCGCGCATTGTACGCTTCCCGCACCTCGGCTTCTATTTCCGCAGCACCCATGGCTGAAGCATCCGCCGCGCCTTCCGCGCTTTGCGAGAGCTCGCCGCCGAAATGCCGCAGGAGAAAAGTCGAGGCCCGGCTCGCGATGTTGACGTACTTGCCGACGAGGTCGCTGTTCACGCGCGCGACGAAATCATCGAGGTTGAGATCGATGTCCTCCATCGTCGGACCGAGCTTCGCCGCGTAGTAATAGCGCAGCCATTCGGGGTTGAGCCCCTGTGCGAGATAGCTCTCCGCGGTGATGAACGTGCCGCGCGACTTGGACATCTTCTCGCCGTTTACCGTGAGAAAGCCGTGGGCATGGACGTGGGTCGGGGTGCGCAGCCCCGCTTCTTCGAGCATGGCGGGCCAGAACAGCGCGTGAAAGTAGAGAATGTCCTTGCCGATGAAATGGATCATCTCGGTCGCCTCGTCCCGGCTCCGGATGCGGTGTGTGAAGGCCGCATAGTCGATTCCACGGCGGTCGCAAAGATTCCTGAAGCTGGCAAGGTAGCCGATCGGCGCGTCGAGCCAGACGTAGAAGTACTTCCCCGGCGCCCCCGGGATCTCGAAACCGAAGTACGGCGCGTCGCGCGAAATGTCCCAGTCCGCGAGCCCGGCACGAAACCATTCATCGAGCTTGTTCGCTGCTTCCGATTGGAGCGTGCCTACGCCACGGGTCCAGACCCTCAGGAAATCCGTGCACTGGCCCAGCTTGAAAAAAAAGTGGTCGGACTGCTTCTTCACCGGCGCCGCGCCCGAAACCGCCGAATACGGGCGGATCAAGTCGGTCGGGGCGTAGGTGGAGCCGCAGACCTCGCAGGCGTCTCCGTACTGGTCCTTGGCATGGCACCTGGGGCATTCGCCCTTGATGAACCGGTCGGGCAGGAAGAGCCCTTTGACGGGGTCGAAGTACTGCTCGATCGCACGCCTCTCGATCAAGCCGGCGTCCGAGAGGCGCCTGAAGATTTCGTAGCACAGTTCCCGGTTCTCGTCGGAGTGCGTCGAATAATAGTTGTCGAACTGGATCAGAAAGCCGGTGAAATCGCGCACATGCTCCGCGTGCATGCGCGCGATCAACTGCTCGGGACTCACGCCGTCCTGCTCCGCGCGCAGCATGACCGGGGTCCCGTGGGTGTCGTCGGCGCAGCAGTAATGCACCTCATGGCCGAGCATGCGCTGGAAGCGCACCCAGATGTCGGTCTGGGTGTAGCCCACCAGGTGCCCGAGGTGGATCGCCCCGTTGGCATAGGGGAGGGCCGAGGTCACGAAGATTCGACGCTTTTCCATTGATATTCTTGAAACTTACGCCCTCGAATTGTAACAAACAGGTCAGCGGGACCTGCCATTCCAACGCCGTTTGATGCGCTCGCGCTCAGGAATCGGCATTGAGTGCGTAGCACGGTCTCACCACCAATAGGCGTGCTTGTCTGAATTGATTAGAATCGCGCCCTACACAGGAGTCGCACATGGCAATTTCCGAGCAGCAAGTTCAGGAAGCCCTGACGCAGCTCACCGATCCCAACACGCGGAAGGACTTCATCAGCACGAAATCTGCCCGCAACATCAGGATCGACGGCGACAAGGTCTCGGTCGATATACAGCTCGGCTATCCGGCGAAGAGCCAGATCGAGCCGATCCGCCAGGCTGTGACCCAGCGATTGAAGGCCATTCCGGGAGCGGGCCCCGTCAACGTCAACGTCCAGATGAAGATCATCCCGCACGCAGTGCGGCGCGGCGTCAAGCTCGTCCCGGGCATCAAGAACATCATCGCGGTCGCGTCCGGCAAGGGAGGGGTGGGCAAGAGCACAGTCGCGGTCAATTTCGCGCTCGCGCTTGCGGCCGAAGGGGCATCGGTCGGAGTGCTCGACGCGGACATCTACGGGCCGTCGCAGCCGACGATGCTCGGCATCCGCGGGCGCCCGGAGTCGCGCGACGGGAAGAGCCTCGAGCCGATGGAAGGCCACGGCATCCAGGCGATGTCAATCGGCTTTCTGATCGATGTCGAGACACCGATGGTCTGGCGGGGCCCGATGGTGACCCAGGCGCTCGAGCAGCTGCTCAACGAAACGAAATGGCGCGACATAGACTACCTGGTCGTGGATCTTCCCCCGGGCACGGGGGACATCCAGCTGACCCTCGCGCAGCGGGTGCCGGTCACCGGCGCGGTCATCGTGACGACCCCCCAGGACATCGCCCTCGTGGATGCGCGGAAGGGCCTCAAGATGTTCGAGAAGGTCGACATCCCGATTCTCGGCATCGTCGAGAACATGAGCCTTCACATCTGCTCGAAGTGCGGCCACGAGGAGCGCATCTTCGGCGAAGGCGGCGCCGAGCGCATGGGCAAGGATTACGGCGTCGAGGTCCTCGGCGCGCTTCCGCTCGACATCCATATTCGTGAGCAGGCCGACTCCGGAAAACCAACTGTCGTGTCCGATCCGGACGGCCAGGTTTCGATGATCTATAAGCAGATCGCCCGGCGTGTGGCGGTAAAGATCGCCGAGAAGGCGCAGGACCACACGGCGGCGTTTCCCAAGATCGTCGTTCAGAATACGTGAGGCGTGAGGAGCGCGAAGTGAGGAGCGAGATACTCGCCGCCCACTGACAAAATGACAATAAAATCAGACCGCTGGATCCGGCGCATGGCACTGGAGCGCCGCATGATCGAGCCCTTCGAGGCCGGACAGGTCAAGAGCGTGGAGGGGCGCCGGGTTGTGTCGTTCGGCACGTCGAGCTACGGCTACGATATCCGCTGCTCGAACGAGTTCAAGCTCTTCACCAACATCAACACCACGATCGTCGACCCCAAGAACTTCGATCCCAACTCGTTCGTGGACCTGAAGAGCGACGTCTGCATCATCCCGCCCAATTCGTTTGCCCTGGCGCGGACGGTGGAGTATTTCCGTGTCCCCCGCAACATCCTGGTTCTCTGCCTGGGCAAATCCACCTACGCACGGTGCGGCATCATCGTCAACGTGACGCCGCTGGAGCCGGAATGGGAGGGCTACGTCACGCTCGAGTTCTCCAACACCACGCCGCTTCCGGCCAAGATCTATGCAAACGAGGGCGTGGCGCAGGTGATCTTCCTCGAGTCTGCGGCGGACGACGTCTGCGAGGTGTCCTACAAGGACCGGGGCGGCAAGTACCAGGGCCAGGTCGGAGTCACGCCTCCGAAGGTCTGACCGTGCGCGCGATCGTCCGCCGCGCAGGCGAGATTCCCGCGACGCTTTCGCAAAGCTTACGGCGTTCGTGTGATACGCGTCACGCTTGACGCGTCCGCGCCGCGTCGAGCGAGCCGCATCGAGCGCCTCCGCGGATGTTGCGCACGCGCGACCGCGGCGCTCGAAGCCGAAAAAACTCTGGAAAAACTCTTGAAATCCAGCGTGGTACCCATATAATTCGCGCAAGTTTTGCATTTTTGTGAAGCAGCTAAAGATTTTTGCGGAGGCGGAGATGACGATCACGAGATTGTGCTGTTGCGCAGCCGATATGGCTGCAATGGATGTACCCGAGTCTTAGGTCTCAAGGAGAACTTTGATGGCCGTGCGCCCCGTCGCCGTTAAGAAACCTCAAGCTGTCGCCGAAACCGATTCCCAACTCTTCGACACCCATCCGGAAATCCGGCTCGAGTTCGGCCATGTACGGGAAGCGCTGAAGCAGGGCTACGACAGGCCCTTCCTCCTGATCGACACCGAAATCGTCCGCAACAAGGTGCGCCGGTTCAAGGGCGCGCTGCCGCGCGTGCACCCGCACTATGCCGTGAAGGCCAACCCGGATCCACGCGTGCTGAAGGTCCTGATCGAGGAAGGGGCAGGGTTCGAGATCGCCTCCATTGCCGAGCTGGACATCCTGCTCGGGCTCGGCGTCGCGGCGCCGGACGTCTACTACAGCAATCCCGTCAAGTCGCGCGATTACATCCGCTACGCCGCCGAAAAGGGGGTGGAGTGGTTCGCGCTCGACAGCCTGGAAGAGCTGCGCAAGATCGTCAGCGTCAAGCCCGATGCCAAGCTCTATGTCCGGATCGAGGCCCCGAACGTGGGCAGCGACTGGCCGCTCGCGGGCAAGTTCGGGATGAAGGCGCAGGAAGTCGACGCCATCGTCGCCGAAGCGGTCGAGCTCAAGGCCGATCTCGCCGGGGTGACCTTTCACGTGGGCTCGCAGTGCCGCAACCCGGAGAACTGGCGGGTGGGCATACAGAGCGCAAAGCGAGTGTTCAAGAAGATGCGGCTGGCCGGCCTGAACCCGCGCCTGCTCAATATTGGCGGAGGCTACCCCGTCCGCCACGTGAAGCCCATCCCCTCCATCGAGAAGATCGCCGAGGTGATTAACCACGCACTGCGCGACGTGCCGCAGACGGTGCGGGTCATCGCCGAGCCCGGACGCTATTTCGTTTCCGACGCCGGGTTTTTCGTGTGCCGGGTGGTCGGCACGGCCACGCGCGCCGGCAAGCGCTGGATGTACTGGGATGCCGGCGTCTTCGGCGGGGTCATCGAGACCACCGAGGGTCTGCGCTACGACGTGCTGACGGACCGGACCGGCAAGCTCGTGCCCTGGAATATCGCGGGCCCGACCTGCGATTCGGTCGACGTGTGCATGCGCGATGAGTTTTTGCCAGAGGACCTGCAGGAAGGCGACTTCATCTATATCGCCAACGCGGGCGCCTACACGACCGCGTACGCCAGCAATTTCAACGGCTTCCCGCTGCCCGACGTGCGCGTGATCTGAGCGCGCTGCCCGCCGCCCTCATCGCTGAAGGCGCCGTGCTTTCTCCATCCAGGCGCTCGCTTGCGTGTTGGTTTGCTCGGTCTCTGCTGCCGTCAGATTGGCAGCCAGGCTCGGGGCGAACTCGCGGGCAAGCTCGTCTCCCTGCAGCTCGGCGACCCTGATCCAGAAATAGGCACGCAAGGGGTCACGGCCGACGCCCCGTCCGAGGTGATAGAGCATCGCGAGGTTGTGCTGCGCCTGGACGTGGCCCCGGCTCGCCGCCATCTTGAACCACTCGGCTGCCCTCGCGTAGTCCTGCGGCACGCCATCGCCGCGTGCGTAGGAAAGCCCCAGATTGAACTGTGCGCCGGGGTCGTTCTGAGCTGCCGCGAAACTCCAATAGCGGTGCGCCTTTTGCAGATCCTGCTTCACGCCGTAGCCGCGCGCATACATGAGGCCGAGGCTCGTTTGCGCCCGGGCGTCGCCGAGCTTCGCCAGTTTCTCGTACCAGCGCGCCGCTTCGCGGTAATCCTGCTCGACGCCGCGACCCGTGTAATACATGTCCGCGAGCTGACGGGTCGCGGACTTGTCGCCGGCGGCGGCACGGGCCTTGAGGTCGCCTGTGTCCACCGCATCCTGTGCCGCGGCCGCACCGAATGCGGCGATGAGGGCAAGCGTCGCGATGAAGCGCCTAGCTTCCGCTGCGCTCATGGACGCTGCAGCGGTAGGGATGAGCGTGGCGCTCATCGGCCGCGAAGGACTCGGATGCGGTTTCGCGCCAGCCCCGGTTGTCGAGCGCGGGCATCCGCGTGTCGCCCTCGACGTCGGCCTCCACCAGCGTCAGATAGAGGCGCGATGCGCGCGGGAGCGCCTGCGCGTAGAGCTCGGCGCCCCCGATCACGAAGACCTCCTCATCGTCCCCGCAGCGCGCGACGGCCTCATCGAGAGAATGCGCCACCACGGCCCCCGGAGCGCTGTACCCGCGCTGGCGCGTGACGACGACCGAGGTGCGGCCCGGGAGCGGTCGCCCGATCGACTCCCACGTCCTGCGACCCATGATGAGGTGATGCCCCATCGTGATGTTCCGGAAGCGCTTGAGCTCGTTCGGGAGGTGCCAGGGGATCGCGCCCCTGGCCCCGATCACGCGGTTGCGGGCCATCGCCACTATGATCGAGATGCGTGATGGGTGACGGGTTCTAGACGGCAATGGGCGCGCGGATGGCCGGGTGGGGATCGTAGTTCTCGAGCGTGAAGTCTTCGTAGCGGAAGTTGAACAGGCTCTTCACGGAGGGATTCAGCCGCATGATCGGGAGCGGACGCGGCTCGCGCGAGAGCTGCTCGCGTGCCTGCTCGAGATGGTTGCGGTAGAGGTGGGCATCACCGAAGGTATGGACGAATTCGCCCAGCTTGAGCCCGCACACCTGGGCGACCATCATCGTGAGCAGCGCATAGGACGCGATGTTGAACGGAACGCCCAGGAAAAAGTCCGCGCTGCGCTGATAGAGCTGGCACGAGAGCTGGCCCTGGGCGACATAGAACTGGAAGAACGCGTGGCAGGGCAACAGGGCCATCTTCGGAAGATCGGCCACGTTCCACGCCGAGACGATGAGGCGGCGCGAATCCGGGTTCCGGCGGATCTGGTCCAGTACCTCGCTCAACTGGTCGATTTTCCGGCCGTCGGGCGCGGGCCACGAGCGCCACTGGTAGCCATAGACCGGCCCGAGCTCGCCCCGCTCGTTCGCCCACTCGTCCCAGATAGTGACCCCGTTTTCCTTGAGATAGCGGATATTGGTCTCGCCCTTCAGGAACCACAGGAGCTCGTGAATGATGGACTTGAGATGAACCTTCTTGGTCGTGAGGAGCGGAAATCCCGCAGCAAGATCGATGCGCAGCTGCGGGCCGAAGGTGGAAAGCGTGCCCGTGCCGGTGCGGTCGTTCTTGGGGGTGCCGTGCTCCAGCACGTGTCGCATCAGCTCGAGATATTGGCGCATGATCCCAGAAGTGAAAGCCAGTGCGTTGCAGAGCGGGGCAGGGGAAATTCTAGTCTATTTTCTTCCGGAACGGCCGCTTGAGCATCCAGTTCACGATCTCGCCGCCAGAGCATGCGCGACATCGCGTGATTCTACTCCGGTGCGATCAGTGCGACGCGAATCGGGCGGTTATAATCCGCGCATCCATCAATCAGAACGTCGGAGTCACCGATGCTGGCGAAACTGGAGCAGGCCGCGTCGCCCCCCACCGCAGAGATTCTCGAGCGTGCCCGTCACGTGCTCATGGTACTGCCGCGCAGGGCAGCGCGCGCCGGGGGACTGCGCGGACTGCCGTTCGCCGACACGCTCGCGCGGGCACTTGCCCGGCGCCGAAAGAAAGCCGAGGAGCTGGCGAAATCGCCGCTGGCAACGGACCTGCCGCAGGGCGGGCTTGCCGCCTGGGTCGTGCTGGATGTGGGGCAATCCGCTTTCGAGCAGCTCACTGCCGCGCGCAAGGCGTTGCAGCTTCTGCTGTCGGAAAAGCCCGACTCGGTCACCGTCGCCGTCTTCGGCAGCGCGGGAGAGCGACGGCGCGGCGCGGAAATAGCAGTTTTCGCTGCATGGGTGAATGGTGCGCGCCTGCCGGAGCGCAAGAAGGAACCGGAGGGCAGCGCATTGGGCGCGATCCGGCTCCATGGATATCGCTCGGCCGATGGTTTCGCCACGCAGCGCGCCATCGCCGCCGGAAATACCTTGTGCCGGGAGCTCACCGTGTTGCCGCCGAACGAGCTCAACCCGGCGGCGTACCGCAAACGCGTGCGCGCGCTCGCCCGCGAGCAGGGCTGGCGGCACGAGGAATACGACATGAGGCGCCTCAGGAAGATGGGCGCCGGCGCATTCGTCGCGGTCGCCCAGGGCAGCGCGGAGGAGGACGCGGCGATCGTGCATCTCGCCTTTCGAGGCCGGGGCGCGCGCAAGCGCATCGCCCTTGTCGGGAAAGGCATCTGCTTCGATACCGGCGGGCACAATCTGAAGAGCGCGCGCTACATGCACGGGATGCACGAGGACATGAACGGCTCCGCGGTCGCGCTCGGTATCCTTCTCGCGGCGTCCGAGCTCGGGCTTCCGCTCGAGCTCGACTGCTGGATGGCGATTGCCCAGAACCATCTCAGCCCGCGCGCCTACAAGCAGAACGAGGTGGTGACGGCCTTGAATGGAACGACCATCGAGATCGTGCACACCGATGCGGAGGGG
>DASPGR010000362.1:0-9040 GCA_035620515.1 Burkholderiales bacterium | reverse complement strand
CCGGGAGCGTCACCTTGCGGATCTCGACCCCGAGCATTGACTCGTGGCTCGCATTCAGCGGAAGACGCTCCTCGGTGCGACCAGCGGACGGGGACATTCTCTCGAGTTGAACGATCAGCTTGAGATTCTTGCGGGGGCGCAAGGCCGCCTCGCCGAAGATGGTGCGAATGTTCAGAACGCCGAGCCCTCGCACTTCCAGGAAGTTTCGCAGCAATTCGGGGCAGCGCCCTTCGACGGTTTCCGGTCCGATGCGGTAGAGCTCGACGACATCGTCGGCGACGAGGCCGCTGCCGCGGCTGATCAGTTCCAGCGCGAGCTCGCTCTTGCCCACGCCGGAATCTCCCTTGATCAGCACGCCCACGCCCAGCACGTCGAGAAAGACGCCGTGCGCGGTCGTGCTCTCTGCAAGGGCGCGTGCGAGGTAGGGGCGCAGCATCCACATGAGCTCCACGCTCGACACCGTGGAGCGCAGTAATGGGATCATCGCGCTATCGGTCGCCTCGACGAGCAGCCGGGGCACGCGCTCGGCGCCGGCCACGATGAAGCAGGCAAGATCCCTCGCGCAGGCCTGTGCGAGGATTGAACGGCAGCTTTCCGCCTGGAGGCCTTCGAGATACTCGATCTCGGATGCGCCGAGTACCTGGATCAGGTTCGGATGAATGAAATTGAGGTGGCCGATCAGCCCCCTGGAGGAGTCCCTGAGGAGCTCGCTCTGGAGCTCCTTGGCGCCGCCGGTTTTCCCGGCGATCCACTCCAGCTTCAGCTTGTCCCGGTTGTCTTCAAACAACCGAGCTATGCTGACCTGCGCCATGCGGCTGCCACTCGGCAATAAGTTGATGCAGCTCGGCGGCGCTTGTGCCGGCCAGCAGGCGTTCGCGGAAGGGCCTGTCGCTGAACATCTGCGCAAGCTCCGAGAGGATCTGGAGGTGCGCATCCGTCGCGCGGTCAGGCACCAGCAGCACGAAGATGAGACTCACGGGTTGCCCGTCCGGGGCGTCGAACGGGACCGGCTGCTTCATCCGCACCAGGGCCCCGATCGCCTCCTTGAGCCCTTTGATCCGCCCGTGCGGAATCGCGATGCCCTGCCCCAGTCCGGTCGAGCCAAGCTTCTCCCGGGCGAACAGGCTGTCGAAAACCTGGCTGCGGGCCATCTGGTTGTTGTTCTCGAAGAGCAGGCCGACCTGCTCGAAAACGCGCTTCTTGCTGCTCACGTCGAGGTCGAGAATGACGTTGGAGAGCGGCAGTAGTTTGGAAATCAGGTTCATGAATCGGATCCTGGAGAAATCCGTATCGCGCCCCGCTGCGTTCGCGGGCGCGGCTATCGTTGCGTGCGGCGCTTGAACGTCGTGCCGCTGTGGCGGCGATCGAGGGACTTCTGCTTGTGCTTGAGAATCGTGCGGTCGAGCTTGTCCACCAGGCTGTCGATCGCGGCATACATATCCGCGTTCGCGCTCTCGCAGAAAATGTCCCGGCCGCTCACGTGTACGCTGGCCTCGATCTTGCGCTGCAGCTTTTCTACCGACAGTATGACATTGACGTCGATCACCCGGTCAAAATGATGCGTGATGCGCTCGAGCTTGCTCGAGACGTATTCGCGGATGGCTGGGGTGATTTCCACATGATGTCCGGTGAGGTGCAGGTTCATCAACCGCTCCTAGATCGTCTTGCGGAGATTGACAGGGAGGATCTGCAGGGATTCCCTGTATTTTGCCACCGTGCGGCGTGCCACGACGAGCCCCTGTTGCGCCAGGATCTCGGAAATCTGGCCATCGCTCAAAGGCTTACGGCCATTCTCGGCGGCCACCAGCTGCTTGATTAACGCTCGAATGGCCGTGCTCGACGCCGACCCGCCCGTTTCCGTCGTGACGTGGCTGCCGAAGAAGTACTTGAGCTCGAAGATCCCGCGCGGAGTGTGCATGAACTTCTGCGTGGTTACCCGCGACACGGTGGACTCGTGCAGCTCGAGCCCCTCCGCGATCTCGCGCAGGACCAGCGGCCGCATCGCGACCTCGCCGTGCTCGAAGAAGTTGCGCTGGCGGTCGATGATCGCCTGCGACACGCGCAGGATCGTCTCGAACCGCTGCTGCACGTTCTTGATCAGCCATTTTGCTTCCTGCAGCTGTGTTGCGAGCTGCTGCGATCCCGCGCCCCGGTTGCGGTGCAGGATGTCGGCGTAGAGCCGGTTGATTCGAAGCCGTGGCATCGCGTCCGGATTGAGCGCGGCAACCCACAGGCCCTTCACCTTCTTCACGATCACGTCCGGCACGATATAACGCGTCTCGTCCGACGAGTAATCGCGTCCCGGCCGGGGATTCAAGCTCGTGATGAGCTTCTGCACGCCGCGCAGCACGTCGTCGCCGCAACGGAGCAGCTTCTTCAGCTTCGCGAAGTCACGGGCCGCCAGGATTTCGAGATGGTGCCTTGCGGTCTCCAGCGCCTCGTCGCGGCACGGTGTTTCGGGCGGGAGCGCAGCGAGCTGCAACACGAGGCACTCACCCAGGTTGCGCGCGCCAACCCCGATCGGCTCGAGATTCTGCAGGTGCTTCAGCGCGATCTGGAGGTCCTCGGCTTCGGTGCCAAGCTCGGGCGGCAACATCTGCAACAGCTCATCCAGGCTCTGGGTGAGATAGCCGTCGTCATCCAGGGTGTCAATGAGCAGCCCGACAAGCCTGGCGTCGCCCTCCGAGACATTGGTCAACGACAGCTGCGCGAGCAGATGGGCGCGAAGCGTGGGCGAATCGGCCGGCAGCTGGGGATAGTCGCTCTCCTCCGAGTCGTCGCGGTAGCCCGCCGCGGGAAGATCGTCGAGCGCTCCCAGCTCCGCGGGCTCACGGGGCTCGTCTTCATTGGCCGAAGTCTGGGTGGTCGATGCCTGGTCGCGGGTTGTGGGAAGCGACGATTCCGCAAGCGGAGGAGGAGGAGGGGGCTCGCTCGCGCCATCCTCGCGCTCGAGGAGCGGGTTGTCCTGGAGGATGCGTTCCAGCTCCTGGTTGAGCTCGATGGTCGAGAGCTGCAGGAGCCGGATCGACTGCTGCAGCTGAGGGGTCAGGGTGAGATGCTGGGAGAGCCGGAGCTGTAGGGAATGCTTCATGTCTGGTACGGGGTGAGCGCCGGGTTTCCCCGCGAGATCCGATCCGCGCCTGAAGGCCGGCGCGCTGGCGAATCAAAGCCTGAAGTGCTCTCCGAGATAAACCTGCCTTACTTGTTCATTATAAACGATTTCATCCGGCCGGCCGTAGGCCAGAACCGTGCCGTCGTTAATGATATAGGCCCGGTCGCAAATGCCCAGGGTTTCCCGCACATTGTGATCCGTTATCAGGACCCCGATACCTCGTTCCTTGAGAAAACCGATGATTTTCTGTATGTCCAGGACCGCGATGGGGTCGACGCCGGCAAATGGCTCGTCGAGCAGGATGAAGCGCGGCTCGGTGGCCAGGGCCCGCGCGATTTCAGTGCGACGCCGTTCGCCGCCCGAGAGGCTGACCGCCGTGCTGTTTCGCAGGTGTCCGATGTGCAGTTCGTGCAGGAGGTCATCGAGCTTGTTCGCGATCGCGTCGGGATCCGAGTTGTACAGTTCCAGGACCGCCTGCACGTTCTCGGCAACGGTCAGACGCCGGAAAATGGACGCTTCCTGGGGCAGGTAGCTCACGCCAAGGCGGGCGCGCCGGTGCATCGGCATGTGGGTCAGCCGGACTCCGTCGAGATGCAGCTCGCCACCGTCCATCGGTATCAGGCCGACCATCATGTAGAAGCAGGTCGTCTTGCCGGCGCCATTGGGCCCGAGGAGCCCGATGACCTCGCCGCTGCGGACCTCGAGTGAAACGTCCTTGACGACCACACGCGAACGGAAGCGCTTGCGCAGGCGCTCTGCACGGAGCTCGCTTCGCGGCCCCGGTTCGGACGCCGGGGCGTCATCGTGCGCCAGGGGAAGCGCGGCCTGCACCGCCTCCTCCGCGTCCCTACTGGTTGCGAGCCTGAGATTCTTCACGTTCAGGACCGAGCCCCCCGGACTCCTTCAGCTGGAGGGGCGGATTGGGTGCCGGTTGCTTCTTGCTCTTGGGCTGGATGATCGCGCGGACGCGTCCCTCGGTGTTCTGGGCGTCCGCGGCGGCCTTGCCGCCGCCGATGACTTGATAGAACTCGGATTTCGCGTCGTACGAGATGAAATTCCCGCGGACATCGTCCTGGCCGCGCTTGACCTGCGCCCGGCTGAACATTTTCATCGTTTCAGCCCGGCCATCGTACTCGAGCCGCTCGGCCCAGCCCTCGATGTGCTCGTCGACGCCATCGCGCTTCTGCCGGAAATACGCGCGATTGCCCCAGGTCGTGCCGTAGCGGAAACCCTCCTTGTCCTGGCGCACCTCCATGCGGTCGCCGCGGATCACGAGGCTGCCCTGACGCAGAACGACATTGCCCTCGAACACGGCAATCTGCTTGGCGTCGTCGATGGTGACCTTGTCGGCTTCGAGCCTGACGGGCTGGTCGCGGTCCGCTTTCTCGGCCATTGCAGCGGCGCTTGCAAGCAGGATTGCGACGCCGAACGCAAACGCGCGCGCCGGAATAGCAGAGCGCGCACCATGCTCAACGCCGGCCGCCACGGGGGGGCGCCTTGGTCGGATCGTAGGTGCTCTGAACATTGGACAGGAGCTTCAGCTCTTGCGACTCGGTGTTCAATTCTAAACCCACCGCGGTTACCACGGTGGCGTCATTGATGATCGTCACGTGGCGGTCCGTCTTGGCAAGGTTTTCATTGGGAATCACATGCAGAAAGCTCGTGCGCATGATGAGCTCGCTCTGATTCTCGTAGGGCGCGCGCGCGACGCGGACGTTGTCCTGGAAGTAGACATGTTCGCCCTTGGAGGAGACGACACCCTGGTTCGCCGTGATCGTCACGGGTGCCTGCACCGCGCCATAGCTGACGAGCTTCGGCTGAGTGAGCAGCGTGCTGTCGTCATCCGGGTAGTGCACCATTTTTGCCGCATTCAGCGTGTGGCGGGTCTTTCCCGTCTCGTCGAGGGTCCTCGCCGAGATGTTCTGCACGATGTAGTCTGGATCGCTCCGGCTCGGTCCCACGATGTCCCGCGCGCCCGACTCGATCACGCGATCGAGCCAGAAGGTGAGCGCGGCGAGGATGGCAAGCAGCACCATCGGAGCCCACGTCGTGAACCGTCCGCCCGTTGCCAAAATTTCGCCCTCCGTCTGCGCTGCCGCCCGATCGGTCTACGCTCGCCCGCTCACCGGCGAGTGCACTCCCTGCGCGTGGATGATGAGCTCGCACAGCTCCCGGGCCGCGCCGTGGCCGCCGCGCGCGCGCGTAACATAGTGCGCTGCCCACCGCACGAGGGCGGGTGCGTTCGGCACCGACGCCGCCAGTCCGCAGCGCCGCATGACGGGAACGTCGGCGGCATCGTCCCCGATGAAGCTGCATGAATCAGCGGCAACGCCGCACTGGACCAGCAGCGCGTCAAAAGCCGCGAGCTTGTCGCCGGCGCCCTGGTACAGCAGTTCGATGCCAAGGTTGCGCGCGCGCTCTTCCACGCAGGAAGAGCTGCGGCTGCTGATCACCGCCAGCTTTACGCCGCTTTCCTGGAGCATCTTCATGCCGTGGCCGTCGAGCACGTTGAAAGCCTTGAGCTCCTCGCCCGAGGGCAAGTAGTACAGCGTTCCTTCGGTCAACACGCCGTCCACATCGAAGATGGCGACGCGAACGTTTCGAGCCTTGTCGTAGATCTCCTGCATCCTCTAGATCACCTTGCCGCGGAAGAGATCGTGCATGTTGAGCGCGCCGACCAGCTGCTGGTGGTCGTCAACGACGAGCAGCTGATTCACCTTGTTGCGCTCCATGATCTCGACGGCCTCGGCGGCGAGCCGCTCCGGGCCGATCGTGCGCGGATTACGGGTCATGACATCGCCCATGCGTGTCGAACGCATTTCCGTCTCTCTCTCGATGCTGCGCCGCAGGTCGCCGTCGGTAAATACGCCTACAACGCGGCCGGCACCGTCGACAACAGCCGTCATTCCCATCCGTCCGCGCGACATCTCGAGCATGCCGTCCATCAGCGTGGCCTCGTGGCCGATTCGCGGAGCATTCGCGCCTGTGCGCATGACATCCCGAACGTGCGTGAGAAGCTTCCGTCCGAGCGCTCCGCCGGGATGGGCGGCGGCAAAATCGTCCTGGGTGAAGCCTTTAGCGCTCATCAGCGCTATCGCGAGCGCGTCGCCCAGCGCAAGCGCCGCGGTGGTGCTCGCAGTCGGCGCGAGGTTTAGCGGGCACGCCTCCTTTTCCGCGCCCGAGTAGAGGTGCGCATCCGCCTCCTGCGCCAGAGTGGAAGCCGGATTGCCGGTCATTGCAATGAGTTTGGCGCCCTGGCGCTTGAGGAGCGGAACAATCGCAAGGAGTTCCGCGCTCTCTCCCGAATTGGACAGCGCGATGAACACGTCGTCGCGCGCGACCATGCCAAGGTCACCGTGGCTCGCTTCTGCAGGGTGCACAAAGTACGCGGGCGTGCCCGTGCTTGCGAAGGTAGAGGCGATCTTGCGTGCAATGTGCCCGGATTTTCCGATACCGCTCACGATGACCCGCCCACGGCGACTCATGATGAGGTCCACCGCGCGCACGAAGTGCTCATCAAGCCGGCGGATCAATCCGGAGATGGCCTGCGCCTCGATCTCGAGGACCGCTCGCGCCGTGTCGAGCACCGGGTGCTGGCCGGCTGCGACGCCGCTCCTGGCAGGGGCCGTCTCCATGGCGCGCTAAGTATAGCAGAATCAATTGGTTCGGCCGCTTCTCCGGGTTGCATTTGAGGCCCGATAGGGCATCATTCATGAGCGTGATCAGTGACCCGCGCGGCGCGCGCCGCTGGTCGCGGGTCGTCCGGAACCCCAGTCGTAGATCCAGCGCGCATGGGCCACTGCTTCAGGCATGCAATCAACGCTCCAATCCGTACTGATCCTGCTCGCGACCGCGGTGATGGTTGTGGTCGTGTTTCGCTCCCTCAGGCTTCCGCCGATGCTCGGATACATCATCGTCGGTGTTGCGATCGGTCCCCATGCGCTCGGGTGGATTCGCGAGACGGAGGTCGTGCATCAGCTCGCCGAGATCGGCGTCGTGTTTCTCATGTTCAGTCTCGGGCTCGAGTTCAGCCTGCCCAAGCTCGTCACCATACGCCGTGTCGTCCTCGTGCTGGGTTCCTTGCAGGTGGTGGTCACGATGCTGGCCGTCTGGGCGGTCGCGAACGCATTCTCAATCGAATGGCGCGAAGGACTGATTCTCGGCGGCGTGCTGGCGATGTCATCGACCGCGATTCTGGCAAAGATTCTCTCGGAGCGCCTGGAGCTCAACACGGCGCACGGGCGGCAGATCATCGGCGTTCTCCTGTTCCAGGATGTGGCGGTCGTGCCGCTCCTCATCATGGTTCCCGCGCTCGCAAGCGGCGCGGAGACCCTTGCCAGAGACCTTGGTCTCGCTCTCCTCAAGGCGGCCGCCATCCTGGTCTTGCTGCTGTTCATCGGTCAACGGCTGATGCGCGCCTGGTTTCATCTGGTCGCGCGGCAGAAATCCTCCGAGCTCTTCATTCTCAATGTACTTCTCATTACGCTGGGGCTCGCGTTCCTGACGGACATGGCAGGGCTCTCGCTCGCGCTGGGCGCGTTTCTGGCCGGCGCGTTGATCTCGGAGACCGAGTACCGCTATCAGGTCGAGGTCGACATACGGCCGTTTCGCGACGTGCTGCTCGGCCTGTTCTTCGTAACGATAGGGATGCTCGTCAACCCGCGCGTCGTGATCGAGAACATCGGATGGGTCGCGTTGCTGCTGCCGGCGCTCCTGGCGTTCAAGACCCTGCTCGTCCTCGGATTGAGCCTGTTGATCGAGCGCAACCCGGGCGCTGCGCTTCGCTCCGGACTGGCGCTTGCGGGATGCGGTGAATTCGGGCTCGTGCTGCTCGCGCACTCGGACAGCCTGGGACTCATTGAGCCGCACGTCATGCAGCCGGTGCTGGGCGCCATGCTCCTCTCGATGCTGGCGGCGCCGTTGATGGTGGAGCACAGCGAACACGTGGTGCGACGCTGGGTCCAGTCGGAGTGGATGAGCCGGGCGATGCAGGTCCACAACATCGCCGTGCAAGCCATGGGTGCAGACCGGCACGTCGTGATCTGCGGGTTCGGCCGCAGCGGCCAGAACCTCGCGCGCCTGCTGCGCCAGGAATCGATTCCCTTCATTGCGCTCGACGTCGACCCGCAGCGCATAAGAGAGGCGGCGGCAGCCGGCGAGAGCGTGGTCTTCGGCGATGCGGCGCGTCCGGAGGTTCTGACGGCGGCGGGGTTGCTGCGTGCCCGCGCGCTCGCGGTCACCTATGCAGATACCGTGTCGGCGCTCAGGATCCTGCGGCACGTTCAGGAGCTGCGGCCGGGGCTTCCCGTCGTCGTGCGTACTCTCGATGACACGGACATTGACCGCCTCAAGTCGGCCGGTGCGGTCGAGGTCGTCGCGGAAATACTGGAGGGAAGCCTGATACTGGCGTCGACGACACTCATGCTGCTCGGTGTCCCGCTGAACCGGGTGATGCTGAGAATGCGCGAAACGCGGGAGCAGCGCTACAGCCTGTTTCGCGGTTTCTTCCGTGGGGTCACGGACGAGCTCGAGGAGCTCGACCAGGCGGAACAGCCCCGCCTGCACTCGGTGACCATCACCCCGGGCGCCGCGGCGATCGGCCGACCGCTGGCGGAGCTCGAGCTGGAAACGCTGGGCGTCGAAGTCACCCTGCTACGGCGCCGGAACGCGCGGACCATCACGCCGTCCCCTGATACCCTCGTGGAGGAGGGCGACGTGCTGGTCCTGCTCGGTACTGAGGAAGGCGTTATCGCGGCGGAGATGAAGCTGATGCAGGGCTGACCGCCCTTGGGTGGTCCAGGATCAAAGCTCCGGGAGTGGGGTTCAAGATTCCGGCTCGGTTAACCCAATGTTCTCCAATCCCAGGGCTATACAAACGAACAACGCCCGCTGAAGCGGGCGTTGCACCTGGAACTTTGGTCCTCGAAG
>DASPGR010000361.1:0-16128 GCA_035620515.1 Burkholderiales bacterium | reverse complement strand
AACATGGTCGAGCAGCAGATCCGGCCGTGGGAGGTGCTGGACCCGCGCGTGCTCGATCTCCTGCTGCGCGTGCGGCGCGAGGAATACGTGCCGGCGCGCTACCGCGCGCTCGCCTTCGCCGACATGGAGATCCCGCTCGGGCACGGCGAGACCATGCTCGCCCCCAGGCTCGAAGCGCGCATGCTGCAGGAGCTCGCGCTCGAGCCCGCGGACCGCATCCTCGAGGTGGGCACGGGCAGCGGCTATATGACGGCGCTCCTTGCGAGCCTCGGCAGGCACGTCTACAGCGTCGACATCATCCCGGAGTTCACGCGCTCGGCGGGCGGGACCCTCAAGGCGCATGGCATCGCCAACGTGACCCTGGAAACGGGCGATGCCGCGCGCGGCTGGGACCGCCATGCGCCCTACGATGCCATCGTGGTGACCGGGTCGCTGCCGGTGCTGCCCGACGCGTTCCCGAAGAGCCTCCAGCGCGGCGGCCGGCTGATCGCCGTGGTGGGCACGCCGCCGGTCATGGAGGCGCGGCTCATCACCTGCGTTGCGGCCGGCGCATTCAGCACGACCGGCCTGTTCGAAACGTGCATTGCGCCGCTGCGCAACGCGGTGCAGCCCGAGCGCTTCGTCTTCTGAGCCGCGCGATGCGCTTCATCGCACCGGTCACGCTCGCGCTGCTGCTCGCGACCCCCGTTGCGCGCGCGGCGGACCTGATGGAGATCTTCCGCATGGCGCAGAGCGCGGACGCGCAGTACGCGGCGGCGCGGGCAACCTGGAGCGCCGGGCAGGAGAGACTGCCGCAGGGACTCTCCGGGCTTCTGCCCTCGGCCACCGTATCCGCGGGCACGCAATACAACGACCGCGAGATCCGCTCGCGCGACCCCACGGTTGGCACGACCACCTCGCAGTTCAACTCCAATTTCGCGACACTGTCGGTCACGCAGCCGATCTACCGCCCGCAGAACTTCACCGCATACGATCAGGCGAAGTCCCAGGTCGTGCAGTCCGACGCGACCTTTGCGCTCGCCGCCCAGGACCTGATCCTGCGCGTCGCCCAGGCCTATCTCGACGTGCTGCTGGCGCAGGACACGATCGTGTTCGCGCAGGCGCAGCTGACGGCGATCGGCCGCCAGCTCGAGCAGGCCAAGCGCAACTTCGAGGTCGGCACCGCCACCATTACCGACACGCACGAGGCGCAGTCGCGCTACGACCTCACCGTCTCGCTCGAGATCACGGCCAAGAACGACCTGGAGATCCGCAAGCGCTTCTTGGAGCTCATCATCGGCCGTCCGGCGCCGGCGCTCGCCCCGCTCGGGCCGCGATTCAACCCGCGCTTCCCGGAGCCCAATGATCCCGCCCCGTGGGTCGAAACCGCGGGCGCCAACAACCCGCAGGTGCGCGCGAGCCACGCCGGCCTGGAGTTCGCCGCCAAGGAGGTCGAGCGCAACCGCGCCGGCCATCGCCCCACGCTCGACGCCTTTGCAACCTACACCGACTCGGGCAGCGGCGCCGGCACGGTGGGCGTCGCGGGCACCGACACGAAATCGGGCGTGGTGGGGCTGCAGTTGGCGATTCCCATCTACCAGGGCGGGCTCACCACCTCGCGCGTGCGCGAGGCGCTCGCCAACGAGGAGAAGGCCCGCCAGGACCTGGAAAGCGCGCGCCGCACCGCCCAGCTGACCGCCCAGCAGACGTTCCTGGGCGTGGCGACGGGCGTCTCGCAGGTGAGGGCGCTGGAAGCGGCGCTCGTCTCCAGCCAGAGCTCGCTCGACTCCACGCGCCTCGGGCAGGAGGTCGGGGTGCGCACCGTGATCGACGTGCTGAACGCCCAGCAGCAGCTCTCGCAAACGCGGCGCGACCTCGCGCAGGCGAAATACAACTACATCCTGGCGCTGCTGCGGCTGAAGGCCGCCGCCGGGCAGCTCTCCGAGCAGGACCTCGTGATCGTCAACACCTGGCTCGACCGCTGAGTGACAAGGGCGAAATCAGGAAGCAGGTGCTTGCGCGGCGCGACGCGCTGTCCGCGCACGAGCGGCGCGCGCTGAGCCGCCGCATCACCGCGCGGCTGCTCGCGCTCGAGGCCTATCGCGGCGCGCGCTGCGTCATGGCCTACGCAAGCTTCGGGAGCGAGTTCGAGACCGCAGATCTGATCGCCGATCTGCTCGCTCAGGGCAAGCAGCTGGTGCTGCCGCGGGTGGAGCGCGGCTCCCGCGTGTTCCAGCTCCACCGGGTCGAGGACCCCGCGCGGCAACTGGCCTCCGGCGTGTGGGGCATCCCGCAACCGCGCCCCGAGCTCTGCCCCGGCGTCCCGGCGTCACAGCTCGACTTCGTGCTGGTGCCGGGCGTCGCGTTCACCCGGCGCTGCGAGCGGTTGGGCTACGGCGGCGGCTACTACGACGGCTTCATCCGCGGCCTCTCCCGCCGGCCCCCGCTCGTCGCCGCCGCCTTCGAGCTGCAGCTTCTCCCCGAGCTGCCCTCGACCGAGCGCGATCAGCTCATCGATCTCGTCATCACCGAGGACGCCGAGTACAAAGTCCCCTCTCCCCCGGTCATTGATCCCGGAGCCTGATCAGCTCCAGTACCCTCGCGGTCGCGCCGCGGTGCGCGCCCGCGAACGCAGTCCCCGCCTGCGACATGCGCCGCGCCGCGTCGCGATCGAGCAGCAGGCGTTGAGCCTCGCGCCCCAGCGCGGCCGGGTCCGCAACCTGGATCGCCGCGCCCGCTTCGATCGCGAGCTCCGCCGCCTCCGCGAAATTGAAGGTGGAGGGCCCGATCAGGACCGGCTTTCCCGCCGCGCACGCCTCGATCAGGTTCTGCCCCCCCTGGGGAACGAGGCTGCCGCCGATGAACGCGACATCGCACGCCGCATAGTAGGCGAACATCTCCCCCATGCTGTCGCCGAGCACGACCCGCGTCGCGGGGTCGGTCGCCGCATCCGCGCTTCGCCGCTGATAGCGCGCGCCGCGCGCCTCGAGCAGCCGCGCCACCTCATCGAAGCGCTGGGGATGGCGGGGCACGACGACGGTCAGCAGCCCCGGCACGGCGATTCCCGCGAGTGAATCGAGCAGAAGCGCCTCCTCGCCCTCGCGCGTGCTGGCGGCGAGCAGCACCGGGCGCGCTTCGCCGAAGCCGCGGCGGAGCCGCCGCCCGAGCTCGAGCTGATCGGGCGGCAGGGTGATATCGAACTTCAGGTTGCCGGTGACGCGCACGTCCCTCGCCCCGAGCGCGGCAAGGCGCCGCGCGTCCTCAGGGCTCTGCGCGGCCACCGCCGTGAACCCGGAGAGGCTCTCGCGCACAAGCGTTGCGAACCGCCGGTAGCCGGCATGGGATTTCCCGGACAGACGCGCGTTCACGAGATAGAGCGGGATGGCGCGTGCGCGGCCCGCGTGGATCAGGTTCGGCCAGATCTCGGTCTCCATGATGATGCCGGCCCGCGGCTGGAAATGGTCGAGAAACCGCGCGACCGCCCCGGGAAAGTCGAACGGCAGGTAGCAGCGCTCGACCCTTCCACCGAAGAGCGTCGCGCCGGTCTCGCGCCCCGTCGGCGTCATGTGCGTGAGCAGGATGCGGCACTGCGGATGGCGCGCCTGCAGCACGCGCACCAGCGGCTCGGCCGCGCGGGTCTCGCCCACGGACACCGCGTGCAGCCAGATGATTGGCGCCTGCGGCGCCGGCGCGTAATGCCCGAAGCGCTCGGCAAGGTGCCGCAGGATGCCGGGCTGGCGGCGCGCGCGCCACGCCAGCAGCGCCAGCACGAAGGGAGAAGCAAGATAGAGCAGCAGGGTGTAGAGGATGCGCATCTGGAAGGGACAGTCAGCGGCCGGTGCGCTCCCGGCCCCCGGGCGCCGCCTTCCAGAGTCGCTCGTAGATCTCCTGTATGCCGGCCGCCTCGCGTGCGATGGAGAACCGCTGCTCGACGTGGTCCCGGCCGCGCCGCCCCATGGCGGCCGCGGCGGCCGGGTCCTTCATCAAGGACTCGATCCGTGCTTCGAGGCCCGCCATGTCGTCGGGGTCCACGAGGAAGCCGGTTTCGGCCTCGACAATGAGATGGCGCGCGGCGCCGACCCGGGTCGCTACCACCGCCGCCCCGCTCGCCATGGCTTCGAGCGGCACGAGCCCGAATCCCTCCCATACCTGCGGGCCGACCAGGATCGTGACGCGGCGCAGCCAGCCGGGCACCTCGTCGGCCGCGAGCTCGCCCAGGAAGTGAATGCGCTCGCCCAGGCCGGCGGCGGCGATCCTTGCGCGCAGGTCGTCCGCAAACGTCTTCTGTTCCGGCGTGATGCCCCCCACGATGACCGTCGTGAAATCCGGATAGCGCGGCAGCAGGCGGCACATGGCGTGGACGAAGCGGTCGGTCCCTTTCTGCGCGCGCACGCGGCCGAACACGCCGATGCCGAATTTTCCGGGCAGGCCGGTCGCGGCCCACAGCGCCGCCCGGTCCTCCGCCGGCCGGTAGCGCGTCGTATCCACTCCGTGAAGCACGATCTCGTGTGGCACCTCGAGGTACGACGCGGCTTCCGGTGAGGCGGCGATCACCGCGTCCATGCGCGCGAGCAGGAAACGGCTCCACGCGCTGCGCCGCCGCTGCGCGGCCGACGTGAACACCAGCTTCAGCGGCATCCGCAGCACGGAGCGCAGGATCACTCCCGTCAGCATCTCGAGGTTGCGCCGGGCGTGCCAGATGCGAAATGAACGCCCCGGCGGCGGCTGCCACCCGTGCCGGAAGAGCCCGCACCACGTGATGCGCGGCCAGTCGCGCGGCAGATTGGGGCCGAGGGCGGCAATCCGGACCCGGCGTGATTGCACCGGCAGCAGTGCCAGCACGGTGGAGGTCACGCCGGTGAAACGGCGCTTGAGGCTGGCCACGATCACTTCCACCTGCCGCGCGTCCTGCGCGCTCGCTTCCATGATGCGATGACTCACCGGGATCCGACGCAAGACGAAGGCCTGCCATGTAGCCTACACTGAAAGCGCCTTTGCGCATAGAATAGCAGGCGCGAACAACGATTCGAATTCAGGTACTTACGCTCCATGCGCGGGATACTCGTCACCGGCGGCGCCGGCTTCATCGGCTCGAACTTCGTGCTGCAATGGATCGAGGCCGAATCCGACTCCCTCGTCAATCTGGACAAGCTCACCTACGCCGGCAATCCGGAGAATCTCGCCTCGCTCAAGGGCAACGCGCGCCATGTCTTCGTGCGCGGCGACATCGGCGATCGCTCGCTCCTCGGCAAGCTCCTGCAGGAGCACAAGCCGCGGGCGATCGTCAATTTCGCGGCGGAGAGCCACGTCGACCGCTCGATCCACGGCCCGGTCGATTTCGTGCAGACCAACGTCATGGGCGCCTTCGCGCTGCTCGAGGAAGCCCGAGCCTACTGGTCGGGGCTCGCGCAGCCCGAGAAGGACGCATTCCGCTTCCTGCACGTCTCCACCGATGAGGTCTATGGCTCGCTCGGCCCTGGGGATGCACCCTTCACGGAGGCGACCCCCTACGCGCCGAACAGTCCCTACGCCGCGTCCAAGGCCGCCGCCGACCACCTGCTGCGCGCCTACTTCCATACCTACGGCTTTCCTGCGATCACGACCAACTGTTCCAACAACTACGGCCCGTGCCAGTTTCCCGAGAAGCTCATCCCGCTGATGATCCTGAATGGCTGGCACCAGAAACCGCTGCCGGTCTACGGCGACGGCAAGAATGTCCGCGATTGGCTCTACGTCAGCGACCACTGCGCCGCGGTGCGCCTCGCGCTCGCCAAGGGGCGCCCCGGCGAGACCTACAACATCGGCGGCTACGGCGAGATGACCAACCTCGAGGTGGTGAAGGCGATCTGCGCCCTGCTCGACGAAGCCCGCCCTGCTCAGGCCCCGCACGAGAAGCTCATCAGCTTCGTCAAGGACCGGCCGGGGCACGACCGGCGCTACGCGATGGACTCCCGGAAGATACAGTCCAAGCTCGGCTGGAAGCCGCAAGAGAGCTTCAAGACCGGGCTCTACAAGACCGTCGAGTGGTACATCGACAACATGAAGTGGGTGGACCGCATCGCGAGCGGCGAGTACCAGCGCTGGATCGAGACGAATTACGCGAAGCGGGGCGAGGCGTGAAGGGCATCATCCTGGCGGGCGGAAGCGGCACGCGGCTCTATCCCGCGACGCTGGCGGTCAGCAAGCAGCTGCTGCCGGTGTACGACAAGCCGATGGTCTATTACCCCCTCACCACGCTGATGCTGGCGGGCATCCGGGACGTGCTGCTCATCTCCACGCCGCAGGATACGCCGCGCTTCCAGCAGCTGCTGGGCGACGGCCGGCGGTGGGGCATCAGTCTCTCGTACATCGTGCAGCCCGAGCCCAAAGGCATCCCGCAGGCATTCACCCTCGGCGCGGGCTTCATCGGAGCCGACGCCTGCACGCTGATCCTCGGGGACAATATCTTCTACGGCCACGAGCTCTCGGCCGACTTGCAGCGGGCGGTGGCGAGCGTGAAGGGCGCCATGATCTTCGCCTACCGGGTGCAGGACCCGGAGCGCTACGGCGTCATCGAGTTCGGCCGCAACCGCAAGGTGCTTTCCATCGAGGAGAAGCCGAAGCGGCCGAAGTCGCATTTCGCGCAAACCGGCCTCTATATCTACGACAACCAGGTCGTCGGCATCGCGCGCGCCCTCAAACCTTCCGCGCGCGGCGAGCTCGAGATCACCGACGTCAACCTGGACTACCTGCGCCGCGGCGAGCTCGAGGTGGTGCCGATGGGCCGCGGCATCGCGTGGCTCGACACCGGCACCCACGACGCGCTGCTCGCCGCATCGCTCTTCATCGAGACCATCGAGAAGCGCCAGGGGCTCAAGGTCGCGTGTCCCGAGGAGATCGCGTTCCGCATGGGCTACATCACGGCCGCCGAGCTCGAGAAGCTGGCCGCGGGCATGGGCAACAGCCCGTACGGGGTCTACCTCAGGGACGTGCTGCGGCATCCCCTGGAATGAAGCTCGTCGGCTCACCGCTTCCCGGCGTGCTGGTCGTCGAGCCCCGCGTATTCGGGGACGACCGGGGCTTTTTCTTCGAGAGCTACAACGAGCGGGAGCTGGAAGCGCTCGGCCTGCGCGAACGCTTCGTGCAGGACAACCAGTCGCGCTCGGGAAAAAACGTGCTGCGCGGGCTGCACTACCAGCTGCGCCAGCCGCAGGGAAAGCTCGTGCGCGTGACCGCGGGCGAGATCTACGACGTGGCGGTGGACATCCGGAAGAGCTCCCCCAGCTTCGGCAAATGGATCGGAAACGCGCTCTCCCAGACGAACCGGAAGATGATGTGGATCCCCCCGGGATTCGCCCACGGCTTCCTCGTGATGAGCGATTTCGCTGAGGTCCAGTATAAGACCACCGACTATTACGCCCCCGAGCACGAGCGCTGCATTGCGTGGAACGACCGCGACCTCGCCATATCGTGGCCCCTCGCGGGCGAGCCGATCCTGTCACCGAAGGATCGCGCCGGCCTGCCGCTGAAGGACGCTGAACTATTTCCCTGATACCGCGCATCCTCGTTCCAGGCAGGAACGGCCAGGTTGGCTGGGAGCTTCAAGGCGCGCTCGCGCCGCTTGGAACGGTGATCGGGCTCGACCGCAGCGGGATGGATCTGGCGCGCCCGGATTCGATCCGGCGCGCGATCCGGGACGTGAAACCGGACGTGATCGTCAACGCTGCCGCCTACAACCACGTCGATCTCGCGGAAACCGAGACGGATCTCGCGATGCAGGTCAACGGACTTGCGCCCGGCGTCATGGCGGAAGAGGCAAAGCGTCTTGGGGCGCTGCTTATCCATTACTCCACGGATTATGTGTTCGACGGCGAGCTTGGCCGGCCATACGTCGAAGAAGATTTGCCCGGTCCCGTGAACGCCTATGGACGGAGCAAGCTCGCCGGGGAGCAGGCCGTCGCGGCCACCGGAGGGAACTACCTAATCCTGCGCACGAGCTGGGTCTACAGCGCGCGCGGCGCCAACTTCGTGCTCACGGTGCTTCGGCTCGCGCGCGAGAAGCCGGAGCTCGCCATGGTCGATGACCAGTCCGGCTCGCCGACCTGGGCGCGGTGGCTCGCTCAGGCCACGGCGAGCGTGCTGAGCCGGCGCGACACGGTTGCGCGCCACGGTGGGACCTACCACCTCGTGGCGGCGGGGCACGCGACCCGGTTCGAGCTCGCCGCGGCCATCCTCGACGCCCTGAATGAGCTTCCGGGATACTCCGGCTCCCGGCCCAAGCTGCGCCCGATCAAGACCGCGCAATACCCCTTGCCGGCCCTGCGGCCGCCCCGCCCGGTGCTCAGCACGGGCCGGATCGAGCGGGTGTTCGGCATCACGCCGCGGCATTGGCGTGACCAGCTTCACGACTTCCTGCGCGAACTCGCCAGACCCACCCGTTTGGGCGTCTAATGCCGACTGTTGACCCGCAGGGGGATCGCGGAGAGGGCGCGCGTCACTGCGCGCTTCCTGGACCGCAAGGTGGCCGAGTTCGAGGCGCTGCAGCGGGAGATCGAGACGCTGCGGGCGACTCGTGATTCACGGTAGGCTCCTGCCTGCTTAACCAGGATTTTCCGATTCACAATTAACGACTCGCAGGTACAAATGGCCCCAACGCCGCACCAGCAGCTGATCGAGAAGCTGAACTCCAGGAGTGCCGTGGTTGCAATCGTCGGCATGGGCTACGTCGGCTTGCCGCTGATGATCCGCTTCAGCGACGTCGGCTACCGGGTCATCGGCATTGACGTCGACCTCGCCAAGGTCGAACGCCTTAACCGCGGTGAGAGCTACATCGAGCACATCAAGGCAGCCGCCGTCTCGGCTGCCCGCAAGTCCGGTTTCGCCGCCACCACCGATTTCGCGCGGACCCGCGAGGCCGACGCGATCATTATCTGCGTACCTACACCGCTCACCCGCTACCGGGAACCGGACCTCCAGTACGTCATCGGTACTATCGATTCGCTCGTTCCGCACCTGCGCAGCGGCCAAATCGTTTCGCTGGAGAGCACCACGTACCCGGGAACCACGGAGGAGGAACTGCGACCGCGCATTGAGTCCACCGGCTTAAGCGTCGGCGAAGACGCCTTCCTGGTCTTCTCTCCGGAGCGAGAGGATCCGGGTAACGCCGTGCACGTGACGAAGACCATTCCGAAAATTTGCGGCGGCATGACGGCCCGCTGTCTTGAGGCCGGCAAGGCACTCTACGGGCAAGTCGTGGATCGGGTAATCGCCGTCAGTTCGACCCGGACAGCCGAGATGACCAAGCTGCTGGAGAACATACACCGGGCAGTCAATATCGGTCTGGTAAACGAAATGAAGATCGTCGCCGACCGTATGGGAATAGACATCCACGAGGTCATCCGCGCCGCGGCGACGAAGCCCTTCGGCTTCGTGCCCTATTACCCTGGCCCCGGCCTTGGCGGCCATTGCATACCCATCGATCCCTTCTATCTCACCTGGAAGGCGCGGGAATACGGAGTCGATACGCGTTTCATCGAGCTGGCGGGGGAAGTCAACCGCAACATGCCCGAATGGGTCGTGGGGAAGATGACGGATGCGCTCAACCGGCGCGGCAAGCCCGTTCGCGGATCGAAGGTTCTGGTGCTCGGCATCGCTTACAAGAAGAACGTGGACGACATGCGCGAGTCACCGGCGGTCGTAATCATGGAGTTGCTTCGAGCCAAGGGTGCGGACATCGCCTACTCCGATCCGCACGTTCCCGTCTTTCCCAGGATGCGCGAGCACCGGTTCGACCTGAAGAGCGTAGCACTCGACGCCGGGGCGCTCGCCGGTTTCGACTGCATCGTCCTCGCCACCAATCACGACGCATTCGACTATGCGCATATCCGGCGCCACGCGAAACTAATCGTGGACACCCGTGGGGTGTACCTCGAGCCGGCGGAAAACGTGGTGAAAGCCTAGAACGCCTCCGGCCAAATGCTCACCGAGTTTGTCGACCTCAAGGCGCAGTACGCCGCACTGCGCGAGTCGATCGACGCGCGCATCCGCAAGGTACTCGACCACGGCCGGTTCATCCTCGGCCCCGAAGTCGTCGAGCTCGAGGGCCGGCTCGCCACCTACACCGGTGCCCGGCATTGCGTGACGTGCGCGAGCGGCACCGAGGCCCTTCTGATCGCGCTGATGGCGCTCGATATCCAGCCGGGGGATGAAGTCATCACGACCCCGTTCACCTTCGCCGCAACTGCCGAGATGATCGTTCTCCTCGGCGCAAAACCGGTCTTCGTGGACATCGAGCCGGACACCTGCAACATCGATGCACGGACGATCGAGGCGGCGCTCACGGTGCGCACGCGGGCGATCATGCCGGTGTCGCTCTACGGCCAGCCCGCCGACATGGACGAGATCAATGCGATCGCCGCGCGCCGCGGTCTCGCCGTGATCGAAGACGCCGCGCAGAGCTTCGGAGCGATCTACAAGGGGCGCAAGAGCTGCAACCTCTCGACCATCGGGTGCACGAGCTTCTTCCCAAGCAAGCCGCTGGGCTGCTACGGCGACGGCGGCGCGCTCTTCACCCACGATGATGCGCTCGCCAAGGCCATGCGCGAGATCCGCGTGCACGGCCAGTCGGGACGCTACCAGCACACGCGCATCGGTGTCGGCGGCCGCATGGACACCATTCAGTGCGCGGTGGTCCTCGCCAAGCTCGAGCGTTTCGAATGGGAAATCGCGCAACGTGCCGAGATCGGCCGCCGCTACGATTCGCTGCTGGCCAGTCATGCGCCAGACCTCGGATTCGTCCGGGTGCGGGCCGACCGGACCAGCGTTTACGCGCAGTACACGGTCATGACGCCGAAGCGCGACCGCCTGCAGGAGGAACTGAAGCGGCGCGGGATCCCGACGGCCGTCCACTACCCGCGGCCCTTGCACGAGCAGCCTGCGTATGCGCCCCATTCAAACGGCACGTTCCCCGTCTCGGAATGGGTTGCGGCGCGGGTCATCAGTCTGCCAATGTATGCCGACATGAAGTCCGCCGTTCAGGAGCAGATTGCGGTCGCGGTCGGCATCGCGCTTTCGGGGGCTTGACCTGCCCCGCAATTGCCACGACGTACCCATTCCGCCGACGCTAGACCTTCCTGTACGTCGCGACCAGGCAGTACTGCTTGACGGATCGCGAAAGCGTCTCGAGGGTGAGCAGGAAGGGGATCGAGAACAGGCCCTGCAGCCGCCATCGCGCGTCCAGCAGCCGCCGGGCCCTTTCATCATAGAATTTCTTGTGGTCGTCATCTGACGCGTGGCCGCGTATGCCGGGCACGGCGATGACCAGCCCGCCGTTCTCACCGGTGATCCGATAGCACTCATCCAGCGTTCGTCGTGGATCTTCGATATGCTCGAGCACGTTGTCGAGAACGCAGGCATCGAATGCGCCATCCGCCACCGGGTAGGCGCCGTCCTCCCCGATCAGCTTCGCGTTCAATCCGGCGGCCCGGCAATATTCGACCGAGATCGGATTGATGTCCAGCCCTTGCACGTGCCTTGGGAAGGCCCCCAGAACCCCGCTGCCGATGCCCGAGCCGATTTCGACGATTCGATTCCCGAAACGACGCGCGCAAAGATACAGCACGGGCGACAAGAAAAATCTCTTGTAAACGCGGCCTAAGAAACTGATGTCATGCAGGTGGGAAAAATAAGCTTCAAATTCCTTCGCGCTGGGTCTCACGGTCTTGCCCATGCTCATTCACGGCCGTATAGCTCAAGCACGTCCTGACCAGGAATTCGGCTACTCATGACGCTGCCCTTGTTCCATCACTTTATATATTTCGCCCAAAAACACGGCGAATTAATTGATGCGTACCGGGAGCGCGGTAATGGAGCACTCCATTAAGCAGCTTCCATCCAGTCGTTTTCAGCGCAACAAAGCGGGATACCGCCCCGCACATCCGTCTCGCAAAATATAGCCAAGCATAGGGAAGAAGAAAAATCAACCGGACAAGGGACGTCTTCAACAAATCATCCATCTTTCTGACCAGCAGGATATTTTCATCCAGGACCAATTGCGCCCAATCGTGTTGACGGGTATCGATGATGTTCCTGTCTCTGGCCAGCCCGGTGTCTTTTTTCCAGTTGCCATACATCTGTACCTTGAACTGCATGATGCGTGAACCGAGTTCGACCAACTCATTCCTGCTCAACCGTCTCTCTTCCGCCCAGAAAGAAATGTTCCCGCCATGATCCCGGTAATCAACCAGCGGTTCATCAATATAAGACAGTCCATTCAACAACCCGCATCTGAACGGAATGACGGCATCCTCACCCATGATGTTTTCCGGCATATCGCCAAAGACTTCGAATACCTTTTTCTCCCATGAAAGCGTGCATCCCCACGCACCGTGCGTTCCGGCCAGCACCATTTCGCGCCAGCCCGCCATATGCTTGTAACCCTGCCTTACGAAAATGTCTTTCGTGCTGCCTTGAGCGTCGATAATCGTGGCATTGGAGAAAACGCCGGACGCGCCTGACCGCCAATGTTCGACGAGCCTTTCCACCCGGCCGGGAAGCGAGACATCGTCTCCGGCCGCAACTACGATAAACTCTCCCCTCGCCCTTCTTACGGCCATGTTGAGGTGGCCATTGGTGCCCACGTTTCGGTCATTCACGCTTACGGTCACAAGGTGCGGCCCACGGTATTCTTCGATCACCCTCCTGGCGATCTCAAAGGTCCGGTCAGTCGATGCGTCGTCCGAAACAATGATTTCAAGCGGCTGATAGGTTTGAAGCAGCGCCGATCTGACCGCCTCCTCGACGAACTTCTGCTGGTTGTACGTAAGAAGAAGAAGACTGACCAAAGGCGAGGAATTTCTCGACGGCACTTTCGGATGCCTACTCGTGGTCAGACCACCTGGATGACGAGCACCGGGCGGATCGCTCCGAACTACGGCTTTCGGGCGATCACGACATAGATATTGCAGAACTGGTCGGGGAAGAATCGCAACAGGAAATTCTGCAATCCTCGCCCTATCCATGACAGCCGGTATCCCTCCGCCCGGGCCCTGTTCTCGTCAAAACGCCGGTGCGCGGCGGACCGGAAGAAAGCGAACTTGTAGAGTATCGGCATATTCTCCACGGGAAAGACAGATTCCACGACAAAGCCCGCCCGAACGAACAGCGCCTCGTACTCGCTCCGGGTCAGGTTCATCTTGTGAAAGAAGCGCGGCCTGCTGGCCGCGTCGCGCGCGCGTGCGCGTCGCTCGGCCAGCCAGTCGGTAAGGCGTGTCTGGATGTTGTCCGACCGAAACGATGCGCAGACCGTTCCTCCCTCCCGCAGCACCCGGAACGTTTCTGAAATGGCCTTGTCCAGCCCATGCTCGAGGTTATGGTAAAGGCCGAAGGCCAGGACATGCCTGAAATACCGGTCCGGGAAACGCAGTGCTGTAATATCGCCCGTTTCGACCCGCAAGGATGGATCAATTCCCTGGAGCTTCCTGACGGCAACGTCGATGAAATCGATGCCGATGATGTCATAGCCGCGGTCGTGGTAGTAGCGCAGGACGCGTCCCGCGCCGCAACCCGCCTCCAGAATCCTGCCGTCCTTGCCCTGGATGGCGAGCTGGGCGTACTTGAGCGGGTAGACCGACGCATTCTCCATGGGCACGTCGGCGGGAATGTCGCTCCAGCGCTTGGCCCAGTAATCCTTGTTGTTCGCCCTTCGATAAGTATTTCTCATGCCGTCACGCTGCGTGGAATGCGCACGCCTTCCTCCACTCACTGCCTCACGCCTGCGCTTCTGAGCCAGGCGGACACTTCCCGCGCCACAAGCTGGTTTCCGGCGACGGACAGGTGGCCGCCGTATTGATCATTGATGTACAGCCGCCGATAGTCCAATTCGAGAAACCGGTCCGTCAGGTCGAGCACGGACATGGTCGGATGCAAGGAGCGGTAGAAATCCTGATACTGCGTATTCTTGTTCGTGCTCAGCTTGAGGTCAAGCAATTGCGGCATCACGAGCACGAGGGGGACATGCCCAAGCTGCAGAGCTCCATCCCTGAAACGCAGCAGGATCGCGCGCAGCAACGCGGTCGATTCGCCGTCACGGTAAAGGCTGTGTGCATCGCGAATGTTGTCCTTCATGACCAGCGTGAATGGGAGGTTCTCCGACCAGGGCGTCGACCTGCCCAGCGCACGCAGTAAGCCGCGAATCGCCACCGCGTGAATCAGTCCGGCCTGCTTCAGCGGGTTGCGCAGGAAGCTCAGGAAGTACGGAAATCGGAACTGCAATGAACGAAATTTCCTCTCGTAGAAACGATCGGTGGCCCGGATCTCCGGCAGCCTTTCCCGCAATCTCCCGAAGTCGTCGGCATTCCGCATCGGGTTTTCCAGGAGAGCCAGGCCGCCCCCGGGACCCAGCACGAACCGCGGCTTGAATGCGAACGTGTTCCCGAACTCCAGATAGTGCTTCCACCGGGACTGGATCCGGCAGATCGTCTCGGGCACGAAGCCCATTACCACGACGCGCACCGTGCCCGGCAGTTTGACGGTCTCGTAGCGCAGGAGAGCCTGGTCCAGCGCGTAGTTGCCGACGCCAAAATTCAGAACCCCGAACCCTTCCTGCCTCGAGAGCTCGGCCTCCCAGGTTTCGTCATCCTCAACCTGCCGGCAAAAGACGTAGGAATCCCCGAAAGCGGCAACCAGCGGCGCAGACGACGCGGAAGCACCTGAACGCGCGCCGGCCGAGTCGATGTGAAACCTGATTTCGCCCTGTTGTCCGCGTTCGATCCCGGTAGTGTTGGGCCTCCTCACCCAGCCCAGATGCGGATCGAAGCTGCCACCCAGATATTTCTCGAGGGCGCGGGCGTCCAGTATCGGCACCTCATCCTTCTCGGTTATCAACCACTGGAAGCCGCGCCGTTGCAGGTTGACTATCAGGAAAAGGCCCAGCTCGATGATAACCAAGACGATGAAGGCTACAACCCATTTCATGCCAGGGCCAGCGCCTTTCGAACGACCTCGACGGTGAGTATCTTGTCTGCTAATTCGCCAAAATCCGTGCGGTCGACATCGTTGTCGATCACCAGCTCCGGATTCTCAGGCTCGGGAAACGGCAGATCGACCCCTACGACGTTCGCGAGCTCCCCTTTCAACGCCCTGGCGTAGAGATTCTTGGTGTCTCTCCGGAGCAAGGTCTGCATCGAAGCCCTGATGTATACCTCGGCATAATCCGCGATGTTCCGCCTGTTCCAAAGGCGCCATTCCGGAAAGATGGAAAGTACCGCCGCGACCACGTGTACATCCTGGTCGGCAAGGAATTTCGAGAAACGAGACAGCCGCTCGGCGTTGCGACGGCGCCCCTCCATGGTGTGGTCGACATCGTTGCCGAACAACGCCCTGATCGCATCTCCGTCGAGAAGGACGACCTTCCGGCCCGACCGGCGGATACGGCTTGCAACTTGCTCAGCCAATGTCGTCTTGCCCGTCGCCGACATGCCGATAATCCAGATGACCATGATAAGGCTTCCCGCTCAGGTCCGGTCACCAATGATGGAATCCAGGTTCGCGAGTATATCGGCCGCCCTGCGGGACGATGTCCCGCGATAGTCTGCAAAATACCGCTTGAACAGGAATGTCCTCTTTTCGGCCCATGCCTCCCACGCCTTGTCATCGGCAATCAGGCCGTGAATGGCGTGGAAATTCCCGATGCCGACGACCGGGACGAAATGGTAAAGCTCGAAGTTCGAAGCGCTCCGCAACCACGGCGATTTGTCGCTGCCCGGCACATCGAGCAATATGAGCTTCTTGCCCAGGTATATCGCGCTGAAGGCGCTGCCTCCGTAATCGCAAAGAACGATGTCGGCAGCCTTGTAGAGCTTGTTCATGTCGCGCAACGGGTCGCTGTCGATCTTGAAGTTCAGGGAGCGGAGCAATTCGATGTCCCGGGGCTCGGCGCGAAACGCGATGGGATGCGGCCGCACTATTACGTTGTGCCTGTCCATCAGCCCGGAGATGGGCTTCGCGAAGCTCGGAATGGAGCTCGCGCCCTCGCCGGTGGTGGTGATCCACAATATCGTCTTCCTGGCGGGCTCGAGCTCGAACTCCCTGACGACGCTCTCCGTTTCCAGGTTGTCATTGAAGAAGGCATCATATCTGGGATAGCCCATGACCGCCGTCTTCCCTTTGAAA
>DASPGR010000360.1:0-6611 GCA_035620515.1 Burkholderiales bacterium | reverse complement strand
AGCGGCTTGGCCGCGCGCTCCTCGAAATTCATCGGCCTTGCTCCCACCACCCCGCCCGCTGACGCGGGCACCCCTCCTCGGGCAGGAGGGGATTAACCATGGCACGCACCGCACGGCTTGATACCCGGCGAGCAGCGCATTCTGGTAACGGGCGCGAGTGGCTTCATCGGTTCAGCGCTCGTTCCGGCCCTGAAAGCGGCCGGGTATGCAACGCGCTGTGCCGTTCGGCGGCTACCTGAACAGCGTTCTCACGACGCAGAAACGGCCGCTGTTGGCGACATCGACGGGACGACCGAATGGGCAGAAGCGCTCCGCGATGTCGAAACAGTGGTCCACCTCGCCGCCCGAACGCACGTTCTTCGCGAGACCGCCTCCGACCCTCTCGCTGCCTACCGGCGCGTCAATGTGGACGGGACGCGGCAGCTCGCCACACAGGCGGCCGCGGCCGGCGTGCGCCGTTTGGTGTTCCTGAGCAGCATAAAGGTGAACGGGGAGCGCACTTTTGCCCGTCCCTATACCGAGGACGACACCCCGCAGCCGGAGGATGCGTACGGAATCACCAAGTGGGAAGCCGAGCAGGCGCTGCGGGCAATTGAACGGGAAACAGGACTCCAGGTCGTCGTCCTGCGCCCGCCCCTGGTCTACGGCCCCGGCGTGAAGGGCAATTTCCTGCGCCTCATGAAGCTGGTGTCACGCGGGTGGCCTCTCCCGCTTGCCTCGGTGCGTAATCAACGTAGCCTGGTGTATCTGGGCAATCTCGTCGAGGCAATACTCGCCTGTATAAAGACACCTGCGGCGGCAGGCCGGACTTATCTTGTGAGCGACGGTCATGACCTGTCGACGCCGGATCTGGTGCGGGCGCTGGCGGAGTGCCTCGGCGTCCCGCCGCACCTATATCCGTTTCCGCCTTCCCTTCTCATGCTCGGCGCGTCGCTCGTCGGAAAGCGCGAGGAAGCGGCTCGGGTCCTCGGATCACTTCAGGTGGAGAGTTCCCGGATAAGAAAAGAGCTCGGCTGGCAGCCGCCGCATACGATGGAAGAAGGTTTGACGGAGACAGCCCGGTGGTTCCGCCTTGTGCGCGGATTGGGGATGTAATACAATTACGGCGTTTCTGTAATACGCGATCGCCCATGCCTATCTCCGTACGCCTTCCGCTGCGTGTCGAGCAGAAGCTCGCGGATTACTGCGTTTCGCACAAAGTCACCAAGAGCGAGGCGGTAAAGCGAGCGCTTGAGCAGCTTTTCGACACAGCGCGAACGCCGTCGAATGCCTATAAGGCCAGCGCCGCGTTTCGCGGGTGCGACAAGACGCCAGGCGATGTGGCCCGCCATTCCAAGCGCCTGCTGAGAGAGCGTTTTCGCAGCAAGACTGCGCGTGAGTAGTGTCATCGTCGACACTGGATTTCTCGTCGCGTATGGGCGGGCGGGCGACCCGCTGCACGCCAAAGCTGACCTTTTCGTGAAGCACTTTGACGGGGATCTGGTCACGGTGGCCGCGGTCATCGTCGAAACCTGTTTTTTCCTCAATGCCCGGGCCAAACAGCGCCTGTTGGGGTGGGCACATGAGGGCAGCATCGCCGTCGTGGATGTTCCAGTCGTCGCGTACCAGGATCTGGCAACGACACTCGCAAAGTACGCCGGCCGCGAAGTTGACTTCGCCGACGCGGCACTAATCTGGCTCGCGGAAGAAACCGGATTCCGCGAAATCCTCACGGTCGACGAAACGGATTTTTCGGTCTTTCGCCTCAAGGGCGGCAAGCGTTTTCAGCTCATTGATTGGCGGTAAGGAGGGATCCGGTATCATGCGCGGGTGGTGCCGCCAGACTCCTAAAATACTCCCGCCGTGCAACCTATCACCTGGGCTCCGCTGACGGCATTCGCTGCTGCCCTGTTCGTCATCTGGTGGCTCGTCAACAGCCGCTTCTCCGGCCTTGCGCTTGATCGCCCCAACCCGCGTTCATTGCACGAGATACCCGTGCCGCGCACGGGTGGCATCGGAATGCACGTGGGCATCCTGCTCGCGCTGGGGTTGATTGCACCCAATCTTCCGATCACGCTCGCTACTGCACTCGGCCTGCTCTATGTCATATCGCTGCTGGACGACATTCGCGGCGTCGCGGCGCGCTGGCGATTGATCGTGCATCTGATCGCCGCCAGCGGCTTCTCGGCGAGCGTGCTACTGGACGAACATGGACTCATAACAGTGCTCATCACTTCTGTTGCCATTGCATGGATGGCGAACCTCTACAACTTCATGGACGGCTCCGATGGCCTCGCCGGCGGCATGGCGATTTCAGGATTTTCCTTCTACGGCATTGCTGCGTGGTTCGCAGGCAGCACCGAGTTCGCGCTCGTCAATTTCAGCATCGCCGCGGCGGCTGCGGCGTTTCTCGTTTTCAATTTTCCCCCGGCACGCGTGTTCATGGGTGACGTGGGATCGGTGCCGCTGGGTTTCCTCGCGGGTGCGCTGGGCGTGATCGGGTGGGTGCAGCGGGATTGGACCTGGTGGTTTCCCGTCCTGGTGTTTTCCCCGTTTATCGTGGACGCAACCGTGACCCTGGCGCGCCGCGCGCTGCGCGGTGAGCGCGTCTGGCAGGCCCACCGCGAGCACTACTACCAGCACATGGTCCAGCTTGGTCTGGGACACCGGCGCACGGCGTTGTCATGGTACGGACTGATGCTCGCAGTCGGTGTGACCGCACTGTGGGGACTGCAGCGGACGTCGACCGGACAGGCGCTGCTGTTGGCCGCGTGGCTCGCAATCTACGCGGTGATGATGGTTATCATCGACCGCCGATGGAGCAATCGTCAAAAAGGTACCCAGGAGCAAGCGTGATCGGCCCGTTCAAATCACGCTCCGCCCTGGCCTTTGCGCACGACGTCGTCGCGGTGGGCGTCGCGTGGATCGGGGCCTACCTGCTGCGCTTCAACTTTGAGACGAGCGACCCTTATTTTGTCGGTGTATGGCCGACTTTGCCCTGGATTGTGGCAACCCAGACCGGCGTATTCCTTCTTTTTGGCCTCTATCGGGGCCTCTGGCGTTACGCCAGCGTCCCGGATTTGCAGCGCATCGTGCTCGCCGCCGTCGTGGGCGTAACCGCTACCGCGCTCGTGCTCCAGTTCGCGCAGCTGCCAGTGGTGGTTCCCCGCTCCGTGTTTGTCCTTGATCCGATCCTCTTGATCATGCTGATGGGAGGCAGCCGCCTCGCCTACCGCACGTTGAAGGAGCGTCGCCTCGTTTCGCTCAACGCACTCGACGCGCAACCGGTGCTCGTTCTGGGCGCGGGTGATGCTGGCGCTGCGCTCGTGAAGGATCTAGCCAGGAGCCGCGAGTGGCGAGTGGTTGGATTGCTTGACGACAACGTCGGCAAGCTCGGCCTGCAGATTCACGCCTTGCCGGTGCTTGGACGACTTGACGAACTTCCCGCCATCGCGGAACGACTGTCCGTCTCCCACGCCATCGTTGCACTGCCATCCGCGTCGCACATGGAGCGGCGCCGGGCTGTGGAGCTTTGCAGCCAGGCGGGACTGAGGCCATTGACAGTTCCCGCATTTGACGACCTTATCAGCGGTCGCGTCACGATATCGGCATTGCGCCACGTTGAGCTCGACGATCTGCTCGGCCGTAACCCCGTCTCGCTCGACACCGGCGGCTTGCGCGAGTGGTTGCGGAACCGGGTCGTGATGGTCACCGGCGCGGGCGGCTCGATCGGGGCCGAGCTTTGCCGTCAGATCGTGCGCTTCGAGCCCAGCAAGCTCGTCTTGTTCGAGCTCAACGAGTTTGCCCTCTATACCGTCGAGCAGGAGATCCAGGCGCGCCGTTCCAGCCTGGTCCTCGCGCCGGTCATTGGCGATGTGAAGGACAAGGCACGCGTCGAGCAGGTGCTCCGGCAACACCGGCCGGCAGTAGTTTTCCACGCGGCGGCATTCAAGCACGTGCCGCTCATGGAAGACGACAACGCGTGGCAGGCGGTGCTTAACAACGTCGCCGGCACGGAGGTCCTTGCCCGCGCTGCGATCGACAATCGCGTCGAAAAATTCGTCTACGTATCCACCGACAAGGCCGTCAATCCCACCAGCGTCATGGGCGCAAGCAAGCGGCTCGCGGAAATGGTGTGTCAGGCGCTCCAGTCCTCCGTTTCTACCGGAGCCACAGAAGGATTGACTCGGTTCGTCATGGTGCGCTTCGGAAACGTCCTGGGTTCGACGGGCAGCGTCATCCCACGCTTTCGCGAGCAGATTGCCGCCGGAGGCCCGGTTACGGTTACGCATCCGGAGGTGACACGCTACTTCATGTCGATTCCCGAAGCCGTTCAACTTGTGCTGCAGGCGGGGCTTATGGGAAAGGGCGGAGAGATCTTCGTCCTCGACATGGGCGAGCCGGTTCGCATTGCTGACCTGGCGAACGATCTCATCAAGCTCTCGGGCTACACGAGCGACGATATCGAGATCGTTTACACGGGCTTGCGTCCCGGCGAGAAGCTCTACGAGGAGCCGCTCGCCGCAGATGAGAATGCGCTGCCCACGCCGCATCCCAAGCTCCGGATCGCGCGCGCGCGCGAGGAAAATCAGGACTGGCTGCGGCGGCTGGACGAATGGCTGGCGCGCAGGGACGCGCCTGACAGCGCCAACGTGAAATCCGATCTCGCGAAATGGGTGCCGGAATATCGGCCCCCAACTGGATGATGCGTGATCGGTGATGGGTAATGAGTGATGGGTGTTCGGCGATGAGCGCCGTCGCTCGCGCAACCGCCTGGGCTGATCGCGCCGCGCGCTGGTCGGGCATCGCCCTCGGGTTTTCGATCCCGATATCCACGGCGCTAGGCAGCGTTCTCAGCGCAATAGTCCTTGCTGCCTGGCTGGCGAGCGGCCGCTACCGGGAAAAATCGGTTGCCATCAAGCGTAACCCGGTCGCGCTCGCAGCGCTAATGCTTTTTGCCATACTGATGATCGGGGTGTTCTACGGCGACGCAAGCGCGAAGGAAGCGGGAAGATTCCTGACCAAGTACGCCGACCTTCTCTTGATACCGGTCCTTGTTACACTCTTTCGCGGCGCCGACGCCCGGCGCGCCGGGATCTACGCCCTTGCCGGCGCGCTTCTCGCCACCGTGCTCTTTTCCTACGCTTTGCGCGCCGGCATGCCGCGTCCGGGGTGGTTCGTCGAGGATCTGTTCTTCCACGTGCCATTCAAACACAAGCTCACGCACTCTGTCCTCGTTGCTTTCGCCGCGTTTTTGTTGTTCCAGCTCGCCCTCGGCGCGCGGACACCGCGTGCGCGCTTGGGCTGGCTCGCAGCGTCCCTGCTGTCAGTCATCAACGTCGCATTTGTCGTTCCCGGCGGCACGGGCTACGTCGTTTTTGGGACGCTCCTGCTTTACGCCGGCTATGCCCTGCGGGGGTATCTTGGACTCCTTGCAATGATGGTCGTCGGAGCACTTTTCGCGGTCCTCATCTACCAGGCATCGGATTCGGCTCGCGAGCGAGTCGACCGCGCATTGCAGGAGTATTCGGCCTGGACAACCGGTGATCCGTCATTGGCAATGGCGCCCCGCCCCGGCGTCGAGCAGAGTTCCATCGGCCAACGGCTTACGTTTTACCGCGAGACTCTGCAAATCATCCGGGACCATCCGCTCGTCGGCGTCGGGACCGGCGGCTTTCCAAAGGCCTACGCCGAGACGGTCCGGGAATGTGGCCCATTTGAGGTGCGCAATCCGCACAACGAGTACCTGCTCGTGATGGCCCAGAACGGGGTGGTCGGCCTGCTTCTCCTCCTTTACCTCTTCTGGCGCACCTGGCAGCTTGCGCCGCGCCTTGCAACGCCCTTCGAGACGCACCTTGCGCGCGGGCTGGTGCTCATGATTGCCGCCGGTTGCCTCGTCAATTCGTTTCTGCTCGACCATACCGAGGGCCTGCTGTTCGCATGGATGACCGGTCTTCTATTCGCCGGGCTTGATCAGGGTCGCGGAGCGCCAGCATGAATGAGGCGCCGGTCCGCGAGCTCAACCGGGCGCAGATCTACGAGCGGGCCCTCGCGCTGCGCCGCTCGGGAAGCCTGTTCGACCTCGCAGATGCGGGGCTCGACGACACCTTCCACGGCAGCGTCGACCGCTTCTGCGAGATCGCTGACCGGCTCCGCGGGTGCCGGCGCGTGCTCGACGTCGGCGCGGGTCACGGCATGCTGCTCGCGCTCCTGCAGGAGCTGGGCCATGAGTGCCACGCGGTCGACTTCGGCGGCCAGTCCGAGCGCCACCCGGCGGTCTACCGCGACCGCGCCATTCCTTTCTATCCCTGCAACGTCGAGCTCGATCCCCTGCCCTTTGCCGACGGGAGCCTCGATGCCGTGGTGTGCTGCCAGGTGCTGGAGCACTTCACCCATTCGCATCTTCATGCCGTGAAGGAGATGCATCGCGTGCTCAGTCCCGGCGGCGTGCTCGAAGTGGACGTGCCCAATGTGGGCAGCTATCGCAACAGGAGCCGCATGCTGCGCGGAAAGAACATCACGTACGACTATTCCGAGCACTATCTCTACGCGAAGCCCGTCCTCTGTAAGGGCCACTCGTTCTACCCGGTACGGCACAACCGGGAATTCACCCGCGCGGAGCTGCGACTCCT
>DASPGR010000359.1:0-8231 GCA_035620515.1 Burkholderiales bacterium | reverse complement strand
CGCCGGGGTTGCGGCCAAAATCGTCGCTGACTTTGTCGGCCGGCTTGGCCGTATTCCGGATACTGTCCTGCGCCGTCCTTCGCGTCATCGACGATTTTGGCGCGCAACGCACGCGTGTTTCATTATGTTAGGGACTCTAAGGGCCAGCTCGAACGCCGGCCCTCTTTTCCGCCTTCGGGCAGCCGCTACGCCTTGGGAATGCCCGCCTCCTCGATCACCTTCCTCCAGCGCGCAGTCTCGGAACGAATCAGATTTGCGAATTCTTCCGGCTTCGACGGCTGGGGATCGAGCCCCGTTGCCAGCAGCTTTTCGCGCAGCGCCGGATCCTTCAGGCCCTTGACGACGGCGGCGTTCAACCGTGCGATGATCGGCTTCGGCGTCTTCGCCGGGGCCAGGACTCCATACCAGGTGCTGAACTCGTAACCCGCCACGCCGGCTTCGGCAATCGTGGGCAGGTCGGGCAGGACGGGCGATCGCCTGGTGCTGCTCACTCCCAGCGGGCGAAGCCGCTTGGCCTTGATATGGCCGTACACAGTCGGGATCGGCACCATCACGCACTGTACCTGTCCGGCGATCGCGTCCCTCACGGCCGGCCCGCCGCCCTTGTATGGAACGTGGTGGAGCTCGATTTTCGCGACGCTCATGAAGTACGCCATGGAGAGATGCGTCGAGCTGCCGGCTCCCGCCGACCCGAATGCGATCTTGCCCGGCTGCGCTCTTGCCGCCGTGACGAAATCCTTGATGCTCTGGTAAGGCAGATCGTTGTTGACGATCAGAACGCTGGGCGTGAAGCCCGCGATCGAGACCGGCGCGAGGTCGCGGAGGGCAATGTATCCCCGTTTGGGACGCAGCGTCTCGTTCACCGCAAGCCCGATGTTCTGGACCATGATCGTGTAGCCGTCCGGATTGGCCTCGGACAGAATCTTGCTGCCAATCGATCCGCCTGCGCCCCCGCGGTTGTCCACCACGAGCTGCACGCCAAGCTCCTCGGTGAGCTTCGCGCCGACGAGGCGACCCACCAGATCCGACGTGCCGCCTACTGAGTAGGGAACGATGAACCGGATCGGCCGCTGCGGATAGCCTCCCTGCGCGGCGAGAAGCTGGGTGCTGACCGCGCAGAGCGCCACGGCGAGCGTGGTCAAGACAATTTGTCTTTTCATGCGGCCTCCTGCTGGTTCTGACTGGCACCCATCACCGATCACCCGTCACGCTCTTTGCGTCAGCTGGGCGACCATTTCGTCGACGTAGCGCTCGGTGAGGCTCCGCATCTGCTCGGTCGTCAGGTTGCTCACCGGATGCGGCAGCTCGACGAAGGGATGGCCTTCCATTCCCTTGGTGCGAAACTGGTAGACCGCGGCGTTCTTGAAGACCTGCGTGAGAAACACGGTGGCCGGAATCCCCCGTTTCTCGAACTCGATCGTGTCGTGCACACTGCACAACGTGCAGGAGCCTCACCCGCCGAGCGCCGCGGCCGCGATCTGCACCTCCTTTGCCATGTCGTCGATCATCGCGCCGGTCGCGGGCTTCGAGTAGTGCTCCTTGCGCCGGGTAATGACCTTGGCCACGCCATAACGGTTGCGCAGGATCTCGGCGACCGTCTCGAGTATCACGTCGGCCTGCTCCTTTGTGTTGTCGAGGAGTCCCACGACCTTGCCGGCCAGGTCTTTCGGCCGCGGTGCCAGCGCGACCTTCACGCCGCTTCCGCCGGCAGTCGGATCGATAAAGCCCAGATCGCTTGCCATGCTCGCGCCTTTCTCGTTGCAGGGGGTCTCTCTTATTATGACGCAACCGTCCCGGCCGCGTCAGACCGAGTACGCACTGTGGACAGCGCGGCTCGACTCATTCCACCCGTGGCACACCGCCGTGACCGGGCCGAGGCCGCCGGCCACAATCAGGTGCAGCCGGTCAGGATCCTTCACCGCCTTGACGAGGCACTCGTCATCGTCCGGATCGAGCCCCATCGCCCGTGCACGCTCCGGGCGCCAGTTGCCGCCCCGCTTGAGATTCTTTTGCGGACGCACGGCCAGCTCGCATAGACGGATCTGCACGTCGCGGCGGCTCATCCCGGCGTCGGCGCAGAGCTGCGCATGCTGCGGGCTCATGGCCACCACCATGTCCGAGTTGAACCACATGTTCCAGGATCCGGGCGCAGTCATGGCGTCCCCGATGCCGGCAAGAAGCCGCTGAGGTTCCGTGCTCACATCGTCGAAATGAAGCCGCGGGCTCTCCACCATCGCGCAAGTGATCACGTTGTCACCCGCCGCGTATCCGCGCGAGACCGCAAGGCTCTCCCAGGGACTGCGCGCCATATGTTCCGTGAGGCACGCGGTGTAGCGGATCGGTGAGGCGAATACCGTAGCCGATGCGATGCCGGCGATGCCTCCGCCGAGATTCATCAGGATCAGCCGGATTGCGCGTCCAATCGTGGCATTCGCGCGGAATCCCGGACCGAAGCAGCCGTTGCCGCCGCGCAGCCCGATTCGCTCGCCGTAGGGACCGTTGACGATCATGAGCGGAGCGACGCCATGCATCGTGCATTGCACGCCGCCCATGTTGAGCTCCTCGCGCAGAATGAGCGCAGCACCCCCGAGAACGATGGGCAGGTACTCGGGCTTGCAGCCGGCCATCACCGCATGGATGGCGACGCTGCGCACCGTCGCAATGCCTCCCGCCGGCGGAATGGCCCCGATCGTCTCGTCAGGACCGCGCGCTGTGCAGGCAAGCATCGCCCGAACGCGCTCTTCGGTCGGCGTCACGACGGGTAGGCCGTCCGACCAGTCCTTTTCCAGGAAGAATTCGAACTCGTCCAATGATTCTCGCTTTTCTGGCGCAGTGGATCCGAAAGGGCGCCCGGCCCAAATGATAACGTGGCGGACCCCTCCCCCGGCCCCGGGCTTCGAGCCGCACGACGATACCCCGCAAAAAGGTGCCGGGGACTACAATTGACCTGGCGAAGCCGAACGGATGCGCCAAGACATCCCATTCTTTCCGCGCTACCAGGGAGGGTCAAGTCATGAACCGGTCGTGTTGTCTCGTCGCCGTGGCGCTCGCGGTCGCATGTGCATCCAGCGCGAGCTTTGCGCAGATCTCCGGCAAACGGCCGGTACGGATCCTTGTCGCCTCCTCCCCGGGCGGGCCTTCGGACATCCAGATCCGACTGCTCGTGCCGAAGATGACCGAGGTGATGTCGCAGACGCTCATTGTGGATAATCGGCCCAGCGCCAATGGCGTGCTGGCGACGGAGATCGCCTCGCACGCAAACCCTGACGGCCATACCTTTGCTGTCGGCAACAGCGGCACTCACGCGGTCAACGCAACGCTCTATCGCAAGCTGTCGTACGACCCGGTCAAGGATTTCGCCGCAGTCAGCCAGTTCTCGACCACGGGTCTTGTCATGGCCGCCAATCCGCGTCTGCCCGGCAGAACCATCCAGGACCTGGCGCAGGCCGCAAAGGCCCAGCCGGGCAAATTCAACGTCGCGATAGCCGGTGCGACGGGCGAGCTCGCCGGCGATGCGCTATGGTCCATGCTGAAGGTCAAGATGACCAACGTCCGCTTCAAGGGCAGCGCGCCCGCGACGCTTTCCTTGCTCTCCGGAGAAACAGATCTGTGCGTGTTGACTCCGCTTGCCGCGAAACCCCATCTTATGGCGGGCCGGCTCAAGGCCTACGGTATTTCGAGCACCACACGCTCGCCGATTCTCCCCGAGTTACCGACGATGGCAGAGCAAGGCGTGACCGGCTACGACTTCCAGTTCTGGAACGGGTTGTTCGCGCCCGCCAGAACACCGGGGGCGGCCGTCCGCGCGGCCCACAAGGGCATCGTGGAAGCGTTGAGAACGCCCAGCGTGAAGAAGCGATTTGACGAGCTCGGGCTCGTGATCGTCGGAAACTCGCCGGAGGAATTCGCAAGAATCGTGCGTACCGATGTCGCCAAGTTCCGCAAGATCATCATCGAGTCCGGCATCCCGCGCCTGTGATGCCCAGCTTGCGCTCGAGTGCGTCTCCGGCATCAAAGGTGATGCTGCGCAAGAACGGCTCGGTGCCGTGGGCGCTGCAAGCGGCGGGAGAACCTCGATCACGGCTGGTCCGGGCGCAGCGGGGAGCCGGCCGATGAGCGGTCCGGGAGCGTCGCGGCTGGTAGTCGAGAACGCCGCCGTGCGCTACGGCGAGCTCCCGGTTCTCGCCGACGTGAGCCTCGAGGTCGGCAGCTCGGAGATCGTCAGTATCGTCGGGCCGTCGGGCTGCGGGAAGACGACGCTCCTGCGCTGCGTGGGAGGATTGACCGAGTTGAACGGCGGAGAGATCCGCATCGACGGACAGCGGGTCGAAAAGCCGCTGCCGAGCGTGTCGATGGTGTTCCAGCACTTCGGGCTCTTCCCGTGGAAAAATCTCTGGAACAACATCGCTTACGGCCTCAAGCTGCGGCGCGCTCCCAAGGAAGAGATCGAACGCCGCGTCGGAGCGGCGATCGAGCTCGTCGGTCTGAAGGGCTTCGAGAAATCGTATCCGCACCAGCTCTCCGGCGGCATGCAGCAGCGCGCCGGCCTTGCGAGAGCGCTCGTGATGGATCCGACGCTCCTCCTGATGGACGAGCCCTTCAGTGCAGTCGACGCGCAGACGCGCGAGCAACTCCAGTTCGAGCTCCTGAGAATCTGGGACAGCCGGCCAACGGCCATGATGTTCGTCACACACGCCATCGACGAGGCAGTGCTGATGGGTGACAGGGTCGTCGTCCTTGCCGGCCGTCCAGCACATGTTCGAGCAGTACGCAAGGTTGATCTGCCCCGCCCTCGCGACCGGCAGGTCGTCTCGAGCCGGTCGTTCATCAACCTGCGGGATCAGGTCTGGCACGACTTGTTCAACCACCAAGGAGGAGAAGGAGCATGACTACCCGTACCTTTTATAGTTGCATGCAGAAGAGCCTGTTTTTTGGTGCGATGGTCGCTGTTGCGGCAGGGGCCTTCCTTGTCCCCGACAGCGCCCGCGCACAGGCTGACGTCAAGACCGTCAACATTTCGGCATCGGCGATCGGGCGGCCGCCCATCTTTTCGAACACGTACGTCGATGTCGGCGAGGCGATGGGCTTCTTCAAGGCAGCTGGCGTCGACGTGAACTTCCGCTGGTTCCAGCGCGGTTCGGACACGGCGAAATCAGTCGTCACCGGCGACGTCGCAGTCGGATTCACCTCGTCGCAGGCGGGTCTCAACCTGATCGCATCAGGCGCGCCGGTGGTCGCCATTGCCGGCATGCCCAATCAGGACTGGATCATCGCGACCAACGATCCGGCGGTGAAAGGCTGCGCGGACCTGAAGGGCAAGACCGTAGCGGCCGACGGGATCAACAACGCCCGCACGCTCTACATTGCGGCAGTCCTCGCAACCTGCGGGCTCAAGCAGAGCGATCTCAAGTTGATCGATCTCGCGAATCAGCCGCTGGTCAAGGCGGGAATTGCCGGCCAGGTTCACTCCGCCGTGTGGCACGTCGACGAGCTGGCCCAGGTCGAGTTCAAGACCGGCAAGAAATGGCGGCTGATCGAGGCGCCTGCGTCGATCACGAAGGGCCTTCACTACGCCATGTTGATTGCGAGCAAGAAAGCAATTCAGGAGAACAGGGAGGGACTCATCCGCTATCTCGAGGGCTGGATCCTCACCCAGAACTTCATGTCGAGCAAGGAGCCGGGAAACAAGGTTGCGTTTGCGAAGGTAGCCGCCAATGCGAGCCAGATCGACTTCAAGGTGGCGCTCAACTCGGTCGACGGCTACCAGGCGATCTCGTACTGGGTGAACAACGACGGTCTCGACGAGAAGCAGATGATGAGCCAGCTCGATCAGCTCGTGAAAATCGGCTCGATCAAGGCCGCGAAGAAGCCCACTTACGACCAGATCGTCGACAAGTCGCTTTACGCCGAGGCCCTGAAGCGGGTGCAGTCGAAATACGGCATTCTGAAGTAGAGCCGCTCGCGACCGGAAGCGCTTGAGTGAACGAATGACGACTGCCGCCGGGAAATCATCCCTGGAGCAGCGCGTCAGGCATTTCCGGTCCGCCCGGGCCTCGTGGATCCGGGCGGCCTGCTACGTGCTGAGCATTGTGCTCTTGCTCGGCACGTGGCAGGCGCTCGGCCACAGTTTCGGCATCCTGTTCGTCCCGTTCACGACGACCATGGCGCAGCTCTGGGAGATGCTGCACAGCGGCCCGCTCCTCGCTGCTCTCGGCGTGTCGGCAAAGCTCTACGGCATCACGCTCGCCATCAATATCGTCGTCGGGGTTTCCTTCGGGCTTCTGCTCGCGCGCAGCAAGCTGATCGCGGCCGCGCTCGAGCCCTACGTCTACGTTCTCTACGCCACACCAACCATCGCGCTCGTCCCGTTCGTCTTCGTCACGTTCGGCTTCGAATTCTGGTCGCGCGTGCTCGTTTCCGTGGTGATCTCGATTTTTCCGGTCCTGCTGGGAACCATGGAAGGCGCGCGCAGCATCCCGCGGCAGCATCTCGATGTGGCCGCGATTTTCGGCTCGAACGAGCGGCAGCTGTGGCGCGATGTGATCCTGCCGTACGTCGCTCCCTACGCGATGACCGGCATCAAGCAATCGATCGCGCTCTCGATGGTCGGAACGCTCGTCGCCGAGTTCTTCCTCAACCCTGACGGAATGGCTGCGGTTCTCCTGCAGGGCACCACCATCCTCAATTCCGCCTGGGTGCTTGCCGTCACGGTTTTCGTTGCGGCGCTTGCGGTGGCGCTGGTCGGGGTCGGCGAACTCATCGAACGGAAACTGCTCCGATGGCGGCGCACGGCGGTCGGATAGAGCCGTCGCGCGCCCTCACGCGCGAGCGCATCGCACCATTTGTTGCGGGCGCGGTCATGCTCGCGATCTGGGAGCTCTATGTGCGCACCCAGCTCCCCGACTTCGTCGCGACGCCAAGCGGGATCGTCATGGCGATTCCCTCCACCCTTGCCACTGCGCGCTTCTGGTCGGACACCGGCGCGAGCGTGGGCTCGATTGTGCAGGGCGTCGCGATCGGAACGGTGGCCGGAATCCTTGTCGGGGTCGCAATGGGACGGGTGCGCGAGCTCAACTGGTTCCTGTCGACCTACATCCGGGCCCTGTACGCCCTGCCCCTCATCGCGCTCGTGCCGATCGTGATCATGTGGGTCGGCTACCAGCCGGAGGCGCGCCTTACCATTGTCATCATCTCGGCGTTTCTGCCGGTTGCCGTCACGACGGCGGACGGCACGCAGGCCATTCCAAAGGAGTACCTGGATGTCGGCCAGATGTTCGGCGCCAAGGTGCATCACGTCTGGTTCGGAATCGCGCTGCCGACGGCGCTGCCGCATATCGTGGCGGGGATCGAGCTCGGATTCGCGCGCGGCATCACCAATGCGGTCGCCGTGGAAGTGCTGGCGAGCGTCCGTGGCATGGGCATGTCTGTCTTCGAAAAATCTGCCCAGCTGAACGAGAACGCTTCGCTCGTTTACGTGCTCGCGCTCGCCATCTTCGCGGTGAGCATCCGCACCCTCATGATCCGCGCCCGGCATTGGCTCGCCCCCTGGTACAGCCGTTAACCGGCGCCGCAAACCCCAACATCTTCCTATCGACCGGGGCCGGAATCTCCCGGGACAATCAACCATCGCTTGAGGCCGCGCGCCGGGGTTGGTTTCCGGGCGTTCGCGCACTACACTTCCAGGCACAGGAGGTCGCGGTGGAATGCGGGATCAGCAAGCAAGCTCGCGCCGCTCCGCATGCGCGAATGGTGACGACGCGGGGCCATGAGCGCGTCGACCGCCGGCTGCTGCTTCTGCTCGCGAGCCTCGCGGCCAGTGACGCATGTGGGCAGTCTGCTTCTACGGTTATATCCGTCACGGCGCGCATCATCGCCCCTTGCACGGTCACCACCACGAATCCGCAGTCGACCTGTTCCGAGAAGACCCTTTCCCAGCAAAGCGACGTCTCGCCCGCGTCCGCGCGTATCTCGACCACGGACAACGAAGCGACGGTTACGCACAAAGGGGGCCTTCCGCCCACGATCGAGAAGCTGCGCGACCGGATTCTGCTGAGCTTCTAGCCGACCTGCCGACCAGCAGCCCAGCTACCGGGGCAGGCGGCGGAGCACTTTCAGCCGCTGTGTCGTGTCGCTTGCCAGGTGTGTCCAGATGATGCTGTCGCGCACGAGTTTGTCGGCGCGGGCATCCATTACACCGCCTGCTCCTTCGTGAATGGCGAGATTGAGTTTCG
>DASPGR010000358.1:0-11002 GCA_035620515.1 Burkholderiales bacterium | reverse complement strand
ACGACCCCTGCTTCATACGCGGCATCAGGATTGCGCTTGAGCATCGCGCTCATCACGCTCCTGGTACGTGGCTCGGCCGAGTACATGAACCGGATCACCGCAACCTTGATCGAAGCGCGCATCTCTTCCCGGGGCGGCTCTTTCCCTCCAAACCGCGCATCAAGGTCGCGCCACATGCCCAGGAACTCCCCGGCCGGGCTGATCCGGGCGAGGACGCGGTACAGGTCCTCCCGGTAGGCTTTGACCGGATCCTTCTCCCGCTCGGTCCTGATCCGTTCCTGCTCCTGTTTATGCAGCGCCGAGGCGCGCGAATTCCGATCCCTCAGCAGTCGGGCGCTTTCCTTTCTTAAACGGTCGCACACAGGATTTGCAAAAGCGAACAGGAGTCGTCGGCAGTCCTCGAGCTGGCGGTCGACCACCTGCCGTTGCCTGTCAATCGCCCTCAACCTGGGATCATTCAGGTAAGTGGGCCTCGGTCGCGCCTCGGGAGCCTCGAGCCCGAACATGTTGACGGGTTTCAGAGCCTCCGTGAGCGCGCGGACTTCCTCCAGGGCCTTCTTGCGATCGAGCCCGTCAAGTGAAAGCCCGGACAGGCCTTCGAGCGCCTTCGTCCTCCAGAAATGAAAGGTGCGCTCGACATGAACCGCGACGTTCTCCTCGAGCGCCAGGGGCTCGAGCTGATCACGGAGCAGACGGCGGCCCAGGTTCGCGCACCGGATGACCGGCTTTCCCGGATCGTCGCGGATCACGCAATGCCGATCGATCAGCGCGGTGCCGTAGACTGCGTTCGTGGTCGCCTCGACGATCACGTGATTGAGCGCAATCCCGACCGCGACGAAGATCAGCATCGGCGACCACAGAAGCGCCGCCCTGAGAAGGATGCGGCCCAGCCCGGCGCCCGAGGCTTTCAGCTCGTGATAGAGCGGCCTGTTCTGCCGGTAGAACTCGAGCGCGATCCCGAACAACGCCGAATACGCGATGAACGAGATAATGCGGTCGAGGCTGGGCGCGCCCCCATAGGAATAGAGCGTGAAGAGCGTGAGGACGAACGCGCTGAACACGAGGCGTCGCCGCTCGCCCCACCACAAAAACAGCAGGAAGACGACGATAGCGGCCGCGCCGTAGGCGCCTTCCCATGCGGGCTCGAGGCGGAAGGCGGGCCCGGGCGGGAACGCGAGAAACGCCCAATGTTCCGAAACTGCGGGAACCAGCGTGAGGAGCAGGAAGTACCAGAGAACAGGCTTGACGATCGTGCGGTCGTTGCTCATTCCTGTCCCTTGATCGCGATCAGGAGCCGCTCCGAGGATGAAGGCGGAAGGATGAACGGTCAGGAATCAAGTTTCAAGTTTCTGTAATCAACCGCCCGAAACGGCACCTGCAACCTGTCACGCGCCGCGGGTTCTCGAGCGCGTTCGCCATTCGCCGCGTGCCCGATCGCCGCTGATGCACGCTTCTGGACGCTGATGCACTCCGACTGAGCAGACGCGAAACAAAATCGTCATTGTTCCGTCTTGCGGGACCTGTTTTCTCACTCTGTATGTCACCGCACGGCAACACCTGACATTTTCTCGCGCGTGGCTTGAAATTTCATCGCGTGACGCGCGGAACCACGAAGCCTCATGCTGTGTCCGTCTTCATGAACAACAGGCATTGAAGGAGCCGCGATGATGATGGTTCGAGATTTCCCCACTTATGAAGAGATTCAGGCTTTCGAGCGTGCCGCGCGGCGCGCGCAGGCCGAGGAGATGTACCGTCTGGCCACGCTTGCGGCAGGCAGTTTGAAGTCGCTGGCAGCGAAATTCGCCGCCGTACTTTCAGGCGCGCTCCACCAGACGCCTTCCCTCGCGACGACGGGCGGCCCCGGCGATTCCAATTCGCCTGCCACGCTGTTGTCGATCCTGGAAGACCTGGCTGATTCACTTCCGGAGAATTTGAGAGCGCGCCACGAGGCAGAGCTGATGACAGCGATGCGCGTCGCACCCGTAATCGACCTCGGCATCGCGGCGTGGGAATTCACGGTGAGGGTTCTCGCCGGGACAATCCGCGGTATCGCACAGGTCCTGCGTGCCGGTGCCCGGGGCCTGGATGTCGCGGCGCGGCGACTGATGCCCCTTTCCTAGCCGGACCTCCTCCTCTCGCCGTCGAATCGCCCCTCGCGGGGCCTCATTTGCTATGATCTTGCCCGGCGGCAGATCTCCGGTTCACGGCAGGTCACTTCGGGGAGGGCAATACCATGGCAGAGATCCTGGGCATTGGGACGACGCACTATCCTCCGGGGCTGGTTCCCGACGAGCTCAAGCCGTGGCCGCTCGCGCGCATGCTCAATACGGATCGCAGGATTCCCGAGCGCCTGCGCGATCCCGCCAACTGGCCGGAGCCGATGCGCAAGGAGTGGGGCGACGACGAAGGCATCACCTCGCACAAGGAGCACCGGGCGCGCGTTTTCGGAGCGTATCGGAAGATCCGCCAGGAAATTGACGCCTTCAAGCCCGACTTCATCGTCATGTGGGGCGACGATCAGTACGAGAACTTCAAGGAGGACATCATCCCGCCTTTCTGCGTGCTGGCCTACGAGCAGCTCAACTTCAAGCCCTTCGGGCGCCTGCGCGGACGGCCCAACATCTGGGGCGAGCCGAACGACAAGGAGTTCAGCCAACCGGGACACCACAAGGCCGGGCGCTATCTCGCGCGCGGGCTGCTCGAAGCGGGCATCGACATGTCCTACGCCTACAAGCCCCTGCACGAGGATGGATTGGGCCACGCCTTCGCCAACACGCTCCTCTACCTCGATCTCGACCGCAAAGGATTCGGGACGCCGATCGTGCCGGTGGCGGTCAACTGCTACGGCAGCTCGGTGATCCGCTACCAGGGCGGCTTCACGGTGCACGCGAACGAGCCGGATCCCCCGTCGCCTTCGCCGCGCCGCTGCTTCGAGATGGGGCAGGCAACCGCGCGCGTGTTGAAGGAAAGCCCGTGGCGCGTGGTGGTCATGGCCTCCTCGAGCTGGTCGCACGGCTTTCTCACCGAAAAGAACAACTGGATGTATCCGGACCTTGAATCGGACCGCGAGCTGCTCGGGCACCTGCGCACCGGCAACTACACCGCGTGGCGCGACAAGCCGTTGAAGCAGATGGAGGACGCCGGGCAGCAGGAGGTTCTCAACTGGACCTGCCTCGCCGGCGCCATGAACGAGCTCAACTACAAGGCGGAGATCCTCGACTGGGTCGAGACCTGGACCTTCAACGCGCCCAAGTGCCTCGCGATCTTCAAGCCCGCCTGAATTCGGTCTGAACTGACCCCATCGATCGACCACCGGCACATGCCGGCGGTCAACTCACCAAGAACAGGGAGATCTGCGGCACGAATGCGAGCAGTGCCGCGACCGCCAGCATGGCCAGCACGAAGGGCACGGCCTTGGCGGCGATCGACAGGACCGGCTGGCCGGTAATGCCCGAGATCACGAACAGGTTCAGGCCCAGGGGCGGCGTGATAAAGCCGATGCCAAGCGCGGTCACCATGAAGACGCAGAAGTGGATGTCGTTCATCCCGATCGACTGGGCAAGCGGGAGCATGATCGGCCCGAGGATCACGATGTTCGGGGTGCTTTCCATCACGCAGCCTGCGATCATGAAGATGCCCAGCATGAGGAGGATGGTGATCGTGGGATCTACCGTGAAGGCCTTGACCGCGCCGACCAGGCTCTGAGGCACGTCGGTGATCGCCAGAACCTGCGCGAGCGGCAGCGCCACGGCGATGATCGGCACGATCACGCCGCAGACCTTGGCCGAATTCTCCAGCGAGCCCGGAAAGTCCTTGAGTCTCAGCGTGCGCTGGAAGACGCCGACCGCGATGGTTGTGACGACCGCGACGGCGGCGGCCTCGGTCGGCGTGAAAACCCCGGAGTAGATGCCGCCGAAGATGATCGCCGGTATCAGCAGCGCGTAGCGGCCGTCCCACACGCTCGCGAGCCAGGCGCGCAGCTTGAAGCGCCCCGAGGAGCGTTCGTAGTGCTGGACGCGGTTCATGACCGCGTTGGTCATCATGATCGATATCATGATCAGCACGCCCGGCACCGCGGCGGCGATGAACAGCGTCGAGGTTGAGATGCCCAGCACCATCCCGATGATGATGTAGGCGATCGACGGCGGGATGAGGATTCCGGTGCAGGCGCCGGCCGCCACCAGCGCGCAGGCGTAGGCCGGCGAATAGCCTTCGCGGATGAGGCGCGATATCGTGATGCGGCCCACCGCCGCGGCGCCGGCCGCGTCCGATCCCGAGATGCAGGAGAAGAACCCGCAGCCCAGCACGGCGGACGTGCCCATGCCGGAGCGCACGCTGCCCATGGTGGCGCTCGCGATGTTCAGCAGCTTGATCGAGAGCCCGGTGCGCACGAGCAGGTCGCCGGTCAGGACGAAGAGCGGGATCGCGATCAGCGCGAAGGCGTCCAGGCCATGGAAGACGGACTCGCCTACCAGCGCCATCGGAAGCGCACCGGTTACCCCCAGTATGAGGAGGGCGGTAATGCCCAGCGCGATCCACACGGGGACCGCCAGCGCGAACAGCACCAGCATCAGCAGCAAGGAGCCGAGCACCCCCCAACCGAGCTCAGCCGTCGCAAACGCCTCGGGGATGTACATGGCGGCTTTCAGTCGAACAGGGGCCTGCCGGCACGCGGTGCGCGTCCCGCTCTGAGGTCCCTGACGTCGTTCACGATCGATTGCGTCACACGCAGCAGGATGAGCGCGAAGCCGAACGGCACGGCGAACAGCACCCATGCGCGCGAGATGCGCAGGCCCTCTATGACGGAGCCGAACTGCAGCGAGGTCATGAAGGCCTTCATGGAAAAATAGAAAATGACCGCCGCGAAGAACACCGTCAGCACGTCGCCTAACAGGAGTACCGCCGCGCATACGCGTGGCCTCAGGACGGTGAGCAGCACGTCGATGCGGATGTGGGCACGGTCGCGCACGGCCGCGGCGGCGCCGATCCACACGAGGTAGATAAAGATGTAGCGCGCGGTCTCCTCGCCCCAGACCGACGAATAGCTCAGGCCGAAGCGGCGCGCCACCTCGACGAAGATGACAGCGACGACATAGACGTAGAGCGCCAGCAGCATCCAGCGCTCGCCGTTCGCATCGATGTGGGCAAACAGTCGTTTCAACGGGTCTCGGACGATCCGCGGGTGGGACAACCTCTCTGACCGGTCAAGCGCGCGCGCGATGCGGCGCGGACCGGGCGTCCGTTCCGGTTCGCGCGCCTGCCGGCCGGGATCAGACGTCGTGCACGAAATAGCGGCCGCGCGTTCCGGCGGCCGCGCGCATGCGCTCGAAGTTCTCCAGCGAGCCCGCCAGCTTGGTCTTGATTGCGTTCCATTCCGGGCGCTGCCAGCCGCAAGCGTCGGCCCACTGCTTGATCTCGGCCGCGGTGGGGACGTAGAAATTCACGCCCGCGGCAGCCATCTCGGCCATCGCGTAGGCGCGCGATGCCGGCACCTGCGCGAGGTTCTGCTGGAAGGTGATGTCGCTGGCGAACTCGATGCCCTCCCGGACCTTGACCGGCAGCTTGCGGAACCACGCGACGTTGCACGAGTAGACTTGCGAGTCGGGCACCGGCTTGTTGAAGGTGATCCAGGACAGGATGTCCTTGAAGCCGTTGGAATAGAGCGCGACAACCGCCGGGTCGAGGGCGTCGGCCACTCCCTGCCGGATTGCCGACGGGGTCTCGCCCCATGCCACTGGAGTCGGGTTCGCGCCCGCGAGGCGGTAGAACTGCTGCAGGATCTCGGAGGCCGGCACGCGGAACTTGATGCCCTTCAGGTCAGCCGGCGTCTTGAGCGGCGCGTTGGCCAGCCCCTTGCGCGCGGCGACCGTGCGCGGATCGAGCACGAGGTACAGGAGCACCTTGAAGCCGCGCTCCTCGGCCTTGCGGTGAACGATGGACTTCCAGGCATCCGAAACCACCAGGTTGGTGAACTCCTGGTTCAGGCCGCACCAGTACGGGATGTTGATCAGGTCGACTTCGGGCGCGAACGGCGAGAAGTTCGAGATCGAGTGCTGGGCCGCCTGGAAAGTGTTGGCCTGCACGCCCTGCGCCAGCGCGGCCCCCATGCCGAGCTGACCGGCGGGCGCAAGGCGCACGTAGAGATAGCCGTTCGTCGCGTTCTGGATGTTCTCCTTCAGGTTGAGCTGCACCAGCGGATACCACCGCGTCGCACCGATGCGGTACTCGGTGGCGATGGTCATCGTCTCCTTGGCGGTCTTCTGGCGCTGCTGCTCCTCGGCGGCCGTCTGCGCAAGGGCCTGCTTGCTGATCAGCGCGCCGGCCCCCGCGGCCGCGGCGGCCACGGTGAACCCGAACTTGCTGCTGGCCGTGAGGAAGCGTCTGCGCTCCGTCAGTGCGCATTCGGCATGGTCCGAGGCGGGTTTTTGGGTGAACTTCACGTCATCTCTCCTTGTCCTTTGGATCTGTCTGAGGGAACGCGGCGGTGGATCGTCGCGCATTAACGAAGGGCAAATGGTTGATCGCGGTCAGCGGAGCGGCGGGTCGCGCTCGTTGCGGGCGCGGTCACGAAGCTCCGCGGCGAGGGATGCGACGGCGAAAGCGATCGTCGAGCCAAACAGCAGGAGGAACTCGGGCACGCGCTCCAGTCGCCAACTGACGTCCCACCCCAGCGCGCGCCCCGACCAGCCTACGAGTACGTTCGCGCAAAACAGCGCGAAGCAAGCCGCGCAGGCGGCCAAAGCCGCCACTTCCAGGCGGGAGCGCGCGGGGCGCGCCGAGTCAATCATCGATCATCCCCCTTCAACGCCGGCGGCGTGTGCGTCGCGCGCACGATGGGTGCTCGCGGTCCCCGCATGCCGGCAGCCTCGGATTTTTTCGACTTCCGGATTGGTGGCTGCTCACGTGCTGATACGGTGATGGCAGCACCACGCGGCTAATTTAGGCTCGGGGCCGTCGGGTGTCAAACGGATGGGAAGATTCATGCGGCGGCTGTCACGCCTCACCGAGGCCCGCGAGGAACTGCTCGATGAGCGCGTTGACCCTGTCCGGAATCTCCACCGGCGGGAAATGCCCGGCATCCGGAAGCTTCACGTACTTTGAGCCCGGCACCGCCTCGTGGATTTCCTTCTCGTACTCGGGCGGATTGCCGTGATCCTTGAGCCCGCGCAGAAGCAGAAGCTTCGGCTTCAAGGTCGCGATGCGCTCGCGCACATCGAAGGCATCGATCGCCATCAGGTCGTGATACTGGGATAGCGGGCCGACCTGGCGGTGCCGTTCCATGAGACGGGCGCGCAACTCGGGCTCCACCAGGTGCATTGCCTTCAGCTGGAACGCGAGCCACTCCTCATAGACCTTCGGGTCCTCCGCCGCGCGCAGGCGCAACTCATAGGTGCCCGGCGGGCGCACCTTGGGCCGTGCCGCGACCGTCATCACGACGAGCCCCTTCACTTCCTCCGGATAGTCGAGCCCGTATTGCAGCGCGATCGATGCTCCGAGCGTGTAGCCGACGAGGACGAGGTCCTTCTTGAGGCCCTGCGCCCAGAGCCACCCGCGCACCCACTCGGTGTAGCCGGCAACGTCGGCGCAGCGCGTACCCTCGAGGTGCCCGGGGAGCGTGGGCGCGACGCTGCCGCGGAAGCGCTTGAGCTGCTGGTCATAAGCTTCCGCGCAGGCACCGGCGCCTGGGCCGTGGAGAAACACGAGTTGAGCCATCTAAAGCCTTTCCCTTTTTGCTATTATCCAACGCGCTTGCGGGAAGCCGTTGCGCGCACCGCACGCGATCTGGTCGTCGGGCCCGTCAGAGCGCCTTGATCAGCCATAAGGGAGAGAACATGAAACATCTTGCGACCGTATTATTTTCCACACTGACCATAATGGGTTGTGCGAGCGATCGGCCGGGTGCTGAGCCGGGCGGACGCGTGCTGGGTGCAAGCTCGAGCGTTGGCAAGGGGACGGCGAGCAGCTACGCCGAGTTTGACCGGAACGGCGCGCCCAAGGCAATTGGCGTCGTTTTTCAGGCGAGCGCCCTCAACGGGCTTCCTGCCGAACATTCAGACGGGCTTCAGTGCTTCGACCGGAATAACGACGGGAAGATCGATCTCGAGAAAGAGTGTATGGCCACTTACGCGTGGATCATCCCGCTGCCGAGCGACGCGGCGCGGCGCTCCGACATCCCGTTCAAGTGGGTGGGCCTCAACTGGAACCCGCATGGACACATTCCTCCCGGCGTATACGATCTCCCGCACTTCGATGTTCACTTCTACATCGAGCCGATTGAGAAGGTGCTCGCGATCGCGCCCGGTCCCTGCGGCCCCGAGTTCGTCCGTTGTGACCAGTTCAAGACAGCAACGAAGCCGCTGCCCTCGAACTACATGCATGCCGACTACAAGAGCGTGGACGCCGTCGCGCCGGCAATGGGCAACCATCTGATCGATCTGACGAGCGCGGAATTCCGCAAGCAGAGGTTTACGCGCACCTTCATCTACGGCGTCTATGACGGGCGGCTCACGTTCTTCGAGGAGATGCTCACGCACGAGTACATGCTGAGCCGCCCGAGCACCTGCTTCGCGATCAAGTCACCGCCGGCCGTTGGCGTGAGAGGCTACTACCCCACGCAGTCGTGCATCCGCTACCTCGCCCAGTCCGACGAGTACACGGTGTCGCTGGAAGGGTTCGCGCTCCGCGAGGCAAGTACCCCGGCGACCAAGTAACCGGCTCTAGCGGCTCGCCCCGCCCACCTGCACCAGGATGATGCGGTTGGTGCTGCTCTGGTGGATGATCAGGTTGCCGTCGGGCGTCCTCCGCATGTGCCGGATGATTCCGGCATGGACGCCGCCCGAAGGAATCGCCCAGCTCTGGAAGCTCTCGGTCTTCGGATCGAAGCGAACGAGCGCATCGGGCCGCTTGCCCGACTCGTTGTACCAGATGATGTCGTTCAGGACGACGATCGCGTAAGGGTGGGACCTCGGTCCGCTCGGTGACGGCCACTCCTTGATGTCGCCCGTCCTGGGGTCGTACCGGCCAAGCCGTCCCTCGCCCGAATTGACGTACCAGATGTTGCCCTGGCTGTCGAAATCGAGGCGCCGCACTCGTCCCTTCTCGCCCGGCACCTTGACTTCCGTGAGCTCCATCGTCTGCGGATCGATCCGGACGATGCAGGGACGGCCGTTGCACGCGAACCACGGCGCGCCGTCCGGCGCGATCTTGATGCCGTAGGGCCGCGCTTTCGGCGCCGTCATCTCGACGACCTTGATATCGCCCGTCGCCGGATCGAGGCGGCCCACGCGGTTGCTCAACTGCATCGTGAACCAGAGGATTCCCTTCGAATCGAAAATGGCCGAATGCGGATCCTTTGCTTCCGGATCCGGCATCTTGAACTCCGTGATCTTTCCCGTCTTCGGATCAAGGTAGCCGATTGTCGCGTTCTTGTTGCCGGTGTACCAGACGTTGCCCTTGGCATCGAGCGTGACGGTATGCGGCATCGCTTTCGCCGGAAGCGGGTACTCCTTCATTTCGCCGGTCTTGGGATTGATCTGACCGATCACGTTGCTCCATTGCCCGGCCCACCAGATCGTGCCATCGGACGCCTGGATCGGGTCGCGCGAGCGCTGGCCGAGCGTGGGCGTCTGCCATTCCTTGAACACGATCTGCGCGGCTCCGGGTATCAGCTTCGGCGCGCGCTTGGTGTTGGGCGGGAAATTCGTCGAGAGGTACTGCACGATCGCATCCTGCGTCTCCGGCGAGCCGGAGAGATCGATCATCGTGCCCGCCAGCTCCTTCCAGCCCTCGCGCGTGTAGCCGGAGCTGTTGAGAATCTCGCGGGTCTGGTGGCACGCAGTGCAGATTTGCTCAACCCGATCCTTGCCGGCGCCATCGGGCAGCCCGGCTGACTTGCCCTGGGCCGAAACTGCAGCGGGGGCAAGCGCAAGAACCGTGGCGGCCATGAGCGATGTGGTCAATACTCGAGACATGTCCTCTCTCCCTATGCGATTACAGCGTAAACAGCGGGCTCAAGCGCCCGGCGACCGGAAGGCGCGGGGCAGCGCCCGAGCCAGTCATTCGGGCAAATCTTGTAAAGTCTGCACCGATCGACTTACCGGAAACTTACCATACTCCGACCGGGACCCGTGATGCCCACGCTGATCCTTGATGCCGCTTCGCTTTTCGCCCTGGCGACCGCAGTGCTGTTCGCCTTTGCGGACCTTGGGATGAGATACGGGCTTCAGCATACCAACCCCTTTGTCGGGTCGATGATGTGGCCCTTCGCGGCCGTCGTCACGCTCGTCGCCGTCATGGTGGTTCTTGGGGTGAGCTTCCCGCCTTTCGGGGAACATTACCTGTGGCTCGCCCTGGCCGGCACCTTTGGCCCGGGGCTCTTCACCATCTTCTTCATGCTGGGCATACAGAGAATCGGGGTCGCGCGCGCGGCCCCGATCAAGGGCAGCGCGCCGCTCTTCGCCGCCGTTCTCGCCATCCTCATTCTCGGAGAAAGGCCGGAGTGGATCCAGCTGAGCGGCGTGGTGCTCGTCGTGGCGGGAATTGCGCTGGTCTCCTCGGGCCGGACCCAAGGCCGCTGGCGGCGCGCCGATGCGCTCTGGCCCATCGCCGCTGCCATGTGCGGTGCCATGGGCGCGGTGTTCTGGCGCAAGGGCCTTCCCGCATTCCCCGACCCGGTCGCGGGAGCATTCGTCGGCCTGCTCGCCGCATTCGTCATCACTTTCCTCTACGCGTTCGCTGTCATGCGCGAGCAGATTCCTGACGGCATCAGGAAGGCGTGGAAGCCGTTTCTCCTGGTGGGGATCGTCGCGGCGATCGGCCAGGTCTGCCTGGCGAACGCGCTTCAAAGAGGGGAAGTCTTCCGCATGGTTCCCCTGATCCAGACTTCTCCCCTCATCACCGTCTCGCTTGCGCTCCTTCTTCTGCGCCGCGTGGAGTTCATCACCTGGCGCGTGCCCGCCGGGGCGCTGCTTACTGTCGGCGGCGCCATATTGGTCAATATGCG
>DASPGR010000357.1:0-5259 GCA_035620515.1 Burkholderiales bacterium | reverse complement strand
ACAACGCGCCGGTTGCATTCCAGGCGCAGCAGAACGTGCTGCTCGAGCTGCTGGAGGTGGCGGGCGGCGGCTGGTTGAAGGTCCGGCATCGCGACGGCCCGTCGGGCTTCATCCGGATCTCCCAGGTGTGGGGCGCCTGATTCTTCGTCCCCCATCCCCAGGATGAGAATCGCAGTACTCGGCGCGGGCGCTTGGGGCACGTCGATCAGCGTCAATCTGTGCGCGCGTCACGAGGTGCGCCTGTGGGCGCGCGATGCAGCTCTCGTGGCGGCGCTGCGCGCAGGCCGCAGCAATCCGCGCTATCTCCCAGGTATCAGCCTGCCACCCCCGCTTGTGCTGGAGGATGATCTCTCCCACGCCCTCGACGGCGCCGAGCTTGCGCTGGCGGCAGTGACGACCAACGGCTTGCGCGAAATGCTCAGGCGGGTAAAGGCGGCCGGGCGCAGCGCTCCGATCATCTGGCTGTGCAAGGGCTTCGAGAGCGAGCAGGCCAAGTTGCCGCACCAAGTCTGCGCGGAGGAGGTTGCGGCTTCGGTGCCGCGTGCGGTGCTCTCCGGCCCGAGCTTTGCGGAGGAGGTGGCGCGCGGACTTCCGGCTGCATTGACGCTCGCTTCATCCGACAGCACTTTTGCGCGCTTCGCGGCGCCCGCCCTGCATGGCCCGGCGCTGCGCGTCTACCTGAGCGAGGACGTGACGGGCGTCGAGGTCGCGGGCGCGGTGAAGAACGTGATGGCGATCGCAGCCGGCGTGAGCGACGGGCTCGGCCTCGGGCTTTCCGCCCGTGCCGCGCTGATGACGCGCGGACTCGCCGAGATGACTCGCCTCGGGGTCGCGCTCGGCGGGCGGCCCGAGACCTTCATGGGGCTCGCGGGAGCGGGCGACCTGATACTCACCTGCACAGGCGATCTTTCGCGCAATCGTCGGGTTGGGCTCGCTCTCGCGCGCGGCACGCCGCTCGCCGCGGTGCTTGCCCAATTGGGCCACGCCGCGGAAGGGGTGTACACGGCAAGGGCGGTCGTGCGGCTGGCGGATGGCTTGAAGGTCGATATGCCGATCACGCGCGCGGTATGCCGGGTGCTCGACGATCCGCGGCAGGCGCGCGCGGCGGTGCAGGAGCTTCTGGCGCGCGAGCAGAAGAGCGAGTACTGACGGTTCTCCCCGCCGGAAGCCGCTTGCTGCACGCTTCCTCGCACTGTGGAGCGGTCGCGGGTTGCCGTTCGCAGCAAAACAAGATAGGGTTATAGATCAAAGGCATGGAGCTCAATGATGGCGTTGCAGCCGGAACAAACAGAGCGGCGGACGGCCCGGGCTGAGAAGCTTCGACTCGGGCAGATCCTCATTCAGCAGAAGCTGCTGACCGAGGAGCAGCTGAAGAGCGCGCTCCAGGACCAGAAACAACTCGGGCGCCGGCTGGGCCGCGTCCTGACCGACAAAGGGATCATCACCGATGACCAGCTCGCGGAGGCCCTCGCCCGCCAGCTCAACCTGTCCTACGTCGACCTCAAGCGTTACAACATCAAGCGCGAGGTCGTGCTCAAGCTGCCGGAGTCGGCGGCACGGCGCTTCCGCGCGCTGGTGCTCGAGGACACCGGCGCGGCCTGCCAGGTCGGCATGGCCGACCCCACCGATCTCACGGCGTACGATGAAATCGCGCGGATACTGAAGCGCAACGTCGAGATCGTCGTGGTCTCGGGAGCGGAGGTGGTGCGAGCCCTCGATCGCATCTACCGCCGCACCGAGCAGATTGCGGGGCTCGCGCAGGAGCTCGGAGCCGAGCTGGGCGAAACCAATGTGGTGGACTTCGGCACGCTGGCGGTGACGCCGGGGCTGGAGGAAGCGCCGGTGGTGAAGCTCCTGCAGACGGTGTTCGAGGACGCGGTGCAGCAGCGGGCTTCCGACATCCACATCGAGCCGCTGGAGAAGAAACTGCAGATCCGCTTCCGCATCGACGGCGTGATGCACCTGCAGACGCAGGCCGATCCGAAGATCGCCGCCGCCCTGGCGCTGCGCCTGAAGCTCATGTCCGGCCTCGACATCTCGGAGAAGCGGCTGCCGCAGGACGGGCGCTTTGGCGTGAAAGTGCGTAACACCCAGATCGACGTACGGCTCTCGACCATGCCGACGCAGTATGGCGAATCGGCGGTCATGCGGCTCCTGAACCAGTCGACCGGCGTGCTCGGCATCGACAGGATCGGCATGCCGGCGGAAATGGTGGAACGGATGCGCACGGTAATCAACCGCTCGAGCGGCATGGTGCTCGTGACCGGCCCCACGGGCAGCGGAAAGACGACGACGCTTTACGCCGCGTTATCCGAGTTGAATACCCCCGAGAGGAAGATCATCACCGTTGAGGACCCGGTCGAATACCGGCTGCCCGGCATCAACCAGGTACAGGTGAACGAGAAAATAGACCTCGGCTTCGAGCGCGTGCTGCGTTCCGCCCTGCGCCAGGACCCGGACGTGATTCTGGTGGGGGAAATGCGCGACAAGGCAACGGTCGAGACCGGCATGCGCGCGGCGATGACCGGCCACATGGTGTTCTCCACCCTCCATACCAACGACGCTGTCTCGACGCCGGTGCGGCTGATCGATATGGGCGCGCCGCGCTACATGGTGGCGCTCTCACTTCAACTGGTGCTCGCGCAGCGCCTGGTGAGCGTCGTGTGCGCAAGCTGCGCGAAGGAGCACAAGCTGGCTCCGAACGAGCGCGAGTGGCTGCGTCTCGAGTTCGGCGATGCGGTGGACCGCCACCGCTACGTGAGCGGCAACGGCTGCTCGCACTGCAACGGCACCGGCTTCTCTGGGCGCACCGGCGTCTACGAGATGCTGGAGATGACCAACCCGGTAGTGGCGGCGGCGAACTCCGACGATATTCAGGCATTCGTCAACGCGGCACGCGCACAGATGGCTGGCAACACTCTTCGCCGCCACGCTGCGATCCTCGCGGCCTCCGGCAGGACCACGGTGGACGAGGCGATGCGCATCAGCCACCAGCTTGAAGACTCGTGAGGCTGCGCTTCCCAGCTCGAATCCCGAAACCGGAAAATTGAAGCGTGCCGCAATTCGCCTATACGGGACGCGACGAGCGCGGGCAACTGGTGCAGGGCGAGCTCGAGGGCGCCAGCAGCAGCGTGGTCGCGGGAGCGCTCATCAGTCAGGGCGTCACTCCAATCGAAATTACGATCGCGGCAACGGCTGCGTCGGACGAGGCGCAGCCGGGACTGCTCGAGCGGCTGACCGAAAAGAAGTTCGGCCCGACCGACGTGCTGCTGTTCAGCCGGCAGATGAACACGCTCCTCAAGGCGGGCGTGCCGATGATGAGCGCGCTGAAAGGCCTCGAGGGAACCGGCGAGAACCAGACCCTTGCGCGCATGATGCGCGATTTGCGCGAAGGCCTCGAGGCCGGGCACGATCTGTCCACATGCCTTACGCGCTATCCCAAGGTATTTGACGCGTTCTATGTGTCGATGGTGCGCGTCGGTGAGTTCACCGGCACGCTCCAGGAAATTTTCCTGCGGCTGTTCCATCACCTGGAGTTCGAAAAATTCATGCGCGACCAGGTGCGCTCGGCGATCCGCTATCCCATGTTCGTCATCATCACCATGGCGGTCGCGATCATGGTCATCAACGTCTTCGTGATTCCCGCCTTCGCCAAGGCGTATGCAGGCTTCAAGACCGAGCTGCCGCTGATCACCAAGGGGCTGATCGGCTTCTCTAATTTCACGGTGACTTACTGGCCGATGCTGCTTGGCTTACTCATCGCACTTGCGTTCGGCTTCCGCTTCTACGTCAATACCGGGCGGGGACGGCTCGTCTGGGACGAAATCAAGCTGAAGATCCCGATTGCGGGTCCGATCATTGTCAACGCGACGCTTGCACGCTTTGCCCGGAGCTTCGCGCTCGCGGTTCGCAGCGGCGTGCCGGCAGTGCAGGCGCTCACCATCGTGGCGGCCACGGTGGACAACGCGCACATGGGGCGCCGGATCGAGGGGATGCGCGAGGGCGTGGAGCGCGGTGAATCGCTGCGGCGCACTGCGGCGGCGGCCGGCATTTTCACGCCGATGGTGCTGCAAATGCTGACGGTGGGCGAGGAGACCGGCGAGCTCGACTCGATGATGAGCGAGATTGCGGAGCTCTATCAGCGCGACGTCGAGTACTCCCTCAAGAACCTCGCTTCGCAGATTGAACCGATACTGATCGTGGGGCTCGGCGTGCTGGTGTTGCTGCTCGCGCTCGGCGTCTTCCTGCCGATCTGGGACCTCGGCTCCGCGGCACTTGGCAAGAAGTAGCACTATCCGTCCCGGGGCTGGTCAAGAGGCTGGCGGGGGGGTATACTGGCGGCAGTTTTGCTTGCGTATCTAAGGGGATACGCTTATTTGTTCGTGAAAGTTGTCACGTTCCGCGAGGGGTTCAAGTAGGAGGTTTGTGGCAATTGTGACGAGCGGCTGCTGGATGCGGATGAGCGGCGGTGCCCTTGTGAGGACGGTCACGACCGCAGCGGCATCGAACGGGTAGACTTTTCGCCGGATCAACTTGGAGCGGAGGGAATTGCAATGACGAAGCAACGAGGTTTTACGCTGATCGAGCTGGTGGTGGTGATCGTGATTCTCGGCATTCTTGCCGCAACCGCGCTGCCGCGGTTCGTCAACCTTCAGAGCGATGCGCGGACGGCCGCGGTGAACGGTATCGCGGGCGGGCTGCGTGGTGCGATTGGTCTGGTGAATGCGAAATGGCAGATCCTGGGCAGCGGCACGACCTCGGTTCCCATGGTCGGCGGCAACGTCACCGTGACGGGCTCAACGGGTTTCCCGACGAATGCCACCGCGGGCATCGGCACTGCGATGGCGTGCGAAACCGCCATAGCGTGCCAGGGCAACGCGATCGATCTTTCCGGGAACCCCTCCACGTGGCGGCCGAGCGGCGGTAGCGCGACCTGCGAGGCGAGGTACAACGCGACCACCGGCATCGTCTCGACCGACACGTCGGGCTGCTAAAAGCAGATAGTCTTCGAGGCAGGTTGGTACCTGCCGAAGAACCCGGGGGTGAACCGAAGTCGGTTCACCCCTTTTCTTTGGGGCGCCCCATGAGCGCAGAATTCGAGAACCACGTAATCGGCGGCCTCGGCACGGGGCGCGGCCGCGGGTTCACGCTGGTCGAGCTGGTCGTCATCATCGCCATCCTGGGCGTCATGGCAGCCGTCATCGGGCCACGGTTCATGGGGCGTGACGCTTTTGCTTCGCGCGGTTTCCATGACGAGGC
>DASPGR010000356.1:0-5293 GCA_035620515.1 Burkholderiales bacterium | reverse complement strand
ACTGCACGCATGTCCTCGAGCACGAGGCTTGCCTTGAGCGCGTCCCCGTAGGAGCGCATCGTTTCCTGGATCGATTGCGACAGCGCGGTCGATTCCGATGCAATGATGTCGATGAACTGCCCGCGGCGATCGGCCTCCATGCTCGGGAAGTGGGCAAGGTTCTCTGCCGCCGCCCGGATATTCGCGACAGGTGCGCGCGCACGGGTCGCAATCGACTGCAGCAGGGAGATGTGCTGCGACTCGCGCTCGAGGAGACCGGTGACGTCGCTCAGGGTGAAGACGATCCCCCCCAACTCGCCGCCGCCTCCCAGATAGGGCGCTGCCTCGAACTTGACGAGCCTGCCCGACCCGGTAGGGGCAACGAACCGCGTCTTGGGCGCCGCCTCGCCGCGGCCCCCGGAGTGCTCGAGCTTTTCCATCGCGTGGGCAACCTGGTCGCGGTCGATCAGCGAGAAGATCGATCGTCCCAGGCCGACGCGGCTCGCCGCGGCCGGGTCTTTTTCCGTGGAAAAGAGCGCCCGCGCCTGCTCGTTATAGAGCAGTATCCGTCCGGCTGCGTTGCAGACCAGAACACCGTCAGCAAGCTCCGACATGAGCGCGGCGAGGCGGTTGCGTTCTTCGGCAAGGCGGGCGAGCGCTTCGCGCACCCGCGCGTCGGACTCGGTGCGCAGGCGCCGCTTCTCGCCGGCAAGACGGTCGATCTCGTGCGCGAGCGTGACAAGCTCCGCCGCCCCATCGCTCGATACTGGCGCTTCGTCATTGACGCCCCGTGCGATGCGCGTGTGCTCGGCGAGAGCACGGGCGGGAACGATGTAGCTTCCGAAAAGCCAGTTGACGACCGCGACGCACAGTCCCAGGAGCACGATCGCACCGAAGATCAGCAGCGGCGTCCGCTCTGCGAGGACGCGGAGCACCGTTTGCTGGTCCGGCGGCGTGAGCGCTGCGGCGAGCGCGATGACAGTCGCTGCCGGCACTGCGACGCCACCAGCGAACAGCACGAAAACCCAGAGCGCAAACTTGCCGCGTCCTTTCACGCCGCCCCCGAGAGCAGGCGGCCGATGGTCGCCACGAGCTCGGTGTTGGAAAACGGTTTCGTTACATAAAGGTCCGCTCCGAGGGACATGCCCTTGCTCACTTCGACCTCGCGCCCCTTCGCGGAGAGCATGACGATCTTCATTCCCTGCCAGTCCGGCCGCGAGCGCACGCGCTGGCACACTTCGTAGCCGCTTACCTTGGGCATCATGACATCGAGCAGCACGAGGTCCGGCCTGAAGGCGTCAAGCTGTGCCAGCGCCTCTTCACCGGTTGCGGCGACCCGGACGTCATAGCCGTTCTTCTGCAGCAGGAACTCGAGCGCGGTCACGATGTTGCGCTCGTCGTCCACGATCAGAACTTTTTTTGCCACGAGGGGCTCTCCTTATCGATGGCTCACGGATTCCGCGTCCTCCCGCCGGTCACGCGACCCGCGCAGCCGCCGCGGCTCGCTGTGACGGCGCGACAGGCAGCGTGAACGAGAAGCATGCTCCCTCGCCGACGCGGCTCTCGACCCAGAGCGTGCCGCCATGGCGCTCGACGATCTGGCGGCAGATATGCAGGCCGAGGCCCGTTCCCTGCGGCTTCTCGGTCAGGGTATCGCCGACCTGGCGGAACTTCTCGAAAATGACCGCCTGGTCGGCGGCGCTGATTCCGGGTCCGTTGTCGCGCACGTCAATGCGCACCCGGCCGGCTTCCCCGCTCACCGACACCTCGACGCGGCCGCGCCCGGCTTCGCAAAATTTCACCGCGTTCGACAGAAGGTTGAGGAGCACCTGCTTCAGCCGGTCCGCATCGGCATATACCGCGGGGACGCCGTCCGGCGCGCGCAGCTCGACGCGAACGGCCTTGTCGTGAAAGACCTGGCTCATGGCGGTGACGACCTCGGAGACGAGCTCGCGCATGTCGACCCGGGTGTCGTGCCACTCCGCGGTTCCCGACTCGAGCTTGGCAAGATCGAGCACCTGGTTGATGAGGCGCGTCAGGCGTTCGGTTTCCTTGCAGATGATGCCGACGAACTTCTCGCGCTCGGCGAGCGCAAGCTTCGGATCGTCGCGCAGGATCTCGGAGAATGCCCGGATCGAGGTGAGCGGCGTGCGCAGCTCGTGGGTGACGGTCGAGATGAAATCATCCTTGAGTCGGTCAAGCTCCTTCAGGCGTTCGTTGGCCGCGCGCAGCTCCGCGCTGGCGGCCTCGAGCTCGCGCGACTTCTCCTCGACCTGCCTGCTGTAGACGACGACCTGGGAGGCTTCGTCCAGGACTTCGCGCACCTCGTCGAGCGTCAGGGCTTCTTCCTTGACGACCGAGGCAATCATGACGCGCGCGGAGGATGCGCCGATGGCGCCGGCCAGATGCATCTCGACGTAATGAACGAGTGCGGCATCCGCGTCGAGCGGCTCCTGGGGCCAGCGCACGCCCCGCTGTCGCGCGTATTCCCGGAAAATCTCGTCGGCGGAGGCGGTGCCAACGAAGCGGGCGAGCACGTCGTGGAGGTCAGGCGCGGAGGCCGTGCCACGCCAGAACCGCGCGCCACCCGCTTCATCCGGCTGCGAGAAGACGTCGACGAAGAGGCTCGCCTGGCGGTGCTCGTCGGCGCCTGGCGCCGCCATGAGCGACACCCCTACGTACGCGCCGATGTTCGCGATCATGCTCCAGATCATCGCATGCGTGGTCTGGTCGAGACCGGCCACGCCGAATAGCGCCAGGGGCTTGAGCAGCTCGATGCCGAAGGGTCCGTGCTCCAGCAGTCCCAGCGGCAGCCAGCCGGACCGGGCCAGCGCGGGCAGGAGGAGGGTGTAGGACCATACCGCGAAGCCCGCGAGCAGGCCGGCCAGCGCGCCCCGCCGTGTGCCGCCTTTCCAGAATATGCCGCCCAGCACGCAGGGCGCGAACTGCGCGACGGCCGCGAAAGAGATAAGGCCGATCGAGACCAGCGCATACGCTTCGCCGGCGAGCCGGAAGTACATGTAGCCGAGCAGCAGGATCAGCACGATCGCACCGCGCCGGATGCCGAGGAGGAGCCCGGAAAGATCCGGACGCATCGTGAGACCGAGCGCGCGTATGCGAAGGAGCGCCGGCATGATGAGATCGTTGCACACCATCGTGGAGAGCGCGATCGTCTCGACGATCACCATGCCGGTTGCGGCGGAGAGACCGCCGATGAAGACGATGAGTGCGAGCACTTCCTGCTTCTCGACCATCGGCAGCGTCAGCACGAAAGTGTCGGCATCAACGTTCCCGCCGGGAAAATGCAATCGCCCGCCAAACGCGATGGGCAGCACGAAGACGTTGATTGCGAGCATGTAGAGCGGGAAGAGCCAGATCGCCTTGTTGAGATGCTTCTCGTCCTTGTTCTCGATGACCGTGACCTGGAACTGCCGCGGCAGGAACATGATCGCGAGCATCGACAATATGGTGAGCCAGACCCAGCTCGAGTAGCTTCCCGCGACGCCCTCAAGGGGCGCGAGGAGGGGTTTCAGCTGGGGATCACCCGTTGCCCGCGTGAAGATGTCGCCGAAGCCGTTGTAGAGGACGAAGCTCACCCAGATACCCACCGCCAGAAAGGCAAAAAGCTTTACGAGCGACTCGAAGGCGATCGCAGCGACCATTCCTTCGTGGTGCTCCGCGGCGTCCAGGTGGCGGGTGCCGAAGACGATCGTGAATGCCGCGAGGATCAGCGCGACCCACAGCGCCGTGTCCTGGAGCAGGGGCACGGCGCCGAGCTTTGCCGGCATGATGATCTCGGGGTACTGCAGGACGATCGTGAAGCTGTTCGATATGGCCTTCAGCTGGAGCGAGATGTAGGGCAGGATCCCGATCACGGCAATCACGGTCACGACGCCGCCAAGGAGGGCGCTCTTGCCGTAGCGGGAGGCGATGAAGTCGGCGAGCGAGGTGATGCGGTTCTGCTTGCTGATGCGCAGGATCTTGCGCATCACGATCCACCACAGGGCGATCACCAGCGTGGGGCCGATGTATATCGGCAGGAACCCGACGCCATTTACCGCTGCGCGGCCCACGCTGCCGTAGAAGGTCCACGCCGTGGCATAGACAGCCAGGGAAAGGCTGTAGATATAGGGGCTCGCGATGACGGATCGTCCGGCGTCGGCGCGCCGGTCCGCGTAGTACGCGATCGCGAACAGCAGTCCGAGGTAGGCGAACGAGGTGAGGACAATGACGGGGCCTTGCAGCATCGGGATTCCCGACGGTCCTTCAGTCTCGGCTTTCGACCACCAGCGCCATGAGAGCGATCAGCGCGGCCCAGGCCAGGAAGAAGTAGGCGTAGAGAACGGGAACGCCGAACAGGGTGCCGGCGACGTTGAATACGGCGAGCACGGGGTAGTTGAACAGCAGCACCCCGAGCAGGCACAGTGCCGCCAGGCGCGGTCCCTTGGTACCCGGTGGAATCATGCGTCCTCCCGCTGCGGCAACGGCCAGTGCGCGACCAGCGCCTGGCCGGGACAACCGGGGCAGACCCTGGGTCTGCCCCGGCGGCTCCCGCTCATTCCTGCGCCTACTTTACGCTTTTTCGCTCAGCTGTTTGAGGATGGCGGGGTTTTCCAGGGTGGTGACGTCCTGGGTGATCTCTTCGCCCTTGGCGATCGATCGCAGCAGGCGCCGCATGATCTTGCCGGACCGGGTCTTGGGCAGATTGTCGCCGAACCGGATGTCTCGCGGTTTCGCAATCGACCCGATCTCCTTGCCGACCCAGTCCTGCAATTCCTTGACCACGGAATGCGCCTCGTCGCCGGTCGGGCGATGCTGCTTGAGCACCACGAAGGCGACCACCGCTTCCCCGGTAAGATCGTCCGGACGTCCCACGACGGCGGCTTCGGCGACCCTGGAGTTGGCCACCAGCGCCGACTCGATCTCCATCGTCCCGAGACGATGGCCCGACACGTTCAGGACATCGTCGATGCGCCCCATGATCCGTATGTAGCCATCCTCGTCGAAGGAGGCACCGTCGCCGGCGAGGTAGAGCTTGCCCTGAAAATCGTCCGGGTAGTAGGTCTTCTTGTAGCGCTCGGGATCGCCCCAGATGGTGCGCAGCATGGCAGGCCAGGGGCGCTTGATCACCAGTATTCCACCCTTGCCTCTGCCCACCGAGTGGCCAGTCTCGTCCACGATGTCGGCGAAGATTCCCGGCAGCGCAAAGGTCGCCGAGCCGGGCTTGGTGGGCGTCGCGCCGGGAAGCGGGGAGATGAGGTGGCCGCCGGTTTCCGTCTGCCACCATGTATCGACGATAGGGCAGCGCCCGCCG
>DASPGR010000355.1:0-3269 GCA_035620515.1 Burkholderiales bacterium | reverse complement strand
GCGGCGCCGCGCCTCGTGCGCGAGCATCTCCGCGCCGGCCATGTCCACGAAGTTGATCCCGCTCGCGACGATGAGCACGTGCTTCTGCCCGGGGTTGCGCTCGTCGATCTCCTCGAGGTAGCGGTGCACGTGATCGACCGCGCCGAAGAAGAGCGAGCCGTTCACCCGCGCCATCTTCAGCTGCGGGCAGTCGGGCATCCCGCTGTCCGCGGTGAAATGGTAGCTGTCGGGCGCCGGATCGGGCTTGACGTCCAGGATGAGAGGCCTCGAGGTGCGCGTGAGATAGAGCATGACCGACATCAGCACACCCGCATAGATCGCGAACTCGAGGTCGGCAAAGAGGGCGGCGAAGAACGTGAGCGCCATCACGACCGTTTCCTGCCGGCTCGTGCGGAACACCGCGCGGATGTACGCCGCGTCGATCAGGCTGTAGGCAACCATGAAGAGAATGGCGGCCATGACCGCCAGGGGGAGATAGGAGACGAGCGGCGCCACGAGCAGCAGCACCGCGACGAGAAACACGGCGGCGAGCACCGCCGCCAGCGGCGTGCGCGCGCCGGCTTCGAAATTCAACCCGCTGCGGTTGAACGAGCCGCTGCTCGCATACGCGGAGAAGAAGCTGCCCACGACGTTCGAGAGGCCCTGGCCGATGAACTCCTGGTTGCCGTCGATGCGCTGGCCCGACTTGACGGCGATCGAGCGGGCGATCGACACGGCCTCGGTCAGCGCCAGTATGGTTACGGCCAGTGCGACCGGAAGGGTTTTCCGGAGCGTGTCGGTGCTCAGGTCCGGATACGATAGCGCGGGGAGGCTTCCGGGCACGGCCCCGACAGTAGCAATCGCCGTGATCTCCTTTCCGAAAGTCTGGTCGAGCGCGACGGCGCACGCGGTGCCCACGACCATCGCCGAGATCATGTAGGGAAAGCCCGGAAAAAAGCGCCGGGAAGCGATCGCCGCGGCGAGCGTTACCGCGCCGACGGCCGTTACGTAGGGATTGATCGTATCGGCGGCGAGCGCCAGGTGGTACCAGGTGTCGGTGAACGAAGCGCCGCGCGGAATCTCCACCCCGAAGAAATTCCTGACCTGGGTCGCGAAGATCAGACATGCGGCCCCGGCCGTGAAGCTGACGATGACGGTGTGCGAGATGAAATTGACGAGCGCTCCCATCCGCGCGAGCCCCATCGCGAGCTGGAAGAGACCGGTCAGGAAGGTCAAGGTCAGGACGAGCTTGATGTACTCCGGCGAGCCGGGAATCGCCAGGGCGCTGATGCTGGCAAAGATGAAGATCGAGATGACGTTGGTAGGGCCCGAAACGAGGTGCCACGACGAGCCGAACAGCGCCGCGACGATCGCAGGAACGATGGCCGCGTAGAGGCCGTATTGCGGCGGGAGCCCGGCGAGCGTTGCGAACGCGACCCCCTGCGGGAGCACGACGATCGCCCCGATGAGCCCCGCGACCGAGTCCGCCCGCAGCGTTTCGCGATTGACGCGAAACCACCAGCGCAGCGGCGGGAAGACGCGGAACGCCCAGGCGCGGGCGCCCCGCGAGGACGGTGTCACGCCGTGACCCGGAATGAAATCATGAAGCGATTATCGGTCACGCCGCGCCGCGGTGGCAACGCGCCCCCCGGAATTTTTGGGTTATAATCCGGCGCCGAAGCCCATCGAGAAGAAAGCCCGATGATGAACGTTTCCCAGCTCATGACAGGCGCGCTGGCCGCAATGTCGATCGCATTTGCTCTCCCCGTGTTCGCTGCCGAGTCGGGCGACGCGGCGGCGGGCGCGGAGAAGAAGTCGATGTGCGCCGGCTGTCACGGAATTCCCGGCTACCATACCGTGTACCCGGAGGTCTACAAGGTGCCGAAGCTCGGCGGCCAGTATCCGGGCTACATCGTGAAGGCGCTCATGGCCTACAAGTCCGGAGAGCGCGATCATCCGACGATGCGCGCGATCGCGACCTCGCTCTCGGAGAAGGACATGGCCGATCTCGCGGCCTACTATGGCGGAAGCGGCTCCAAGACCGCCGCGAAGTGACAAACGCGTAACGGGGAATCCTTGATGAACCGAATTCTGATCACGGCAATTGCCTCGATGCTGCTCGCAAGCGCGCCCGCTCTCGCGGGCGACGCGGAGGCAGGCAAGAGGAAGTCGAAGACCTGCGCGGCGTGTCACGGGCCCGATGGGAACAGCATTTCACCCGAGTTCCCGAGAATTGCGGGCCAGCACTACGACTATCTCGTCAAAGCGCTCCAGCGCTACAAGAGCGGCGAGCGCAAGAACCCGATCATGGCCCCGCTGACGGCAAACCTTAGCCGGCGCGACATCCAGGACCTCGCGGCCTATTACTCGCAGCAGCAGGGCCTCTACACCAAGTACTGATAATGCGTGATGTCCCCTCTCCCCCTGGGGGAGAGCAACCGTGTCAAGCGGTTTGTACGAGATTGGGGTTCCAAGGTGTCTGAGTTCGTATCATGCAATTGAGTATGATCAGTAGCTTTCGCATGCAGGCGGTCAAGGCAAGCTTGGGTGCTTTGCCCGCCGCGATGAGCCGCTGATAGAACGCCCGGATGAGGGGATTGCAGCGAATGGCGCTGACGGCGGCCATGTATATCACCGAGCGCACATCGGCGCGTCCGCCCCAGATCATGCGGCGGCCTCGCCATTGCCCGGACTCGCATGCGAAGGGGGCAACGCCCACCAAGGCGGCAATGGCACGCCGGTCCAACTGGCCCAACTCGGGCAGGCGGGCGAGCAGCGTGTGCAGGGTCACCTTGCCCACCCCGGGCACCGAGGCGAGCACTTTGCTCTTCACCAGCCAGGCTTCAGAGCTGCGTAGCGTGATGGTGAGCTCCCGATCCAGATCACCAATGGCGGCGTTCAGCCATTCGATATGGGCCTTGATGCTCTGGCGTGGCTGGCCCTTGGCTTGGGCAAGCCGGGTTTGCTCCTGGGCACGCATCACCACCAATTGCCGACGCCGGTCCACCAGATCGATGAACCGACGCTGCGTCTCATCGGGCAGCGCACGCACTTCAGGCCGGCGCTTCTCGGCAAACAAGGCCAACACCCGGGCATCGACGCGGTCGGTCTTGGCGAGAATGCCAAAGGCCCGGGCGAAGTCGCGCACGTGCTTGGGGTTGACCACAGCGATGCGGATGCCGGCTCCCACCAGCACACTTGCCAGCTCCGTTTCGTATCCGCCCGTGGCCTCCACCACACATAGGCTCTTGGGTTTGCTGCGCACCCATGCCAGGCACTGCTGCAGGCCC
>DASPGR010000354.1:0-8985 GCA_035620515.1 Burkholderiales bacterium | reverse complement strand
TGATGCGAAACTCCTCCATCAAGCTCAATGAAGTGGTGCGGCTTTCCGTGAATATTGCGTATTCTGACGCGCCCATACAGCAGGAAATGCGCTCGGGTTCTAAGGCGCAAACGCTGCGCGTCTTCCATGTCTACTACCTTGCAAGCGTGGTGTTCCGGGACCTCCATAACCTGGAATGTGCTGCCGGTGCGGCCGGCCTTTAATAGTCGACGAAGCGTTACAACAAAATCGGCGCGAATCTTCGCTGCTTCCTTCTCGTCATCGCTCGTCATGGAGATTACGAACCCGACCTTGCCGCGCTTCGTTCGTGGCAGGGCACGACCAAATCGCCAAATCAACTCAACAATGAGGGCCGATACGCTTGCGACGCCGAGCAGCACAAGCGGTTGCGATTTCAGAAGCGAAACCTCGGCAATCAGAAGCGCCGACAGCACAGCGAAGAAGCCAATGCGGCTGTGCCAATGCTTCGCAATAAAGGGAAGATCGAAGTGCGACGACGCCATGGCGCTTAGTCGCTGCCTAGCCTCCGCCTGAGCGACTGCTGCGAGCGCCTGCCGAAGTGCTGCTTACTCTCCGGCGCATCTATCTCGACCAACCGCACTCTGATTTGCTTTCGCTGCACTAGGACAGTGAGCGTGTCTCCGTCCGTGACATGGACGACCTTCCCCTCGAAGGAATCGGCGTAGGCGGACCAGGCAGCAAGCAGCCATGCGCTGAGAAGCCAGCGCACGAGGATGGGCGGCAATCGCCAAAAATCGTGTTCTTGGCAGTCGGACATAATGATACTGTATACGCATTCAGTACGTCCACTCTCCCTACTGGCCGTGAAGTTCAAGGTTTGTCTCTTACGCCGACGCGGTCACCGCTTGGCGTGGCGAGATGTCGTGAATGGCCCGCGCCATGTGGGCGACGTGATCACCCACTCGGTGAATGTCGGGAACGAGAGCTACCTCGTCGCCACCCTCAGGCCACTTGACCCCATCGCTCCGGCCGCCATACCGGACCTCTATGAACCGGCGCTCGTGGGGTTCTCTACGCTGGCCTTTCGGCTGCGCGGCTATGAGCGCGTGGAGTCAGCTAATGGGGACTTCTCGGTGGTGCAAGAGTGGCACTGCGAGTTGCTTTGAATCCACCTACACGGCGCGTGGAGTATTGCTTTCTCCCACAGATGGCTCTGCTCTCACTGTCGCACTGGAAACAAGTAGTGGCTGCACAGCCTGAAAGATGCCTGTCTTGCTCATGTCCCGGCGCAATTCGAAACGCTCCAGCGCCGCAATGACGTCCAGTCCTTGCAGGTTGTCGAAACTAATCTTTGCCCACTGCTCGCGTGTGACGCGGACGGAGTAGAGGTATTCATCTCTCACCTCCCCTGTAGCCTTGTCGGCCCTCTGGCTGAAAGCGGAGAGGACAACCTCCTCTGACTTCGGCAAAACGGCAAACACTTCGCCAATGATGCGAAAGCCGATGCCGTGGACGTGCTGCATGTACAGCTTCTGAAGTTTCGCCGGAGACATTTCTTTGACGTTCAGCTTGTATCCCTTCCCAGGGACGCTCGCCGTCGTCTTTGGCATGTCTTCGATCTCAGGCAGATCGACGTCCAGCAAGACCAAACGTCCTGCTTCATCCACCTCCGCCGATACGATAGTTTCACGAGGCCACTCAATTCCCTGAAGTGAACCCTCCAGTACCTCCTCCATTGCGTCCACGTCGGTTAGAACGCGCTCCTCAAGAAGCACTTTGCGACGCCACTCTGATTCCTCAAAGGCCGCTTTTGCAGCCTTCCACTTTACGACTGCGGCTTGAAACTTAGATTGCCGTGAGGCGTTCTCAGCATCGATGCGCGCTCGGGTAGATTTGAAAAGCCATCCAAGGAAACCGTGGGGAGCCATCATTGGTTCCTCGGGACGCGACTCGGAGTACTTCTGCAACTCATAGCGGAGTCGCTCATGTGGCGCTGGCGTGTGTACGTGAATAGCTGCTAGGGATTCGATCCTCGCATTGATGTTGTCACAAGCCCTTTCGATGGCCGCGCGTATCTTGTCGCCCTGCTGGCGCTTGGCCCTAGCAACCCACTCAGGCGGCATTGGGTTGCCGGCAGAATCCAAGAAGGAAATGGTTCCAGCATCTTGGTCGATTCTTACCGTTCCTTCCACAGTGACGGTGTTTGGCTTCGTCGGGTGTCTTCGGACGCCGGCGGGGGAATCAAGGCGGGTACGGGACGAAAAACCCGTGCCTGGAAAACCAGCGTTGAAGAATGTGCCTCGACGGCCGAAGGTGACCGAAGAGCCGCGCGGGCCTACGGACAGGCTCGCTCCGCTTCCGGTGACGTTCATGCGAATACCGGGCGCGATCCGAAACGAACGACGAAACCGCAGCGCCATGGTCCTTCCCCCTTGTGAGGATGATGCGCGCGAGCGCCGCTGTGGGTCAATGCGACTCGACGGGCCTGTGAACTTCGTCCCCCCCGCCGTAGCCTAAATCCTTCGGCAGTGCACTAAGGATTCCGTAGCGCGTCCTTGAAGCGTACCGCGAGTTCAGTAGAGTGTTTCTTTCTCTTCTTTGGGGGAGAGGATGAAGAAGCCCTACTTTTTCTCACGGGATGGCCTTTCAGATGAACACTATCGGCTAATCGGCTTGATAGCAGCCGAGTGGGCAGAGTTCGAACTGGTAATGGAATCCGCACTACTTCATTTCCTCTATAACAGCTGGGGCGATCTATCTTGGAGACGGTCTCACTGTCTCTCTGCGGAGATGGGGAACGTCTCCCGGGTCAATGCGATCTTGTCGCTTGCTAGCGTAGCTGAACAATGGGGCAAGGTGACCGAGACGCAATTTCTTGCGCTTGAAAAGCTCTGTAACCGCGCCGATACGCTTAGAGGGCAACGCAATGAGATCGTCCACGCAACTTGGATGCCTAGGAGAGAGGGCAGTACAGAACCTCCACACAGGAGCAAGATGACGGCGAAGCGCGTGTTAAAGGTATCTCTGGAGCCGAGAGACGACAAAACGCTTATGGCAATCGCTGAGGGCATCTCGCAATTGAATTGGGAGTGGCGCGCTTTCTTTAAAGACGTTTTGCGATCTAAGGTCTTTTGAGGAACGCATGCGCTTATCCGCCAATTACGCATGTTGGAGCCAAAATACCCCACAAATTTTCGAGACGGTACTGACTGCTCGAGCGCGCGAGTTCCCCCCGTGCCCCCTGCCCGAACACACGGTGACCCGGGGCCTATGCCGTCCCTTAGGAGGGAGCAGCCGTCACAGACGGGGGCCTAGGACGCATCTTAGGAAGAGACCGGCCGGCCGCAAGTACTAGCAGCGCCGCCTCGCGTCCACCAGCAGCGCCACCGGGGGCAGCGCTACCCTCACGCTCGGGGCGCACAAGTGTGACCGCGAAATCCGGTCTTCTTCCTGCTCCGCTTGTTTCCCTGATACGGTGAATTCGCCGACTGTTGCAACGGTGCACAGCGCGGCTCAACCAAGGGAGGAGGAAGGCCATGCTTCAGCACTGCGTTCAGCAATGCGTTCAGAAGCTGCTTGGAGTCGACGTATGCCGCCTGCAGTACGCTCATGTTTACGGCGCAAAGCCCGCGTCTTGGTTCAGCGTGACGCGACTCGGCGCGCGGGACTGGGAAGTGATCATTGGTCCGTGGCAGTGGACCGTGTCGCGGACGGTGGACGTGAAGCGGAGCGTGAAGTGCTCCTTCGGTGGGGCATGAAGTGGCGCGTGAGGTGGCGAAGAAAGTAGCACCAGCCAACTCGCGACGCTGCGGCGACGCGACAACCGGATAACTTCAGGTTGGCCTCGTGGTCCATGGTGGACTGGGACAAGCGAGCCGTGCAGATCGCTGGCCGGATGACGAAGACCGGCAAGCCGATCTACGTCCCGCTCAACTCAGTCGCCTTGGAGGTTCTGAAGCGGCGCTACGCTGCCAAGGATCGCCACCCCGAGTGGGTCTTCCACTACCGGGGCGAGAGGATCACGCAAGTCCTGACGAAGACTTGGCGGGCCGCTCGTGCGGCGGCGAACCTGCCCGGAGTGTCCTTCCACACGATGCGCCATTGCGGGCAAGTCGTGGTTGGCACAGGCGGGCGTGAGCGCCGAGATGCGGGCGCGGCTTGGTGGGTGGTCGGTGAGGGGACTGGGTGCCATGGACAACTACACCCACCTCTTCATCGAAGACCTACGGCCCATCGCCGAAAAACTCGCGGAGCAGTGGAAAGCTGCAGCGGCTGTGCGCGCTGCGGAGAAGCAAGCGGAGGAAGCGATTAGGGTTTTTGCCGCGCCGAGCACACTTTCGACACAGTGCGCTGAACTTGCAGTCTGAGGTTTGGCGTAACTGCTTGAAAGGTCTGGCGGAGCGGACGGGACTCGAACCCGCGACCCCCGGCGTGACAGGCAGAGAGTAGCGGCGGTAAGTGGTTAATACAACAGGGAGTGCACAGGGCCAGCCAACCACTTACCCCACCTCCTCCCTACTCTAGCCAAATTATTCCAACAGCACACTTTCAGCACAGCGCCAAGTTACAGGAACCGCGCCGCGCGACCGCGTTTGGTGTCCCGCGGTCCATGCGCCCCGTGCGAGGATCAATACGGCCACAAAGCTCAGCTCACGAGGACGGAAGGTGGGTCGCTTGCGGAAAGGGATTCCGCCAACGCCTCGTCGACCGTTTCCACATCTCTGGGGGGACGATGAAAATGGGCACGCGCTCTGACGCCAATTATTCAGCGGTAGCGTCGGCGAGCCAGGTCCAGAGGTAATCGGCGAAGCTGCGGCGGACGATGAGCTCCATCGCGTCGCCTTCGAGTGGTCGGAGCAGCACCGCCGCTTTCGCCAGGCGCGTCTGCGCGCAGGCGCCGGGCGCGAAGGACGGCGCGGTGAGGTCGAACGGGCACTCCTTCGCCAGCAGGTCGCGGACCGTCGGGGCGTCCAGCACGATCAGCGTCTGGCCACTGCCGATCTCCGTCACGGAAGAGAAGACGTCGCCCAGCGCGTCGCGCAGCGTCGAAGCCACCAAGCCCTCGCGCTCGCCGGACGTCACCAGCAACCACTCGTCCGGGCCGAGCCAGTAGACCACGCCCTCGCGGCCCGTGGCGACCGTATTCGGTGTCGTGGGCAATGGGACCCCGAGCACCCGCTCGACCGTCGAGGCGAAGCGGGCATCGGCCGCGTCGCCACGTAGGTTGATGTGGCCGAGGAACGGCCGCTCGGTGGCCACGATGCCGGCGCGGCTCTTGCGGGCGCCTTCCAGCCGCCAGCGAACCAGCGGGCTTTCGATGCGGATTCCCTCAGGCATTTTGGCGCGCTCCTTCCGGATCGAGGAAAACGGGACTTGCGACGCGCGCGCGGATTACGCGCCCGTCGGCGAGCGGCGCGTGCAGCACCTCGCCCATGCGCGAGGCGCCGCCCTTCACGAGCGCGAGCGCGATGGACCGCCCAAGCGCGGCGCTGTCGTAGCTCGAAGTCACATGGCCCACCATCGGCACCGGAATCGGCGCCTTGGGATCGGTCACCAGCTGCGCGCCCTCCGGCAGCACCACGTTCGGCTCTTCGGTGAGGAGACCCACGAGCTGCTTGCGGTCCGTGCGCGCGGTGTCGGAGCGAAAAAGCGACCGTCGCCCGATGAAGTCCTTGTCCTTGGAGACGATCCAGTCCATGCGCAGATCGATCGGCGTGACCGAGCCGTCGGTGTCCTGCCCCACGATGATGTAGCCCTTCTCCGCGCGCAACACGTGCATCGTCTCGGTGCCGTACGGCGTGATCTCGTACGGCGCGCCCGCGGCCATCAGCGCCTCCCACACGTGGCGCGCCGCGTTCGCGGGCACGTTCACCTCGTAGGCGAGTTCACCCGAGAAGCTGATGCGCATCACGCGCGCGGCCACACCCGCGACGGTTCCCGCGCGGTACGACATGAACGGAAACGCCGCCGGCGAGAAATCGATGTCGTTGCAGACGACCTTCAGCACCTCGCGGCACTTCGGTCCCACGACGGCCGCGGTGACCCAATGGTCCGTCACCGAGGTGAGATAAACCTTGAGATGCGGCCACTCGGTCTGCAGCCACTTCTCCAGCCACGCCGTGACGCGACCCGCGCCGCCCGTGGTCGTCGTCATCAGGAAATGGTTTTCGCCGAGCCGAGTGGTCACGCCGTCGTCCATCACCATGCCGTTCTCGTCCAGCATCAGGCCATAGCGGCAGCGGCCCACGCCCAGCTTGAGCCACGCATTCGTGTAGACGAGGTTCAGGAACCTCGCCGCATCGGGTCCCTTGATGTCGATCTTGCCGAGAGTGGACGCGTCCATCATCGCCACGCCGTTCCGCGCGGCGATGCATTCGCGGCGCACCGCCTGGTGCATCGTCTCGCCCGCCTTCGGGAAATACCACGGGCGCTTCCACTGCCCGACGTTCTCGAACTCGGCGCCGTGCTCGACGTGCCACTCGTGCAGCGCGGTCTTGCGGATCGGGTCGAAGAGGTCGCCCAGCTCGCGGCCCGCGATAGCGCCGAAGGTGACCGGCGTGTAGTTGGGACGGAAGGTCGTCGTTCCGGTGGAGGCGAGATCCTGCCCGAGCGCCCGCGCGAGGATCGCCATGCCATTGATGTTGCCGAGCTTGCCCTGGTCGGTGCCGAAGCCGAGCGCCGTGTAGCGCTTCACGTGCTCGATCGATCGGTAGCCCTCGCGGGCGGCGAGCATGATGTCCGCCGCCGCGACGTCGTTCTGCAAATCCACGAACTGCTTCGGTCCGCGGCCCTCGCCCTCCGGCGAGGGCACCAGCCACAGCGGCTCGAGCGCGAGGTCGGTCGGGCCGTCGTTCACGACGTCGGGTGGAACCGCGGGCGCACCACCGAAGCCTGCGAGCCGCGCGGCCTGCGCGCCCGCGGCAGTGCCCTCGGCCATGCAGGCGACCAGCGTGAAGACGCCGTTGCAGCCGCCGGCACTGCGCTCCTGCTGCACCGAGGCGCCGGGCACGAAGCACGCGCGCGCCTCGTCGAAGCGGGGCCTGGCCCCGGATTGGGCGTGCAGGTGCACGACCGGACTGAAGCCGCCCGACTCGGCGAGCAGATCGCAATCGATCACGCGTGCCGGGCCGGTCAGCGCCTCACCCGAACGCCCCATCACCGTCACGCCCGTGAGCTCACGCCCGCCACGCGTATCGACGACCACGGCGTTGTCGATGATGTCGATGCCGGCGTCGCGAACCTGTCGCGGCAGCGCACCGGAGGGTGCGGTCCGCGAATCGACGATCGCCGCGACGCGAATGGCGGCGCGCGCGAGGTCGAGCGCGACGCGGTAGGCGGCATCGTTGTTGGTGAACACAACCGCGCTCGAGGCGAGCTGGACGCCGTAGCGGTTGACGTAGGTCCGCGCGGCCGAAGCTAGCATCACGCCCGGACGGTCGTTGTTGCCGAACACGAGCGGCCGCTCCATGGCGCCGGTGGCGAGCACGACCTGCTTCGCGCGCACGCGCCAGACGCGCTCGCGGCTGCCCTTGCGGTCGCGCGGCGGTAGGTGGTCGGTGCGGCGCTCGGCGATCGTGAGGTAGTTCTCGTCGTAGTAGCCGAACACGGTGCTGCGCGCAAGCATGCGCACGTTTGGCATCGCGCGAAGCTCGTCCAGCGCCTTCTCGAGCCATACCGAGGGCGTTTCGCGATCGATGCGCGTCGACGTCCGGGGCGCCTTCGAGAGCAGTGAACCGCCGAGCTCGGCCTGCTCCTCGGCGATGATCACGCGCGCGCCGGCGCGGCCCGCGGCGAGCGCGGCCGAAAGTCCCGTGGGCCCACCGCCCGCGATCAGCACATCGCAGTACGCATGCGTCTTGTCGTAGGTATCCGCATCCGGTTGCGCCGGCGCCTCGCCCAGGCCGGAAGCCCTGCGGATGAAGTGCTCGTACTTCATCCAAAGACTCTTCGGCCACATGAACGTCTTGTAGTAGAAGCCCGCCGGCATCAGCGCCGAAAAGGGCCGCACCACCGACATCAGGTCGAGCGCCGGCCCCGGCCAGCAATTGACGCTCCGCGCCACGAGCCCGTCGTAGAGCGCGACCTCGGTCGCGCGCGCATTGGGCACGGTGTGTGCGCCCGTTTCCAGCTGGACGATCGCGTTGGGCTCCTCCACGCCCGCGGCGACGATCCCGCGCGGCCGATGGTACTTCCAGCTGCGCGCGAGCACCTTCACGCCATTGGCGAGCAGGGCCGAGGCGAGCGTGTCGCCGGCGAACCCCTGGTAGGTGCGGCCGTTGAAGGTGAAGGAAAGCGGGCGCGAGCGGTCGATGCGCCCGCCGTCGGGCGTGCGGCCGCTCACGATTCGCCCTCGAGCTTCTCGCCCGGCTTGTAGACCGATTTGATGCGGTAGGTGACGGTGTCGCGCTCGACGTTGAACCAGCGGCGGCACCCGTAGGTGTGGCCCCACTGCTCGAGGTGGCGGCCCTTGGGGTTCTTGCGCATGAAGAGGTAGTCCGCCCACTGCGCGTCGGTGAGCGCGTCGGGATTCGGCGGCCGCACGATGTGCGCCTCGCCACCGTAGGAGAACTCGGTCTGGTCGCGCGGACCGCACCAGGGACAGGTGATGATCAGCATCTCAGTGCGCCACGGCGGCCGCGCCGTGCTCGTCGATGAGGTGGCCGGTGGTGAAGCGCTCGAGCGAGAAGGCAGCGTTCAGCTCGTGCGGCTGGTCCTTCGCGATGGTGTGCGCGAACACCCACCCCGAGCCCGGCGTCGCCTTGAAGCCCCCGGTGCCCCAGCCGCAGTTGAAGTAAAGGCCCTTCACGGGCATGAGCCCGATGATCGGGCACGCGTCGGGCGCGACGTCGACGATGCCGGCCCACTGCCGGTTCATACGCACGCGGCTGAAGTGCGGGAAAAGCTCGACGATCGCGGCGAGCGTGCCCTCGATGATGGAAAAGCTGCCGCGCTGGCCGTAGCCCGCGTACGCGTCGATGCCCGCGCCGATGACCAGGTCGCCCTTGTCAGCCTGGCTGATGTAGC
>DASPGR010000353.1:0-2117 GCA_035620515.1 Burkholderiales bacterium | reverse complement strand
ACCTTCGCGACCCCGGCGAGCCACGAGAGCACGGCAGGGTCCCGGTCGACCGCTTCCACCTCGTGGCCGCGGGCCGCGAACAGCCGCGCGTGCCGCCCGCGTCCGCACGCGACGTCGAGCACACGCCCGCCAGCGGGCACCCGATCCGCCCATCGCACGACCCACTGCGAGGGCTCGGTGAGATCGTGGGAATCACCGGTCACGGGTCGCCGGCCACCTTCCTGGCATCGTGAATGGCGCGGCTGTCCGTCGGCGCCTCACCGCGCTCGAACATTCCGTAGTCGCGAACGACCGTCGCAACGCGCAGCCGGTAGTCGGCAAAGATGCCCGCCCGCCCCTTCGCCTGCGCAGCCCGATGCCCCTCGAGCTTCCGCCAGCGCGCCACAGCCTCCTCGTCGCGCCAGATCGAGAGCGAGAGCATCTTTCCCGCGTTCGTAAGGCTCTGGAAACGCTCTATCGAGACAAACCCGTCGTGCTTCTCGATTTCGGGGCGGAGCTTCTCGGCCAGATCGAGATAGTCCTTCTTTCGCCCGGGAGCCGGAATGACTTCAAAGATCACCGCGATCATTGAAACCTCGACACAATGTAACTGCAAAATGATTTAACTGCCGGGACCCGGCGAGTCAGGTGACGCGGATGTTCTTGAACTGCCACGCGTCGCTGCGGTCGACGTCCTCCTCGAACAGCCACCCGCGGTCCTTGAGCGGCGTCCAGTCCGTATATTCCCCGACGATCTCCCCGAGGTAGGGATCTGCGACGTCGAGCACCCGTCGGTAGTCGAGATCATCCGGCTCCACGATGCCGGACTCGGGATTTTCCATGGCCCAGACCATCCCGCCCAGGACACCGGCAGCGACTTGCAGGCTGGTCGCGTTGTTGTACGGTGCGAGCTTGCGCGCCTGATCGATCGAGAGCCTCGAGCCGAACCAGTAGGCGTTCCTGGCGTGCCCCATTAGCAGGGCGCCAAGCTCGTCCACGCCCTCGAAGATCTCGTCCATGAAGATCCGCCATTTCGGCTGCAGCACCCAGTTCTTGCCTGCGATCTCGTGGTTTGAGAGCACGGCGTCGTCGCATGGGTGATAGGCGTAGTGACAGGTGGGCCGATAAACCGCCTTGCGCTTATCGCGCACGGTCAGGTAATCGGCGATCGATATCGCCTCGCCATGGGTGATCAGAAATCCCTGGTAAGGCCCTTCACTTGGCGTCCAGGAGCGAACTTTCACCGACATGCCCGGCCGCGCGAGATAGATCGCGGCGTCGCACCCGTAGTCGTGGCGGTGCCCGTCGGCGGGAAAGTGCTTCTCGTGCGTGCCCCAGCCGAGCTCCGAAGGCTGACGCCCCTCGCTCACGAATCCGTCGACCGACCAGGTGTTGGCGAACTCGAACCGCTGCTTGCGCGGCTCCGCGACCTGGGTGTCGCGCTCGGCGCAATGAATCGCCTTGATGCCCAGCCTCATCGCGAGCCGGGCCCAGTCGCGCCGGGTCCTGGGAATCTTCACGTCATCCAGCACGTCCTGGGCCACGTTGACCAGGCCCTGCTTGACCCAGTGAGAGATGAGTCCCGGGTTCGCGCCATGCGTGGGAACGACCGTTGCGGCCTTGGGGTACTTCTTGCGCATCGCGAGCACGGCTTCGCGCAGGCCGTAGTTGGAGCGCCGGCTCGGCGGCAGCGAGCCGTCGGTGTACATGCCGTGCCAGGGCTCGATACAAGTGTCGAGGTACATGACGCCGCGCCGAAGGCAGTACTCGATCAGCGCGGCGCTGGAGACGTCGACCGAAAGGTTGAGCAGGAAATCGCCTTTGCCGAGCAGGGGCTCCAGCTGCCTCACGTAGTTGTCGAGGCGCAGCGGCTTGATCATGAACTGGATGCCGTACTCGGCCGCTTCCTTGCGGCCGCGATCGTCGGCGGTGACGATCGTGACGCGTTCGCGCGGCATGTCGAGATGCCGCAGGATGAGCGGGAGAGTACCCTGACCTACCGAGCCGAACCCGATAAAAACGAGGCGTCCGTCGAATTTAACGAGCTTTTTGTCTTCCATTCCTCGGCCGGGCGGTTGCCCCTTTTTTTATGCGTCGGAGTTTAACATCTTGACCCGCGCGCGGTGTAGTATTTTTCC
>DASPGR010000352.1:0-17313 GCA_035620515.1 Burkholderiales bacterium | reverse complement strand
CAGGCCCAGTACGGCCGGGACACGAACGGCGACGGCATCATCGATGTATTCGATGAGTTCAACCCGGTAACCGCCGCCGATTGGGCGACCATACTGGCCGTTCGTATCGGCGTCATAGCGCGCTCGGGTCTGTACGAGAAGACGGAGGTCACACCCGTCGGCGCGATCAAGCTCTGGCCCGACTCGGCGGTCGCGCCGACGACAGTTGGGCCAATCTGGACACCCACCGCTGAGGAACGCCACTACCGCTACAAGGTATTTCATACGGTAGTCCCCGTTCGCAACATGATATGGAGGCCGTAATGAAACGCTCCGGCTCAGGGTTCAGTGTGACCGCGCGGCGTCGCATCTCGATCGCGAGTCGCATACGCGCCGCGCGGCAGCGCGGCACCGTGCTCTTCATCGCGCTCATCGTGCTGGTCGCCATGACGCTCGCCGGCATCGCGATCATGCGCTCGGTGGATACCGCCACGCTGATCGCGGGCAACCTCGCCTTCAAGCAGTCAACCATCCAATCGTCGGACAACGGCGTCGAGCAGGCCTACCAGTGGCTGCTCGCCAACCGCGCGGTGCTGGCGAATACCAATCTCGGCTCCGGCTACTACTCTTCGCGCCCGGGCGCCGAGCCCGACTGGAACGATCCGCTGACGTGGGCCAGCGCGATAAGCATCGGCACCGATGCGGCCGGCAATACAACGACTTATCTCGTTCATCGTCTGTGCAACTGTCCGGACACGGCCTACAACGGGACCTGCGCAACCGGTACCGCCCAGCAATGCGCGCTGACCAGCGCGAGCAATACGGCGCCGCCACCGGCACAGGGCGACAGCTTCGCCGTTGGCGCACCGGGATACCTGGAAGACCCGAAAGTCTTCTATCGCATCACGGTGCGCACGCAGGGGCCGCGCAACACTACCAGCTACGTTCAGACCATGGTCGCCATCGCGCTTTGATATGGATCATCAAACCCGGGGGGGTTTATGAGACACGTCTCATTTGGACTAGGAACGACTCTTCTCTTTGCAGCTTTTCTAGTTGTAGCCACGCCGGCGGGGGCGGCCCAAACCGACCTCGCGCCGGCGCCGCTCGGCACCGCGCCCAGCGTGACGGTGCTGCCCAACCTCATGTTCGTGCTCGACGACTCGGGCAGTATGGCGCGCGATTTCATGCCGGACGAGGTGGACAACAGCGACACCTGCAAGCAGTGCAGCTCCAGCAGTTGCAACGTCGCGGACAGGAGCTGCACCGCCGGGCATCCGCCGTTCTACGCGGCGCCGTTCAACACGATCTACTACAATCCGCAGCGCACTTATACCCCGGGGGTCGACGATCTCGGCGTCAGCCTCGGCAACACCGTCCCGAGCGCCGCCAGAAACAATCCCTATGACAGCAGCTCGACGAGCACCAGGAATCTCCTCAATTCCTGGACCGAGCTCTACTTCTGCACCAAGAGCGATCCCACCTCGTCGGAGCGGCAGGATACCAGCGTATGCCGGCGCAATGGCATCGATACGCCAAATCCGTTCATCTATAACGACGGCAGCTCCGGCAGCGACATGTCCGGCGGACTTCCCACGACCACGTTCCGTTTCGCGGTACCCCGAAACGAAGGCAATCCGTACTTTTACGAGATCCCTCCGCGCGAGCACTGCAGCGACCAGAACCTGACGATCTGCATGCTCTTGGACACGCCGACTGCCACACACGCCGTACCTGCGCCGCTCCGCTGGTGTCGGCGGCGCAGCGGTACCGATAGTGCCGCGACACAGGCCGCGGTCTCCGGCGGCGACGCGAGCGGGGTGTTCTGCCGGGCCAAGTGGAGCTCGACCTACCGTTACCCGCGCCTGGGCAAGATCAAGCGCACCGACATTGTTTCCTCGGGGACCTTCAACAACCGGCCCAACCGCGGCGATTGCGTAGGGGCGCCCAACTGCACCTACGCGGAGGAGCTGCAGAACTTCGCGAACTGGTACTCGTACTATCGCGATCGCATGCTGGCCATGAAATCCGCTGCCGGGCGCGCGTTTTCCATCATGGATGACCGCTACCGCATCGGCTTTCTCACCATCAACGCGAGCGGCAGCGGCCAGTATCTGAAAGTCGACAAGTTCACCCCCACGCACAAACAGGCGTGGTACTCCAAGTTCTACAGCCAGACCGCCTCGGGCTCGACGCCGCTGCGCCTGGCCCTCTCCCGCGTCGGGCGCCACTACGCCGGCAAGACAGACGGCATCAACAGCTTCATGCCCGACGATCCCATGCAGTACAGCTGCCAGCAGAACTTCACGATCCTCACGACGGACGGCTACTGGAACAGCAGCGCAGGCCAGAACCTCACCGGAGGCTCGATCGGCAACCAGGACAATGTGGACGCGGGCTTTTCAACGCGCGCCGCGGGCGCATACGACGGCAATCTCGGAGGCACTGCCGGCTCGAGCGCCGGCTCGTCCGAAACGCTCGCAGACGTAGCGATGTACTACTACAAGACCGACCTGCGCACAACGGGGCCGGTAGCGCTGGACAACGTGCCGACGAACGCCAAGGACTCGGCAGCGCACCAGCATCTGGTGACCTTCACCCTGGGGCTCGGGCTCGACGGGCTGATGGATTTCCGCGCTGATTACGAGACCGCGACTACGGGTGATTTTGCCAAGATCAAGGCCGGCGATCCCTCGGGCTGCTCGTGGACCACCGGGACGTGTAATTGGCCGCAGGCACAGCAGGACAGCCCCTCGGCGCTCGACGACCTGTGGCATGCAGCGGTGAACGGCCGTGGCCGCTACTTCAGCACCAAGGATCCCGCATCGCTGCAGAGCGGTCTCGCAAGCGCTCTGTCCGCGATCCAGAGCCAGACCGGCTCAGGCGCCGCTTCGGCCACCAGCACGCCCAACATCACGCCAAGCGACAACTTCCTCTACAGCTCGACCTACCGCACGCAGCTGTGGGACGGGGAAATCGTGGCGGAGGAGATCGACACGGCCACGGGAAACACGATTCCCGGCAACGTGTGGGCCGCCGGTGCTCAGTTGAATGCCCGCGTTACGGCCACCACCGACTCCCGCAACATCGTCATGTTCGACCCGAGCGGCGCGAACAAGCTGAAATCATTCGCACACGCAAACATGACCGCCCAGGAAAAGGCTTTCTTCGACAACAAGTGCGCGGCCCTTCCGCAGTGCGCGCCGATGGCGCCTGCAGAACAAGCGCAGGTCGACAACGGCAACAACCTCGTCAACTGGCTGCGCGGCCAGAGCGGAAACGACAACGTCTATCGGACCCGCCAGAGCGTGCTGGGCGACACCGTGACTTCGAAACCGGCGTTCGTGGCGGCCCCGATCCTGCAGTATGCGGATCCGGTGACCCCGGACTACAACTCGTTCAAGGTCGCAAACCAGGGCCGCCAGGGCGCCCTCTACGTCGGCGCCAACGACGGCATGCTGCATGCCTTCAACGGCAGCACCGGGCAGGAGCTGTGGGCCTATGTCCCGCGCGCCATCATGCCGGAGATGCACAAGCTCGCGGTCAGCAACTACGACGTCAAGCACCGCTTCTTCGTGGACGGCTCACCGGCCGTGATGGACGTGTTCTTCAAGAGCGACAACACGTGGAGAACGGTGCTGGTGAGCGGCTTCAGGAGCGGTGGACGCGGCTACTTCGCGATTGACATCACCGATCCCTTCAACCCGAAGGGTCTGTGGGAAGTATGCGCGGACCCGGCGCTGGGCTGCACCTCCACGGATGCCAACATCGGCTTCACCTACGGCGATCCGATCGTCACCAAGTGGGCAAAGGACGGAACGTGGGTGGCGATCGTCTCATCCGGCTACAACAACATCACGCCGGGCGACGGTACGGGCCATGTCTTCGTCATCGACATCGAGACTGGGGCCATCCTCCAGGACGTGAGCACCGGCGTGGGCGATACCACCACGCCGAGCGGGCTTGCCCAGCTCACCGGCTTCGCCACCAATTTCGCGGTCGACAACACGACGACTCTGGTCTACGGCGGCGACCTGCTCGGCAATGTCTGGCGTCTAGACATGACGAACATGAGTTTCCAGCGCATCGCGCAACTCTTCGACGGTAGCTCTCCGCCCAGGCCGCAGTCCGTGACGACGCGCGTGGAGGTGACGCGCTTTACGGCCGGGTTCAACGCAATATACGTCGGCACCGGCCGCCTCCTCGGGTCATCCGACTTGCCCGATCCGCTGACGCTCAGCCCGCCAGAAGCGCGCGCTTACCAGCAGACGGTCTACGGCTTCAAGGACACCGGAGCCGATCTCGGCAACCTGAGGCTGCCTGCGGCAAATCTCGTGCAGCAGACCCTGATCGTCGTCGATCCGACAAACCGCTCGGTATCGAACAACCCGGTCGACTGGACGCTGCAGAACGGCTGGTACGTGGATCTGAATCCCCTTAACCAGTCCCCGGGGGAACGCGTCAACATCGATCCGCAGCTCGTGCGCGGTGTACTGCTCGTTCCAGCTAACGAGCCGAACTCGCAGCCGTGCTCGGCGGGCGGGAACAGCTTCATATACCAGTTCGACTACCAATCGGGCTCGTACGTGGCTTCGGCCTCCCAGCAGATCGTCGGCACCAAGCTGGGCAACGCGCTCATTGCAGGCGCCGTCGTCTTCCGCCTGCCGAGCGGCCAATTGAAGTACAGCGCGATCGACGTCACCGGCAAGAAGACGGTGGGCGGTATCAACCCCGGCGCGGGCGGCTCGATTGGCAAGCGGGTCTCGTGGCGCGAGCTGATCTACTAGCCACGGAATCGAAAAGGCATATTTGCGGGCAACCGGACAGGTTGCCCGCTTTTTTGGGGCATTACCCGTGATGAGAGCTTTCACTCTCAGGGTTGAAAGAGGGCCGGGGCGTCGGGCCACGGTTCAATTGTCGGCGGCGCTATTTGCGTTCATCGCCGTGGCGCCGTGCCTGCCGGGAACCGCGGCGCCGCTGGATGGCCCCGCGATCCTCACCCAGGTGGCTCAGGGTCGAGAGCCTGCGGCATCCGCTGGCGGTAGCCCCGCGACGCAGCCGGCTTCGAAAAAGATTGCCATCAACGTATTTCTTCTCTCGGGCCAGCCGAAGAATCCGGATGAGGTGCTCGAATCGAGGGGGTCGCGCTACATCTATTTCAACGCGCCGCGTCTCGTGACCCAGTCGCGCCCGCTTGCCGAGCCGAAGCCCATCTACCCTGCCGGCAAGAAGGCGGAACGTGGCGGTGCGGTGCTGCTGCAGATCCTCATCAACGAGCGCGGCGGCCTGGATCACGTCGATGTCGTGTGCTCGGCGCCGGCGTTCGAGCAGAGCGCGGTCGCCAGCATGCGCGGAATGAAATTCAGGCCCGCGCGAGACAAGCACGGCCCGGTGAAGAGCTACATGTGGGTCGAGATCGCCTACGGCCGCGGCTATCCCTGCGCGAGCGTGCCTGACTGACCGTGACGCAGGACGGCACATCCTGCCTCGTAGCGCAACTTCGCGGTCACCAAACCCGCTCGCATTTCGTGCTCTGAATCACGCGCCGATCAGCGCCTTTTGATGGTGTCATGCCGGTGCGCGACAACGGGAACTAGATCACGCGAGAGAGCCGAGAAAACGTCAGATCGTTCACACGACGAGCATCAAAACGCCGCATTGTTCACGGCCAAAAAATTGCCTTTTCTGTCCAGTAGTTCACAGCAGAATTTGCACGCTATTTGCTAGATTCTTAAACGAAAACATGTAGCACGCGAGCGTTGACCGGGGGGTCGCGCTCCTGTGCGAAGTCCATCACTTGTCCGGGGGGACAAACGTGAGTGCAACACGACGCGATGCGTCGCCCGTAATCTGGCTCGCGGGGAGCGCGATGAGCACTCGCCTTGCGCGCGTGTGCGGGCCGGATCGCAATCATCGAACGCCACTGTCCCGAGGTCGCCCGCACTCATCCGGTGGCGCGCTGAAATCCGCGGGTTTCACCATCATCGAGCTGATGATCGTCGTCGTGATCGTCGCGATCCTGGCGATGATCGCCTATCCGTCCTACGAGGACCATCTGCGGAAAGGCCGCCGCAGCGCCGCGCAGAACTTTCTCTCGGACATCGCGACCCGGCAGCAGCAATACATGCTCGACGCCCGGCAGTATGCCGTCGGCGCGGGCGCGGTCGCTGCGCTCAACATGACCGTGCCGACGGATGTGGCGCCTTTCTACACGATTACGATCAATCCTGCGGCCCCGACCTTGCCGCCGTCCTTCACGCTGGTCGCAACACCCGTGGCCGGCTCGAAACAGGTACCGGATGGTCCGTTGACGCTCGACAGCGCCGGCGCAAAAACGCGCAACGGCCAGCCAGGGTGGAAATGATGGCGCGGATCCCGACACTTCAGCGACGTCCCTGCAGCACCGTGCGCGCACAGCGCGCCGCGCTCGGGTTCACGATCACGGAAACCATGCTGGCGGTCGCCGTGCTGGCAATTCTCGTCGGGCTCGCAGCGCCGGGCTTCAAGGAGATCATCCTCTCCCAGGCCGTCAAGACAGCGAGCTTCGATCTTTTCTCGCACCTGCTCGTGGCGCGCAGCGAAGCGATCACCCGCAACACCACCGTGACCGTGACCCCCGCCGGCGGAAACTGGGCCAACGGCTGGACGATCACGGATTCGGGCGGTGAGACGGTGCGGCAACAGGACAGGTTCGCCCAGGTGATCATTGCCGGTCCGGGCTCCATCACCTTCAACGGTGCCGGCCGTCTGACGACGGGCTCTACCTCGCTCAGCCTCATGGCCAACGGCGGCCAGGCGTCGCATAACCGCTGCATCGAGATCGACCTGGGCGGCCGGCCCGCCTCAAAGAAGGGAGCGTGCTGATGATCCGCGCAAACCGCCCCAGGATACGCGGTGTCACCATGATCGAGGTGCTAATTACGATCGTGATCCTCACCATCGGGCTGCTCGGCGTGGCGGGCCTTCAGGCGCGGATGCAGCTTGCCGAGGTCGAGTCCTACCACCGCTCGCACGCGATCGTGCTGCTGCAGGACATCGTCGATCGAATTGCCGCCAACCGCCGCAACGCGATGAACTACGTCACGGGCGGCCCGCTTGGAACCGGCAACGCGGTCCAGAGCTGTCTCGGCCTCACCGGCGCCAACCTCGATCTCTGCCAGTGGAACAACGCACTGCTCGGCGCGTCGGAAACGAGCTCCGGGGGCCAGCAGGTGGGGGGAATGATCGGGGCTCGCGGTTGCATCACGAACGTCGCCGCGACGATGCCACGGGAGTTCACGGTTGCCGTCGTGTGGCAAGGTGTAACGCCAACGGTTTCGCCGACCTCCACAGCATGTGGACAGGGACTCTACGGCAACGAGCAGACCCGGCGCGCGCTGGTCGCGCGCATCAAGATCGGCTGCCTTCAAAACGATCCGACGACAGGCGTGTGTGTTACGCCGTAGGAATGCCACTCATGCGCCCGCGGAAATTCAGTAAGTTCGGTTACGGCCGCCAGTCGGGCGTGACACTGGTCGAGCTGATGATCTCGCTCACGCTGGGGCTGATACTGCTTGCCGCACTACTCACCGTGTTTTCAAATTCAAGCGCGGCCCGGAGCGAGCTCGAGCGCACCAGCCGGCAGATCGAGAACGGACGCTACGCAATTCAGCTTCTGGCGGACGATCTTCGGGTCGCCGGCTTCTATGGTGAACTCAACGTCGGTGCAATGCCGGTTCCTGCCGTCCTGCCGGATCCCTGCTCAACCAATCCTGCCGACTGGAACACCGCGATTCCGCTGCACCTGCAGGGCTACGACGACGGCAACGGCGCGCCCGCCTGCCTGCCCATCAGCGCGAAGCCAAACAGCGATGTCTTCGTCGTGCGCCGCGTAAAAACCTGTGCGGCCGGCGTTGCCGGCTGCGAAACCGTCGCGGCCGGCAGGCCTTATCTGCAGGCATCCCTCTGCATCACGGACGCTCCGCAGCACGTCCTCGGCGTCCAGGGGACCGCCGCGTTTCCGTTGCGGCAGAAGGACTGCGCAACCGCCGCCGTGAAACGGGAGTACATGGTCAACGTCTATTACATCAGCACCGACAATGGCTCGGGCCAGAACGTGCCGACCCTCACGCGCCTCGAGTTGAGCGGCGGGGCTATCGTCCAGGTGCCGCTTGTGGAAGGAATCGAGGAAATGAACGTTGAGTACGGAATCGACACCGACGGTGACGGTCAGCCCGACGCATACAGCGCCGATCCGACCAACTTCACGTTCGCCGGTTGTACGAATTGCACGCCAGGGAATAACTGGAGCAACGTCGTCACTGCGAACCTGCACGTCCTCGCGCGCAGTGTCGATCCGTCACCCGGCCACGCCGACACACGAACCTACCGCCTCGGGCTCAACGCGGGAGGTGTTCCAGTGGTGTTCGGCCCCACAAATGACCGCTACCGCCGCAACGTCTATTCCGCGATGGTGCGCATCGCGAATTCCGCAGGAAGGAGGGACGCGCCATGAAGATCGGATTGCGTTCGCAGCGCGGCGCCACGCTTTTCATCTCGCTGGTCATGCTGGTCATGCTGACGATGTTCGCCGTGAGCTCACTCAACAGCAGCACGACCAACCTCAAGGTGGTCGGCAACATGCAGGCGCGCGGGGAAGCCCTGAACGCAGCGCAGGAGACGATTGAAACCGTGATCAGCACGCCTCAGTTCATCGCGAACCCCGCCAACGCCGTGCTGAGTCCGTGCGGCGCGGCCAATACACTGTGCACCGACCTGACAGGCGACGGCACACCGGAGTACACGACGCAACTCGTTCCGATGCCTGCCTGCGTTTCGAAGGCCGGCATCAAGATGACCGATCTCGTATTGACCAACATCGAGGACCTCGGCTGCGCAGCGGGCCAGGCCCAGCAGTTCGGAGTCGCGGGCGCCGTCACCGGAGATTCGCTGTGCGCCAACACGTTGTGGGAGATCACCGCGCAGACCGCAGGCACAACGAGCTCGGCTCGCGTTACGGTGACCCAAGGCGTGGGCGTTCGCATCAGCATCGACGATATGGCGACCTCGTGCCTGTAGCACGGAGGTTGCCGGTAAATACCAAAAGGGGTGGTGATATGAAACGAATCTGCTGCCAGCTTCTCCGCGTCGCGATAGCGATTGCGCTTGCGGTCGGCCTGCCTCCCTCACTCCATGCTGAGGACGTCGACCTGTTTCTGGGCGCGGCATCAGGCATCAACACCACCCGGCCCAACGTACTGATCGTGATCGACAACAGCGCCAACTGGTCGGCCGCGAGCCAGCACTGGGTGGGCGGAGTCAAGCAGGGACAGTCGGAGCTTCGCGCCCTCAGGACGCTGGTAGGCGAACTGACGGACAGTGTGAACCTCGGGCTCATGTTGTTCACGCCCGGGAGCGGCAGCAACCCCAACGGCGCGTACGTGCGCTACCACGTGAGGCAAATGACAGCGGGCAACAAGGGCGCGCTGCAGGAGCTGATTGGCGACGGCAGCTGCGCCGATGGGCCCAACAGCCTCAACGGCACGCCCAACTGTATCTTCAAGAATTTTGACACAGCGACCGAGAAAGTCGGCACCGCCAAGACCGACTACAGCGCCGGGCTGTTCGAGGTATTCAAGTATCTCGGCGGCTTCACCAGCCCGGCCAACGCCCAGACCGGTATCGCGGGCAGTCCTGTGGATTCGAGCCATTTCGGACAGGACCGTTATTCCGGGGATCCCGACCTCAAGTCGGATCCCGACGCCTATCTGAACGGCATTTCCGATCCCCTCAAGCGCACCTACAAATCGCCGATCGACATCAATAACAACTGCGCGAAGACTTATGTCATCTTCATCGGCAACGGCTTCCCGACTCAGGATTCGCCCTCGACTCTGCTGGCCGGGATCCAAGGTGATACTACCCAGCTGCCAATGCCGCAGTTCACCACGATCTCCCAGCAGCAGTGCACCAACCTTGGGAGTACGAACACGTGTTCGAGCAGCTGCAGCGTCCCTGGAAGCATCACGAGCGCGAATCCCGGATTCGACTCCTACCAGTGCGTCGTCAACAACGCACTTACGACGAGCCTGGGCTGCAGCGGCAGCCAAAAGGCGCACGACTACCAGGGCTGCAATACGGCGCTGGTCGTGACTCCGACCGGTACGACGGCGGTGCCGCCCAATAACGAGGTGCGCTACGTCGACGAGTGGGCCAAGTACCTCTTTACCACCGACGTCAGCCCGGAAGCCGGCCAGCAGAATGCCTCCGTGTACACGATCGACGTGTTCAAGGATGCCCAGGATTCGCGCCAGACCGGGCTCCTGATGAGCGTGGCCAAGTATGGCGGCGGGCGCTATTTCTCGGCGACGAGCGAGCAGGCGATCCTCAACGCGCTGCGCGAGATCCTGATCGAGATCCAGGCCGTCAACAGCGTGTTCGCCTCGGCGAGCCTGCCCATCAACGCGACCAACCGCTCGCAGAACGAGAACCAGGTGTTCATCGGCATGTTCCGGCCCGACCCCAACGCCAAGCCGAAGTGGTACGGAAACCTGAAGCGCTACCAGGTCGGGTTATTCGGCAGCGAAGCGAAGCTCGCCGACAAGAACGGCGCAGAGGCAGTCTCTGCGGCGACCGGTTTCGTCCAGTCCTGTGCCTCGAGCTTCTACACTACCGACAGCGGAGCGTACTGGAACTTCTCGCCCATCAGCGCCGGGCTGTGCACGGTCACCTCGACGAGCCCCTTCTCCGATCTGCCGGACGGGGCGCTGGTGGAAAAGGGCGCCGTATCCGAAGTGATCCGACGCGGCAATGATCCCACCGCGGCCATACCGACCACCGCGGTCAACCGCACGGTTTATACGTGCCCGCTCAACTCGACGACCTGCTCGCTCGTCCCCTTCAACACGTCCAACGTGGGCGCCTCCCGCGTGCAGGCGGCGAACTCGACCGAGCACCAGCGGATCATCGACTTCACGCTCGGGATGGACGTGAACGACGAGAACGGCAACAACATCTTCAACGAGACGCGGCCATCGCTGCACGGCGATGTGACCCACTCGCGCCCCCTCCCGGTCAACTACGGAGGCTCGACCGGCGTCGTCGTCTACTATGGCAGCAACGAGGGTACGTTCCGCGCCATATCGGGCGACACGGGCCGCGAGCTCTGGTCGTTCATCGGCTCCGAGCACCATCGTTTCCTGAAACGGCTCTATGCGAATTCGCCCATTGTCACCTATCCGGGCCTGCCGACCGGGGTGACGTCCGAGCGCAAGAACTACTTCTTCGACGGTTCCGCCGGGCTCTACCAGACTGCCAACAATTCCAAGGTCTGGGTCTTCCCGTCCATGCGGAGGGGCGGGCGCCGGATATACGCTTTCGACGTGACCAATCCGGCCGTACCGGCGCTCAAATGGCGCATGGGATGCGCACATCTGACCGACGACGTCAGCTGCACTTCGGGCTCGACCGAAATCGGCGAAACCTGGTCCACGCCCGCGGTGGCCACCGTCGCGGGATTCAATGGCGGAAACGATCCCCTGATCGTGATGGGCGGCGGCTACGACTCGTGCGAGGACGCCGACACCTCTGCGCCCTCGTGCGCTTCGGCCAAGGGCCGCAAGGTCTACGTCCTCGACGCCGACACCGGCGCCATCCTGCAGAGCTTTGACACGCTGCGGAGCGTTCCTGCCGACGTGACGCTCGTCGACCGGAATTTCGACGGTCAGGTTGACCACGGCTATGTCGTGGACACGGGCGGGAACATCTACCGCATCGACTTCGTCAATCCCTTGACGCTGGGACCGCTGTCAGCGGGAAATTGGACGATCACGCACATCGCGCGGACGAATGATCCATCGACGAACCCTGCTGCTGGACGCAAGTTCCTCTTCGCGCCGGCGGTACTCCCCGCGAAGGACCGGGTCTACCTCGCGCTCGGCTCGGGTGATCGCGAGCGTCCGCTTCAGGTCAATTATCCGTTTGTCGAGGACATCAGGAACCGCCTCTACATGTTCGTCGACAACTTCCAGACGGCCGGACCGGTCGACCTCGACGGTGCCACCCTAGCGGATTTCACGACGAATACCACCTGCTCCACCACGCTCGGCAGCGGCTTTACCGGCTGGCGCATGGATCTCGATAACGGCAGGGGCGAGCAGACGGTCACCTCGGCAGCCATCTTCGGCGGCCTCATCTTCTTCAGCACCAACCGGCCCGTCGCAACGGTAGCGGGGCAGTGCGCATCCAACCTCGGTGAGGCGCGCGGCTATGCGGTGAACCTGCTGAACGCCTCCGGAGCGGTCAACACGCAAAACCTGTGCGGCGCTGATCGCTCGGGCATTTTCATCGGCGGGGGCCTGCCACCTTCGCCAGTCGTCGGCTCAGTGCCGGTCGCGGGACGGCAGGTCACGGTCGTCATCGGCGGCATACAGCGCAGCGGCGGCGCGAGCTCTCCGATTGCGGCTCAGCGCGTGCAGCCCACCATCACGCAGCGGCGCGCCCGCCTCTACTGGTACCAGCACGGCGACAAATGACGCACCCGCGGTACAAGAATTCCTCCCCCTCAGGGGGAGGGCTCGGGTGGGGGTGGGTTGTGTCGATCTAGGCGGCAAGCCCTTTGGGCAGCGGGAACACGGTGTGCTCCTCGACGCCGGCCAGCTGCTCGACGCCCTCCGCGCCCAGCTCGCGCAGCCTGGAGACGACCTCTTCCACCAGGATCTCGGGTGCGGACGCGCCTGCCGTAACTCCGACAGTGCGAGCTGCAGACAGCCATTCGGCCCGGAGATCCACAGCCTTGTCGACCATGTACGCGGCGACACCCTGATTTTCTGCCACCTCGCGCAGACGGTTCGAGTTCGAGCTGTTGGGCGAACCGACGACGATAACGACATCGCATTGGCGCGCCAGCGCCTTCACCGCGTCCTGGCGGTTCTGCGTGGCATAGCAGATGTCGTCCTTCTTGGGTCCCACAATGGCCGGGAATCGGGCGCGCAGCGCGTTGATCGTCTGCTGCGCATCGTCGACCGAAAGCGTCGTTTGCGTGACGAACGCAAGGTGATCCGCATCACGCACGCTGAGACTCGCGACGTCTTCGGGCCGTTCCACCAGGTACATGCCTTCAGTGCTCTGCCCCATCGTTCCTTCGACCTCGGGATGGCCCCGGTGCCCGATCATGACGATCTCACGCCCTTGCGCGCGCATCCTGGCCACCTCGACATGAACCTTGGTGACCAGGGGACAGGTGGCATCGAACACGTGCAGCTTGCGTGCCGCAGCGTCACGCCGTACCGCCTGTGAGACGCCATGGGCGCTGAAGATGACGGTCGCGCCTTCCGGTACTTCGTGCAGCTCCTCGACGAAGACGGCGCCCTTCTGCTGCAAATCGCGCACCACGAACTTGTTGTGCACCACTTCGTGGCGCACATAGATGGGCGCGCCATGAAGGATAAGCGCACGCTCGACGATCTCGATGGCGCGATCGACGCCCGCGCAGAAGCCGCGGGGATTGGCGAGGAGCACTTTCATGGGCGAATTATATCGAAGTCTTCGAACGTGGCCGCAGGGCATCAATTACCAGCAGGACCGCGCCGCAGGTAATCGCCGAATCGGCCACGTTGAATGCCGGCCAGTGATAGCCAAACGCGTGGAAATCGAGAAAATCGATGACGGCGCCGACGGTAACCCGGTCGATCAGGTTGCCTACCGCGCCCGCGAGAATCAGCGTGAGGGACAGCGCGAAGAGGCGCTGCCCGGGATAGCGGTACAGCAGGTAGACGATCCAGACCGATGCAATCACGGCGATCGTCATGAAAAACCCCCGCTGCCACCCGTCATGGTCCGCCATGAAGCTGAACGCGGCGCCGGGGTTGTAGACCAGAACCAGATTGAAGAACGAGGTGATCTCGATCGCCTGATGGACAGCCAGGCGCTGGACCACCACGAATTTCGTCGCCTGGTCGACCGCGACGATCAGCGCCGACAGGAGGAGCCATAACACGGTCTTCGAACGCATTACTTCTAGGCGTGCATGCGGGGCTCGCCCGCGCCGAACAGGTTCGAGACGCAGCGGCCGCAAAGATCCGGGTGTGCCTTGTCCGTCCCGACGTCGGCCCGATAGTGCCAGCAACGCCCGCACTTCTGCCTCGCGCTGGGCGTCACACGGAGGCTCACCTCGGGCAGCGCGGTGGCAGCGGCATCCGGATGGCTTCCATCCGCCACCCGCGCCTGCGATGTGATGAATACGAAACGCAGATCGTCGCCGAAGGAATCGAGGAACGCCCGGTTCTCCCCCTTGGCAAAGAGCTCGACCTCTCCCGCCAGCGACGAGCCGATCTTGCCCGCCACTCGCAGCTCTTCGAGCCGCTTCAGCACGTCGGACCTCAGCGCGCGCAGCTTGCCCCAGCGGGTGCGCAACGCCTCGGCGTCGCCCGGCAGCCCGAAATCGTACCAGGTCTGCTCGAACACGCACGGCTCGCGCCCGGTCAGCGTTTCCCATACCTCCTGCGCGGTGAACGAAAGAACGGGCGCCAGGAGCCGCGTCAACGCATGAGTGATGTGATAGAGCGCGTTCTGCGCCGAGCGACGTGCGCGCGAGCTCGCCGGCGCCGTGTAGAGCCTGTCCTTGAGAATGTCGAGATAAAACCCCCCGAGGTCCTCGGAACAGAACGTCTGAAGCTTCTGCGCCACGAGGTGAAATTCGTAGTTCCCGTAATGGCCGGGGCTCGCGGGGTCCTTTACTCCGAGCTCCGACGGAACCAGCTCGCTCTGCAAATCGCGCGTCATGACCCAGGCATAACGGTCGATCTCCAGCCATTCGTCGATCGGGAGCAGGCCGCCATCCGGATCGAAGTCAGCCAGGTTCGCGAGCAGGAAGCGCAGCGTGTTTCGAATGCGGCGATAGGATTCCACGACGCGCTTCAAGATCTCGCGGGAGATCGAGAGCTCGCCCGAATAATCGGTCGATGCGACCCATAGCCGCAGGATGTCCGCGCCGAGCTCATCCATCACCTCCTGCGGTGCGATGACGTTGCCCTTCGACTTGCTCATCTTGTGGCCTGAGCCGTCCACCACGAAGCCGTGTGTGAGCAGCGCCAGATAGGGCGGCACGCCGTCCATCATGCACGAGACGAGCAGCGACGAATGGAACCAGCCGCGGTGCTGGTCGGAGCCCTCCAGATAGAGGTCCGCCGGAAAGGCGCTCGCGCCTTGATGCGAGCCCCGCAGCACCGTGAAATGCGTCGAGCCCGAGTCAAACCACACGTCGAGCGTATCTTTCACCTTCTGATAGTGCGCGGCGTCTGCGCCGAGCAGCTCTTCGGCCGTGAGCGCCTGCCAAGCTTCGATCCCGCCGGCCTCCACGCGTTGCGCAACCTTTTCCAGCAGCTCCACAGCATGCGGGTGCAGCGTGCCGTTCTCCTTGTGGATGAAGAACGGCATCGGGACCCCCCACTGTCGCTGGCGCGAGAGCGTCCAGTCCGGGCGGTTCGCAATCATGCCGTGCAGGCGGGCCTTTCCCCACGCCGGAAAGAACCTTGTCGCTTCCACGCCACGCAGCGCGGTCGTTCGCAGCGGCTCGGCTGGGCGAACGCCCTGGTAGCCCGGGACCTCGTCCATGCCCGCGAACCATTGCACGGTTGCCCGCAGGATGACCGGCGTCTTGTGGCGCCAGCAATGCATGTAGCTGTGCCGGTAGCCCTCCTCGTGAAGCAGCGCTCCGGCCTCCTTGATCTTCGCGATGATCCCGGGATTCGCCTTCCAGATCGACAGCCCGCCGAAGAACGGCAACGAAGAAGCGTAGCGCCCATCGCCCATGACCGGGGTAAGAATCTCTTCATCCTTCATCCCGTAGCGGCGGCAGGAGTCAAAGTCCTCGACGCCGTACGCTGGCGCCGAATGCACGATGCCCGTGCCGGTCTCGAGCGTGACGTATTCGCCCAGGTAGACTGGGGAGGGCCGGTCGTAGAACGGGTGACGGAAGTTGATGCGCTCGAGCGCAGCGCCCTTGCACTCGCCGAGCACCTCGGCCTGCTCGAGCTCGAAGCGCTTCAGGCACTGCTCCCGCAGCTCCGAGGCGAGGATCAGCAATCCCCGCTTGGTTCTGACGAGGCTGTAGTCGTGCTTGGGGTGAACGTTGAGCGCCTGGTTGGCGGGAATCGTCCAGGGCGTTGTCGTCCAGATCACTGCCCAGCCCGGTCCATCGGGAAACCTGCCCAGGCCAAAAGCTTTGGCAAGCTTTACAGGCTCGGCGAAGGGAAAGCCGACGTCGATGGCGACATCATCGACGTCTTCATACTCGACTTCAGCTTCGGCCAGCGCGGAGCCACAATCAAAGCACCAGTTGACGGGCTTCAGGCCGCGGTACACGTAGCCCTTTTTCAGCAGGATGCCGAGCGCCCGGATCTCGTCGGCTTCGTTGCGGTAGGCCATCGTGAGGTAGGGGTGGTCCCAGTCGCCCAGCACGCCGAGCCGCCTGAAATCGGCCTTCTGGCGCTCGATCTGCTCGGCTGCGTACGCCCGGCACAGGCGTTGCGTTTCAGCCGCGGACAAGTCCTTCCCGTGCTCCTTCTCGATCTGGATCTCGATCGGCATGCCGTGGCAGTCCCAGCCGGGCACATACGGCGCGTCGAAGCCGGAGAGCGTGCGGCTCTTGACGATGATGTCCTTGAGGATCTTGTTGACGGCGTGGCCGATGTGGATATCGCCGTTGGCGTACGGCGGGCCGTCATGCAGCACGAAGCGCCGGGCGCCGCGGCGCATCTGCCGGATGCGCTCGTAGAACCTGCGTTCCTCCCATTGCCTGAGCATGACGGGCTCGCGCTTCGCGAGGTCGCCGCGCATCGGGAATTTCGTATCGGGCAGGTTGAGCGTCTTTTTGTAATCAGCCATTTTTCAGTGAGCGGTGGCCAGCGCGTGGCAGGATGCCCTGCATCGCGGTTGCTTCCGGGACGCAGTCTACAGGTTCGCGGTTCTGGAAGTCTTGGCGTCCTGGCGGTTAAAAAAAGCCCTTGCGTCTTCGACGTCGCGCGCAATCTGGCGCGTCAGCGTCGTGAGATCGGCATATTTTTCCTCGTCACGGAGCTTGTGGTGAAAGTCGACCCGCACATGACGACGGTAGAGCTCACCGTCGAAATCGAAAAGATGCACTTCGAGCGTCGGCGGGCCGTGGAGCTTGACCGTCGGCCGCACGCCGAGGCTCGCCACGCCCTGTCGCCTCCTGTCTCCAACTCCGGCGACGGAAACCGCAAAAATCCCGGTGAGCGGCGGGCGGTTGTGCTTCATCTGAACGTTGGCAGTCGGGAAGCCAAGCTTCCGGCCCAGACCGTCACCGCGCACCACGCGCCCGCTGATCGAATAAGG
>DASPGR010000351.1:0-7239 GCA_035620515.1 Burkholderiales bacterium | reverse complement strand
TATTTGTTCGCGGGGTTGTAAGTCGTGGCCATACCAGTTTCTCCGTGAAGGGTGTCGTTGGGGCGAAGGGGGATGATACCCGTACCGGGAGGGGCGGGACAGAAGCCGCGTTCTATGGCATCTTTGCGTCTCGCCTCGCGGGTCTGCCTCAACACCACCAGGGAGAGCAACAGAGAAGCCGGCTGCGTCCGATCGGTCCGTCACAAGGGCCCGTCGAGAAGCCGGCGCCGGCATCCGCGGCGTCCGACATCGTCCATAACCGAGTCAACCAGGATCAAGAACATGCATACGCATACCGAATTCATCAAGAAAACCGCCACCCCGATGCCCGATATGGCGTTCACCACCTGCGAGCTAGTCGATGCCGTGCGCGCGCTGCAGCGATCGGCCGGGAAAGGCAAACCCAAGGCGAAATCGGCGGGTCGCCGCCGCATCGTGAAGGTCGGCGGGACGCGCGTCAAAACCATCGACGTCCACGCGCACTGCGTCATCCCGGAGACGCTCGCGATGTGCGGCAGGACGATGCAGGAGCAGCGCGGCCCGGGGATCGACCAGGTCGGCCCGCGGCGCATCAGCGAGATGGACGAGCAGGGCATCGACATGGAGGCGTTGAGCATCAATCCGTACTGGTACCGGGCGGAGCGCGACCTCGCGGCCGAGGTGATCCGCATCCAGAACAACAGGCTCGCGGAATTCTGCGCGACCTACCCGGACCGCTTTGTCGCCTTTGCATCCGTGGCGCTTCAACACCCGGATCTCGCCGTGGAGCAGCTCGTCCACGGTGTGAAGAAGCTGGGACTGCGTGGCGCGGCGGTCGGCGCGAGCGTCGCCGGGAAGGAGTTCTCCGACCCGATGTTCCACCCGTTCTGGGCCAAGGCCGAGGAGCTGGGCGTCCTGATCTTCATCCATCCCCAGAGCACGCCCGACCTCAAGAACCGGTTCAAGGGCAACGGGTGGCTTGCCAACACCATCGGCAACCCGCTCGACACGACGATCGCGCTCTCACACCTCATTTTCGAGGGCACGCTCGACCGCTTCCCGCGGCTGAAGATCTGCTCGGCGCACGGCGGCGGCTTCCTGCCCTCCTACGCCCCGCGCTCGGACAACTGCCTTCGGGTCGCGCCCGACATGGATACGGGCGTCAAGCTGAAGAAAAAGCCGACCCAGTACCTGCGCGACATGTATTACGACACGCTGGTATTCACGTCGGAGGCGCTGCGCCACCTCGCCGCGGAGGTGGGCTCGAACCGCCTCGTGATCGGCACGGACCACCCGATTCCCTGGCAGAGCAAGTCGGTCGATCACATCCTCAGGGCGCCGGGCTTCACCGCGAAGGAGCGCCGGATGATGCTGGGCGAGACGGCCGCGAAGCTCCTTGGCATCAAGCCCTCGTTTTGACGCGTGATGGGCGATGAGTGATGGATGATGGCTGCGCGAGCCCTTAGCCCTCGCGGCCCGTCAACCCGACCACGCGGCTCTCAAAGGTCGTTGAATATTCAGGGAGTCAAACCATGAAACCTGATCGAAGCGTCGGTTCATCCAGTAGCGGGGCGAAAGCGGTCTGCCTGTGCGGCACCATGCTCGCGGTCGCGGGAATGGTTTGCAGCCAGGCGGGATTCGCGCAGGAGTATCCGACGAAGCCCATCCGGATCGTCGTGCCTTTCCCGCCCGGTGGTTTCTCCGATGTGTTTGCCCGAATTATCGGAGCCAAGATGCGCGAGACCTGGAAGCAGCAGGTCATCGTCGACAACCGGCCTGGCGCCGGCGGCAATATTGGTGCCGATATCGTCGCAAAGAGCCCGCCGGACGGTTACACGCTCGTCATGGGCACGATCGGCACTCACGCGATCAACGCCACACTATTCAGCAAGCTGCCGTACGACCCGATCCGTGATTTCGCGGCCGTTGCGTTCGTTGTCGGGGCCGATGGACTGCTCGTGGTTCACCCATCGCTGCCGGTGCGGTCGGTGACAGAATTGATCGCGCTGGCACGCAGCAGGCCGGGCCAGCTCACCTACGCGTCGGCGGGTGCGGGCACCACCAGTCATCTCGCGGGCGAGCTCTTCAAGAGCATGACGAAAACCGACATTACGCACGTACCCTACAAGGGCAACGTGCCGGCCATCACCGACCTCCTTTCCGGGCAGACCACGATGCTGTTCGCGACGCTCCCCACCGTGCTGCCGCAGGTCCAGGCTGGCAGGCTGAGGCCATTGGCCGTTCTCGGCTCCACCCGCTCCAAGGCGATCCCGGCGATGCCCACGCTGGCGGAATCCGGGCTGAAGGGTTTCGAGGTCAATAACTGGACCGGCGTGTTCGCGCGGGCCGGGACGCGATCCCAGGTCGTGGACAAGCTCAACGCAGAGATCATGCGCATCATGGATCTGCCGGAAGTCCAGGAGCGCCTGCCCAGGCAGGGCCTCACTTTTACGCCCGGCAGCGCTGAGCAATTCGCGGCCTTCGTGAAATCCGAGAAGGAAAAATGGGGTGCGCTCGTCAAGGCTATCGGAGCAAGAGTCGATTGAGGCGCGCAGGGCGATTCTGGGTGAGACGGCAGCAAAGCTTCTCGGCATCGATCTCAAGTTCGATCGGTAATGCGTGACGGGTGACGGGTGATGAGTGATGGGTGAAGGAGCGAAACGTTCACGTTTCATCCTTCATCCTTCCGCCTTCATCCTTTAGAGCATCGGTCCGGGCTGTCCCAGCGCCTTCTCGACCAACTGGCCGACGATCCATTCGTAAGCGTCGTCCACGGAGTCGGTGTGATGCATCAGCGCCAGGTCCGCGGCGTTGATCGTCCCGTGCTCGACGAGAGCCTTGAAGTTGATCACCTTGCTCCAGTACTCAGTGCCGAAGACCACGATCGGCATGGGCTTTCGCATCCTGCGCGTCTGCACGAGCGTCAGAAGCTCGAAGAGCTCGTCGAGCGTGCCGAATCCCCCGGGGAACACGATGACCGCCTTCGCGAGATAGGCGAACCAGAACTTGCGCATGAAGAAGTAATGGAAGTGGAAGGCGAGCTCGCGCGTGACATAGGGATTGTCGAATTCCTCGACGGGGATCGAAATGGTGAGCCCGACGTTCATGCCGCGCGCCTCGGCCGCGCCGCGGTTTGCCGCTTCCATGATCCCGGGGCCGCCTCCCGTGCAGACCACGAAGCGCTTTTCGTTGGCGTCGAGCCCCTTGGACCATTGCGTGAGGCGGAAAGCGAGCTCGCGCGCCGCCTCGTAATAGCGCGACATCTCGAGCGTCGTGCGCGCGTTTGCGACGTCCCCGCCGCCTTCCTCGGCCTTGCGCAGCGCGGCCTCGGCTTCCTCGCGCGCCTTCAGCCGCGCGGAGCCCATGAAGACGACGGTGTCGTCGACGTGGTGCCGCTCGAAGCGGCCGAGCGGCTCGAGGTACTCGGAGAGGATGCGCAGGGCGCGGGCGTCCTTGCTGTTCAGGAAAGCCTGGTTGCGGTAGGCCTTCACCGGATGGCGGCGGCGGGTGGTCATGGATCGTTCCGTGATGGGTGATGGGTGATGAGTGTGAGTGACGGGTCATGCGCGGCGGCTGCGCCGCCACGACCGTAATGTCACAGAGTGTACTCGCGGAACGGCGCACTGCGGCAAGCCCGCAACCGGATCTTCTGCGCAACCATTCTCGCGCCCGCCAGGGGCGCCTGGGCTGCCGCTAGGAAGGAACCGCTTCCTCGGGCGGGGCTACCGACGCCCCTTGCTGCGCGCGAAAGCGGCGCGCGGCTTCCACCATGGTCGCCAGCGCTGCCTCGGTCTCGGGCCAGGCGCGCGTCTTCAGCCCGCAGTCCGGATTGACCCAAAGCCGCTCGATCGGGATCGCCTCCGCGGCCTTCTCCAGCAGGCGAAGCATCTCGTCTGGCCCGGGCACGCGCGGCGAGTGGATGTCGTAGACGCCCGGGCCGATTGCGTTCGGGTAGTGAAACGCGCCGAAGCCCTCGAGCAACTCCATTTGGGAGCGCGAGGTCTCGATCGTGATCACGTCGGCATCGAGCGCGGCGATGGCCGGCAGGATGTCGTTGAACTCGGCGTAGCACATGTGGGTGTGGATCTGGGTCGCGTCGGCTACGCCGCAGGAGGCCACCTTGAACGCCCGCGCCGCCCAGTCGAGGTAGCGCGGCCAGTCACGCCGCCTGAGCGGCAGTCCCTCGCGGAAGGCCGGCTCGTCGATCTGGATCACTGCGATGCCGGCCTTCTCCAGGTCGCGCACCTCGTCGCGCAGCGCGAACGCGATCTGCAGCGCAGTCAGCTCGCGCGGCTGGTCTTCGCGAACGAACGACCACTGCAGCAGTGTCACGGGCCCGGTCAGCATGCCCTTCACCGGCTTCTCCGTCAGGCTCTGGGCGTAGCGGATCCATTCCACGGTCATCGGCTCGGCGCGGGAGACATCGCCGTAGATGATGGGGGGCTTCACGCAGCGCGAGCCGTAGCTCTGCACCCAGCCGTTCGCCGTGATCGCGAAGCCGAGGAGCTGCTCGCCGAAGTACTCGACCATGTCGTTGCGTTCAGGTTCTCCGTGCACCAGCACGTCGAGCCCCAGGGCTTCCTGGCGCGCAATGGCGAGACGGATCTCCGTGCGCATCGCTTCGAGATACTGCAGGAAGCCCGATTCGCCGCGGCGGAAGGCCGCACGCGCGGCGCGAATTTCACCTGTTTGCGGGAAGGAACCGATGGTGGTCGTGGGCAGCGGTGGCAAGCGCAGGCGCTCGCGCTGGGCCGGAGCGCGAAGCTCGTAAGGCGACGCGCGGCGCGAATCGCGTGCGGTGAGCGCTGCGGCCCGTGCGCGCGCTGGCTCGAAGCGGGTGCGCGGCGACGCGCGGCGAGAAGCGATCACCGTGCGAGATGCTGCGAGCGCGTCCTCAATCGCCGTTTCGCCCTCGATGAGACCGCGCTTCAGTGCCGCGATCTCATCCAGCTTTTGCACCGCGCACGCGAGCCAGCCACGGATCTCGGGGTCGAGTCTCGTTTCGGCGGCGAGGTCCACCGGCACGTGGAGCAACGAGCAGCTGGCCGATACCCACAAGCGGTCGCCCAGGCGCGAGTGCGCACGACGAAGCAGGGCGTAGGCGTCATCGAGATCGGTGCGCCAGATGTTACGGCCATCCACGACGCCGAGGGAGAGTACCTGCGAGTCCCGGCAGCTATCGACAAATGCGTCGAGCTGGCCACGTCCGCGAACGAGGTCGAGGTGCAGCCCCGAGACCGGCAACGAGAGCAGAAGCTCGCGCCGGTCGGCGACCGACTCGAAATAGGTCGTGAGGAGGATCCTGGGCGCGACCGGAGTGAGGGCCGCGTAGGCCCGCGTGCACGCTTCGAGCCAGGGTCGTTCGAGGTCTGTGCCGAGTACGGGCTCATCGAGCTGCACCCACTCGACGCCCAGCGCCTTCAGTTCCGCGAGCTGGCGCTGGTAGGCGGGCAGGAGGCGCTCGAGAAGCTCAAGCGGATCGACGCGCGCGCCGCGCGCCTTGCCGAGGCGTAGCAGGGTGAGCGGCCCGAGGAGTGCAGCCTTGACGGGATGTCCCTCGGCCTGGGCTTCTCGCACCTCGTCGGTCAGCCAGGCAACACCGCCGTCGGCGCGCAGGGCGGCGTCCCATTCCGGCACGAGATAGTGATAATTGGTGTCGAACCATTTGGTCAGTTCCATCGCGGGGTGCTTTGCGTTGCCGCGCGCGCAGATGAAGTACTCGGCGAGCGTGAGCGAATGCGGATCAAACGCGAAGCGCGCGGGCAGGCAGCCGAGAAGGGCCAGGGTCTGGAGCACGCCGTCGTACCAGGCGAAGTCCCCGACCGTCACGTAGTCGAGCCCGGCCGAGCGCTGGAGCGCCCAGTGGCGGCGGCGCAGCTCGCGGCCGGCGTCGAGGAGGCCCGCTTCGGAAAGCTCTCCCCTCCAGAAGGCTTCCAGGGCGAACTTCAACTCCCGCTTCGCGCCGATGCGGGGAAAGCCGAGTATGTGCGCGATGGCCATGGCGTAGCCGCTCCGATGGAATCCAAAAGGGCATCCAGCATGCCGCAGGGGAAGCTATGAATCCAATGATAGTTTTGAGATAGAATATGAGCCGTATTCATATATTGCCCCTTGCCCGTGATCGAGATCCGCCATCTCCGTTCCCTCGTCGCCCTCGCCGAGGCGGGCACCGTTTCCGCCGCGGCCCGGCGCGTGCACTTGACGCAATCGGCGCTCTCGCACCAGCTGCGCGCGCTCGAGGCGTTGAGCGGCGTGCCGGTCGTGAAGCGCAAGGGCCAGGGCGTCGCCCTGACCGAGGCCGGGCAGCGGCTGCTTGCACTCGCGCGCTCGGTACTCGGAGAGGTGCGCGAGGCCGAGCGCGACCTCGCGCGGCTCGCCGCGCGGCCCTCCGGGACGCTGCGCATCGTCCTCGAATGCCACACCTGCTTTGACTGGCTGACCCCGGTCATGGACGCCTTTCGCCGCGACTTGCCCGACGTCGAGCTCGACCTCGTCTCCGGCTTCCATCCCGATCCGCTCGATCTCCTCGACGCGGACCGCGCCGACCTCGTCATCGGCTCGCATCCCGGGCGCCGCCGCGGCATCGTGCACCGCCCGCTCTTCCGCTTCGAGATCCTGGCGGTGCTGCCGATCGATCACCCGCTGCGGGCGAAGCGCACGCTCGAAGCGCAGGACTTCCGCGGCCAGACGCTCATCACCTATCCAGTGCCGGAGGAGCGCATCGACCTCATCCGCCAGGTGCTGAAGCCCGCGCGTATCCGCCCGGTCCGGCGCACGGCGGAGCTCACCGTCGCGATCCTGCAGCTCGTGGCAAGCCGCCGCGGCATTGCCGCACTTCCGGGCTGGGGCATCAAGAACTACACCGACTACGAGTTCGTCATCTCGCGGCGCATCGGCAAGAACGGCTTGTGGAGCGATCTTTACGCGACCATGACGAAGGAGACGGCATCACGCCCCTATGCCGCGAATTTCATCGAGATCGTGAAGACACGCTGCTTCGAGACGCTCGGGGGGCTCAAGCCGCTCGAAGGGTGATCCTTGAAGTTCATCGCTCATCTCGACATGGACGCGTTCTACGCGTCGGTGGAGCTTCTCCGCTATCCGCATCTTCGCGGCAAGCCGCTGGTCATCGGCGGTCGGCGGCGCGCGGCGGCCGAAGGAAACGAATTCCCCACGCTTCGCGAATATGCGGGCCGGGGCGTCATCACGACCGCGACCTACGAAGCGCGCCGGTTCGGCCTGAACTCCGGCATGGGCCTC
>DASPGR010000350.1:0-7702 GCA_035620515.1 Burkholderiales bacterium | reverse complement strand
CCCACTACGAAGCGCCCCGCCCACCGCTTCGAGTCCTCCGGTGGCGGGACGGCCCTGACGTAGGCCCGGTAGAGCAGGTAGCGCGCGGCGGTGACCGCAAAGATTGCGCAGAGCCAGCCCCCGAGCATCACGGCCGGGATGAGTCCCGACAGCGCGAAGACGAGCACGCTGGCGTTGAGCAGCGTTGCCGCGTACGCGGGCCGCGACAGGCGGTACAAATGTCGCACCTGCTCCGCGTGGATCTGATCCCCTGTCGCGTGCTCCGCCATTGTTCTTGAGCCTTTGGAGGACGGCGCCGGTTATTGTTTTGCGGGCCCCGGCGTGCCCGAACGGAACGCGCATTCTTACACGAAGGATGGTTTCAGGACAGACTCACCACGCGTTCGTACGCGGCCGTGGATCGTAAACGAGAAAGAGCGTTAATTAATTTATCTATGTTCTTGTAAACACGATCTAGGAGCAAACAACCAGCTCAGCGTGGCCGCGCGTCCGGGTTGAGAAGATTGGGTGGCGTTTCTCCGGAAAGCGCCGCGACCAGGTTCTTCGCGGCCGTCATCGCCATGGCCCGCCGCGTGGCCTCGGTGGAGCTGCCAACATGCGGGGCGAGCACGACGTTGTCGAGCTCGAGAAAACCCGGGTTGAGCTTCGGCTCGTTCTCGAACACGTCGAGGCCTGCGGCGCGGATCGTCCCGTCCTTCAGGGCAGCGACGAGCGCGGCATCGTCCACCACGCCTCCCCGCGTCGAATTGACGAGCACCGCGCTCCGCTTCATCTGCTTCAGCTCCGCGGCGCCGATCATGTGGTGCGTCTCGGGTGCATACGGCACCTGCAGCACGATGAAATCGGCCTGGCGCAAAAGCTCCTCCTTGGACACGAACGCCGCGTTGACGCGCCGCTCGATCTCCGGCGACAGGCGCTTGCGGTTGTGATAGATCACGCGCATGTCGAATCCGCCCGCGCGCTTGGCGATGGCCTGCCCGATTCGGCCCATGCCGAAGATTCCGAGCGTCGCGTGGTGCACATCCACTCCAAGCCACTGCTTGAGCCGCCAGCCCGTCCATTCGCCGTTGCGCACCCGGCGCTCGAGCTCGGTCATCCTCCGGGCAGCGCCCAGCATCAGCGTCCACGCGAGATCGGCCGTCGAGTCGTCAAGCACGCCCGGGGTATTGGTCGCCATGACCCCGCGCGAGGTGCAGGCGGCAAGGTCGATGTTGTTGAAGCCGACCGCGATGTTGGCCACGACCTTGAGCTGCGGCGCGGCGGCGAGGAGCTTCGCGTCCACGCGGTCGGTGAGGCAGCACATCAACCCCTGCCGGCCGGCGAGCCGGCGCGCGAGCTCGCCCGGCTCGAGCGGGATGTCCTGCTGGTTGGACTCGACCTCGCAATGCCCGCCGAGGTAGTCCAGCGTCTCATCGAACACTTCGCGGGTAACCAGTATTTTCGGTTTCATCGAGCGGCGTCTCCCGGCGTCTATCGGAGGCTGGTTGCTTTCACGGCCCCGGCTTCTTTGCGAACCAGTGATCGTACGCAATACGGGTATCGACAGTGGCTTCCTGAGTCCAACCGACCGTGCGCCGCGCCCATGCGACCTGGGATTTGATCACCTTCTCACCGAGGGGATTGGCCCGCGAAATCCGCTCGGCCACTTCGCTCCATGCCTGCATTTGCGCGCGCAGCACCTCGGGCGGCGTGCGCAGGAACTTGACGCCCTTCTCCTTCTGCAGCCACTCGTAGTCCTCCGAGTAGCGGTGGAGAGCCTTCCAGGAGAGATCCGCACCGGCCGCGTCCGCCGCTCGGCGCACAATTGACTTGAGATCATTGGGCAGCGCGTCGTAGCGCTTGCGGTTGATAAGGATCTCGAAGACCTCCGCCGGCTGGTGGTAGCTCCTCAGCATGCAGATCTTCGCCACGTCGGAGAAGCCAAGCCAGCGATCGGAGGTCGGATTATTGAACTCCGCGGCGTCGAGGCGCCCGCCTGCCAATGCCTGCGCCCTCTCCTCGGCAGTCAGCGCCTGCGCGGTCGCGCCCATGTCGCGAAAGAGCTCGACCGCGAGGCCGACGGTGCCGATCCGCAATCCCTTCAACTGCGCCGCCGATTCGATCGGCTTCTTGAACCATCCCAGCGGCTGGGTAGGCATGGGGCCGTAAAGAAATCCCGTCACATTGAGGTTCATGACGCCGCTCAAGAGCTCCTCGTACAGGGCCCGTCCCCCTCCATACGCCATCCACCCGAGAAAATTATTTGCGTCCATGCCGAGCGCGGGTCCGCTGCCGAAGAGGGAGAAGGCCGCATTCTTGTCGTGCCAGTAGGCCGGCACGGCGTGGCTGCCGTCGAGCACGCCCTTGTGGACCGCCGTGATGAGATCAAAGGGCTTGACGACGGCACCAGCGGGGAGCACCTCGATGCGCAGCCGGCCGCCGGACAACTCCCTCACGGTCCTGGCGTAGTCAAGCGCGTACTCGTGAAAGATGTCTTTCGCCGTCCAGGCGCCCTGCCAGCGCCACCGGATCTCGCCCTGCGCCGAAGCGATCATCGGAAAACCAGCCAGCGCGCCGGCGGCCGATGCGCCGAGCAGTCGACGCCGCGATGAGTTCATGTCGTGTGTGGCGTGGCGGCAGGATCGCCCGGCGCGGTGCTCGCCGCGACCCGGCGCACTTCAGCTCAGTCGTCCTTCTGCTTGAGCGAATCCCAAATGTCCCACGCCATCATGACGACGGAGATCAGGCCCACGATGGCAAGCGGTAGCTCCTGCAGTTTGAGTACCGGAACGGCCAGGTAGCCCACGAGCAAGACCGCGGCAATGATGCCGGACAGAATCTTGACTGCCATTACGCGCTCTCTCCTCGTCCTCCGGGGTCACCCGGAACTCACGCTGCTCGCGAGCCAACGGGCTGTCCGCAGCAGCCTTGCGTCATCATGGCGCGGCCCCACCAATTGCATTCCCAAGGGAAGGCCACCTGCGCCCCGCATCAGCGGAAGGTTCAAAGCCGGCATCCCGCAAAACGTCCAGATCGTGCAGAAGACCGGGTCGCCCGTTGAGTTCAGCCCGCGCGGGGCCGTCCCGGCAGCGCTCGGCGTGAGCAGCGCATCAAAACGATCGAAGAGCTCCGCCAGCCCCTCAGTGACCTGCGCGATGCGTGCGAGCGCCCTCTGGTAATCGAGTGCGGTACAGGCGCGCCCGCGCTCGAGCTGGGAGCGCAGCGACTCGCTCAATCGCTCACCGCCCTTCTCGTACTCGGCCGCGAGATTCGCGCCCATCTCGGCCTCCATGATGGTGCGGTGCCATTCCAGGGCATTCAGCGCTGACGCGGGCAGATCGACCGTCTCGATGCAGTCTCCGAGATGTTCCTCGACCTCCGCAAAGGCCTCGCGCGTCTCGTCGGCCGCACGCTCCCACAATGGAGCCTTCACGAGGCCGATCACCGGAGGCAATGGCGGCGCCTCCGCCGCGGTCGCAACGAAAGGAAGGCGCGCCCGCGGCCGCGTGTCCGGATCGTGAGCGTCGTAGCCCACAAGCTGCTCGGACGCGAGCGCGATATCCTCAATCGTTCGCGCAAAGATACCGAGATGGTCGAGCGTGCGGGAAAGTTTCAGCACGCCCTGGCGCGAGACAAGCCCGTGCGTGGGCTTGAATCCGTAGACTCCGCAATAGGCGGCCGGACGAATCACCGAACCATTGGTCTGGCTGCCGATCGCCAGCGGCACCATTCCGGCCGCAACCGCAGCCGCGGAGCCGCTCGACGAACCGCCCGGCGTGTGCTCGGGATTATGGGGATTGCGGGTCTTGCCGGGCGAGTAGGTGGCGAGCTCGGTGGTCACGGTCTTGCCCATGATGACCGCGCCCGCCGCGCGCAGCATCGCGACCGCCGTCGCGTCGCGATCCGGCGTGCGTCCCGCATGGAGCGGCGTGCCGTCCTCGGTCGGCATGTCTTCCGTATCGATGATGTCCTTGATCCCGACGGGCACCCCGTGCAGCGGACCCATCGCCCGCCCTTCGCGGCGCTTCTCGTCCAGGTCGCGCGCCTGCTTCAGCGCATGCTCCGGGTCGAGGAAGGCCCAAGCTTCCACGGCGCCCTCGGCTTCCCGCACCCGTGCGAGGCACGCCTCAACGAGCTCTTCCGAGCTGATCGAGCCGTCTCGAATGGCGCGCGCCGCGTCGGTCGCGGAAAGCCAGTTGAGCTGTGACGGATCCATCGCCGGCTACCTGAGACCGTAGAAGACGCCCGGCAGCCAAAATACCAGCTCCGGGAAGATGTAGATGGCCGCCATGGTGACGAAAACCATCCCGAGGAACGGGAAGCATCCCTTGAAAATGGTCCACAGCTCGATGTACGGCGGCGCGATTCCCTTGAGGTAGTAGGCCGACATCGCCATGGGCGGCGTCAAGAACGACGTCTGGAGGTTCAACGCCACCAGGATGCCGAAGAAAAGCGGATCGACGTTGAAGTGCGGCAGAAGCGGCAGGAAGATCGGCACGAAGATGATGATGATCTCGCTCCATTCGAGCGGCCAGCCGAGAAGAAAGATGATGAACTGCGAGAGCAGCAGGAACGTGATCGTGTTGAGATCCATTCCAAGAACGAGTTCTTTGATCAATCCTTCGCCGCCGAGGTACGAGAAAACGGAGGAAAACGTCCACGAGCCGACGAAGAGGAAGCACACCATCGCCGAGGTGCGGGCGGTAAGGTAGACCGCCTCCCGCAGCCGCTCCAGCGTCAGGGCCCGGTATACAGCCGCAAGCACCATCGCCCCGAAGGCGCCCACCGAGGCCGCCTCGGTCGGTGTGGCGAGACCGAACAGGATCGAGCCCAGCACGGCCATGATGAGCACGGCGAGCGGGAAGAACGCCTGCAGCAGCAGGATCAATACACGGCTCCACGGGACGTTCGTCTCTTCCTTCGGCAGCTTGGGCGCCAGCTGCGGCCTGATCAACGTCAACGCGATTACGTAGACGACGTAGAGGCCGGCCAGCAGGAACCCGGGGAGCATCGCCGCCGCGTAGAGCTTCACCACCGAAACGGAGGACGTTGCGGAATACACGATCAGCATGATCGAGGGTGGAATCAGGATGCCGAGCGTCCCGCCCGCGCATATGACCCCCGAAGAAAGCTTCTGGTCGTAGCCCGCCTTCAGCATCGCCGGAAAAGCGAGCAGGCCCATCAGCGTGACCACCGCTCCCACGATGCCTGTCGCCGTCGCGAACATCGCGCAGGTGACGAGTGCTGCGACCGCCATGGCCCCGGGGATGAAGCGAAGTGCGACCTGCAGGCTGTAGAAGAGACGATCGAGGATGTTGGAGCGCTCGATCACATACCCCATGAAGAGAAACAGCGGAACCGCGACGAGCACGTCGTTGCTCATGATGCTCCACGTGTTCTGCGTGAGGAGATAGAACACACGGTTGTCGAAGAACGCCTGGTCGGGCTGGAAGTAGGCGTAGTAGCCGAAGCCCACGCCAAGCGCCATCAGCGTGAAGGCGATCGGGAAGCCCAACAGGATGATGAGGATGAAAATCCCCAGCATGACGAGCGCGAGTACCGGGTCGCTGATCACGCCTTGCCTTCCTTTTCCTGCGCGTGCTGGATCTTCAGGATGCTCTCGAGCTCCTCGACGTCATGCAGACGCTGCGGCCACTTCCCTGCGCGGATGCACATCAGACAACGAACGACCTCTGCGACGCCCTGCAGGGCAAGGAGCCCTGCACCAAACGGGATCAGGAGCTTTAACTGCCAGATCGGAATACCCGCCGGGCTGTTGACGCTCACCTCGCGAATGCGGGCGGCGTCGATGCCGTACGCCCAACCCGCCACAACGAGGGCCAGCACGCCGGGGAAAAAGAAAATGATATAGAGCACGAGCTCGACCGTGGCCTGGGTGCGCGGGCGCCACATGCGATAGAAGACGTCGCCCCGGACGTGCCCGCCCCGCGACAGCGTATAGGCGCCCGCCATGTAGAAGAGCGCGCCGTACATGATGTAGCTCATGTCGAACGCCCAGCTCGTGGGGTTGTTCAGCACGTAGCGCATGAACACCTCGTAGCAGGTGCCGAACGTGAGAAACAGGATGCACCACGCGAAGGCGTGGCCCACGGTCTTGCTGAACTGATCAATGGAATGCAGAAGCCGGTTCATGGGTTTCCGGGCTGCTCAACATGAAATGGGGCGACACCTCGGGTGCCGCCCCATGATCTACCTCTCTGATTGCGCTTTTCCGGCCTGTTACACGGTGGGCATCTTGACTCCGAACACGTGCTCGTAGCCCATCTTGAACGGCGCGTCATTGTAATAGTAGTAGTAGGCGACGCGCTTCGCCCAGGCCTTCTGCGAATCGACCACTTTCTTGAAGAACGGGTCGGCATCCGACAGTCTCTTCGTCAGGACGTCCCACGCCTTCAACTGCTCACGGAACACTGCCTCCGGCGTGCGGATGACGTTGACCTTGTGCTTGTTGATGAGTAATTGCAGATCCCTGGAGTAGTTGTCGAGACCGGTCCAGAAGTTCGCCGAGTTCGCCGCCTCGGCACTGTAGCGCAGGATCGCCTGGAGATCCTTGGGCAGCGCGTTGTAGCGCTTCTTGTTGACGCAGATCTCGAAAAACTCCATCGCCTGGTGGAAGCTGCCCATCTCGTAGTTCTTGATGACGTCCTGGGCGCCAAAGCGCATGTCGGAGGTCGGATTGTTGAACTCGAAGGCATCGATCACGCCGCGCTCAAGGGCCGGGATGATCTCGCCCCCCGGCAGCTGGGTGACTTTTGCGCCCATCTCCTGGAACAGATCCGCCGCGAGGCCGACGGTGCGGTATTTGAGGCCCTTCAGCTGGCTCGCGTCGGTAATCGGCTTTCTGAACCAGCCGAGCGGCTGCGTTGGCATCGGCAGCGCGAAGAAACCGACATAGTTCAGGCCGAGTTTTCCAAGCAGCTCGTTGTAGAGCTCGTAGCCGCCGCCACGATAAATCCACCCCAGCGTCATATGGGCGTCCGTACCGTTGATGGGACCGGAGCCGAAGAGCGATGCGACCTTGCTCTTGCCATACCAGTAGACCGGCACGGTATGTCCCGCGTCCAGCACGCCCTTGCTCACGGCGTCGGTCACTTCGAACGGCTTTACCACGGAACCCGCCACGAGATAGTCGATGCGCAGGCGCCCGCCCGCCATTTCATTGACGCGGGTCACGTATTCCTGGGCGAACTCGTTGAAGATGTCGGTTGCACCCCACGCGCCCTGCATCTTCAGAACCACCGGTGTTTGGGCCACCGAGATCATCGGGAAACCGGTGATGGCAGCGCCGGCCGCCGCCGCGCCGGCACCCGTCAGGAACTTGCGGCGGGATTTGGCAGGCTTTTGCTCGGGCTGCAGATTGTTGGATGTTTCCATGGGCATCGCGTCCTCCGTCCTTGGTTTATTGATCAGGGAAATTCACCACCGCACTGTTAGACAGTGTTCTGGCCGCGTCGGCTCTTCTCAATTTTTTTACTATGTGGAAAGCCCTACTACGGAGCAACAATCCTATACCCCGTGCTATTTGAAAGCAAGCTTGCGCCCGATCGCACTGGGAACACCTGTAACGCTCGACTTAATCCCGATCCCGACCGAATCCTGCCGAAGATATGGCTGGGACCACCTACACATAATAGGCGACCAGATAGGCAAGCAGCAGGATCATGACCCACAGCGCCATGCTTCCTGTGGGCCAGGTGCGCGC
>DASPGR010000349.1:0-9276 GCA_035620515.1 Burkholderiales bacterium | reverse complement strand
GCGAAGGGCGGGGACATCTCGCCGTTTCTGCAGAAATACTTCAAGGCGGCGGCGATGGCGGAGGTGGGCCGCAGTGCGGAGCACGCGCGCGAGCTCGGGTATCTGCGTCCCGCCGATCGCGTCGTGATGAACCGCTTCGAGCTGCTCGAGGCGGCGAAAGCCGAGGTGCGCGCGATGGCCGCCTCCGGTTACCGCCCGCCGCTGCGGAGGTCCGACATTCCCGCAGCGGGCCGAAGCGCGATCGCGACCATCAAGGCCTTCATGGTCAATATGCTCGAAGGCGGACAGATCTCTGAGCACGACTATCTCATTGGCTCGAAGGTCGCAACCGTTCTCTGCGGCGGGGACGTCGAGGCGGGGAGCCTCGTCGACGAGCAGTGGTTCCTCGATCTCGAGCGCCAGCACTTCATGGAGCTCATCGCGACCGAGAAGACGCAGGCGCGCATCGAGCACACGCTCAAGACCGGGAAACCCTTGAGAAACTAGGGCCGAAGCCGAAGGGGATGCCAGATGAGTAAGCAGGTGCAGGACGCATACATCGTTGCGGCGGTCCGCACACCGGTGGGCAAGGCCCCGCGCGGCATGTTCCGCAACGTGCGGCCGGACGACTTGCTCGCGCATACGCTCGGAGCCGCGCTCGGGAAGTGCCCCGGGCTCAATGCAGCCGAGGTCGAGGATGTCATTGTCGGCTGCGCCATGCCCGAAGCCGAGCAGGGGATGAACGTCGCGCGCATCGCGCTGCTGCTGGCGGGTTTCCCCAACAGCGTGTCGGGCATGACGGTCAACCGGTTCTGCTCTTCAGGCGTGCAGGCGGTGGCGCTGGCTGCCGACCGGATCAGGCTCGGCGAGGCCGATGTGATGATCGCCGCCGGCACGGAGAGCATGAGCATGGTGCCGATGGGCGGCAACAAGCCGTCGTTCAGCCCCGCCGTATTCGATAAGGACGAGAACGTTGCGATTGCTTACGGCATGGGCATCACAGCCGAGAAAGTCGCAACGCAGTGGAAGATCAGCCGCGAAGAGCAGGATCTCTATGCGGCGGAGAGCCACCGCCGTGCGGTGCGCGCAACGGACAGCGGCGAATTCAAGGACGAGATCGCCCCTTACAGCATTAACGAGCGCGTGCCCGATCTGGCTTCGCGCGAGATCGCCGTGAAGACGCGCGACGCGATCCACGACGAGGGCCCGCGCCGCGATACCTCGCCGGAAGCGCTGGCAAGGTTGAGGCCGGCATTTGCAGCGAAGGGCACGATCACCGCCGGAAACGCGTCGCAGACATCCGATGGGGCGGGAGCGGTCGTGCTCATGAGCGAAGCCGCGCTGTTGCGCCATAACCTGCGCCCGCTCGGCCGGTTCATGGGCTACGCGGTTGCCGGCGTGCCACCGGAGATCATGGGCATCGGTCCTGTGCGGGCGATCCCCAAGGCGCTGCAGCAGGTCGGATTGAAGCAGGACGAGATCGAATGGATCGAACTCAACGAGGCATTTGCAGCGCAGACGCTTGCGGTCATGAAGGATCTCGGCCTCGCGCATGAGCGAGTAAACCCGCTCGGCGGCGCGATTGCCCTGGGCCATCCGCTTGGCGCGACGGGCGCGATCCGGGTGGCGACGTTGATCCACGGGCTGCGCCGGCACCAGAAGAAATACGGGATCGTGACGATGTGCATCGGCACGGGCATGGGCGCCGCCGGAGTTTTCGAGGCGCTGTAAGCGCCTCACATGTTCGGGTAATTCGGCCCGCCGCCGCCCTCCGGCGCGACCCAGACGATGTTCTGCGTCGGGTCCTTGATGTCGCAGGTCTTGCAGTGCACGCAATTCTGGGAATTGATCTGGAGGCGCGGATTGGAGCCGTCCGCCTCGCGCACGATCTCGTAGACCCCCGCAGGACAGTAGCGCTGCTCGGGCGCGTCGTAGAGCTCGAGGTTGACCTTGATCGGAACGGATGCGTCCTTCAACGTCAGGTGGCAGGGCTGGTCCTCGGCGTGATTCGTGTTCGAGAGGTACACGGATGACATGCGGTCGAACGAGATGACTCCGTCCGGTTTCGGGTAGGCGATCGGCTCCGCCTCGTTTTTCGTCTTGAGGTTCTCGTGGTCCCGGTTGTGGTGCCGCAGGGTCCACGGCGCCCGCCCGCCGAGCAGGACCTGGTCGATCCCGACCATGAGCGTGCCCAGGATGAGGCCCTTGCTCATCCAGGGCTTGAAGTTGCGCGCGCGATGGAGCTCGTCGTGGAGCCAGCTCGACTCGAACGTGTCGGAGTACGCGGAGAGCTCGTCATGGGCGCGCCCCGCGGCAAGAGCGGTATGCGCCGCTTCGGCCGCCAGCATCCCCGACTTCATCGCCGCGTGCGTGCCCTTTATGCGGGATGCATTGAGGAAACCCGCGTCGTCCCCGATGAGGCAGCCTCCGGGAAAGACAAGCCTGGGGAGCGACTGCAGCCCGCCTGCCGCGATGGCGCGCGCGCCGTATGCGATGCGCTTGCCTCCCTCCAGAAACGACCGTATCGCGGGATGCGTCTTGTAGCGCTGGAACTCCTCGAAGGGGTCGAGATAAGGATTGCTGTAATTCAGGCCGACCACGAAACCGATCGCCACCTGGTTGTTCTCGAGGTGATAGAGAAACGAGCCTCCGTAAGTGTCGTTGGAAAGCGGCCAGCCCGCGGTATGCACGACAAGTCCCTGGTGGTGCTGCTCCGGGCGGATTTCCCAGAGTTCCTTCAGCCCGATGCCGAATGCCTGGGGATCCGACGCCGCACGGAGATTGAAGCGGCGCTGCACCTGCCTCCCCAGATGCCCGCGGCAGCCTTCGGCAAAGAAGGTGTATTTCGCGTGCAGCTCCATGCCGGGCTGGAAGTTGGCGGTCGGCTTTCCGTCTCGCCCGACGCCCATGTTGCCGGTCGCCACCCCTCGCACCGCCCCGTCTTCCCGGTACAACACTTCGGCGGCTGCAAAGCCGGGAAATATCTCGACGCCCAGGCTCTCGGCCTGCTGCCCCAGCCAGCGGCACACGTTGCCCAGGCTCACGACATACATGCCATGGTTCTTGAAACAGGCGGGCAACAGGGCGTCCGGCACCCGGTACGACGCGCCCTCGGTGAGGAACATGAAACGGTCCTCGGTGACCGGCGCGTTGAGGGGGGCGTTGCGCTCCCGCCAGTCAGGAAAAAGCTCGTTCATCGCGCGGGGATCGATGACCGCGCCCGAGAGGATGTGGGCGCCAACCTCGGAACCCTTCTCAAGCACGCAAACGCTGGTGTCCTTGCCGCTCCGGACGGCAAGCTGCTTCAGGCGGATCGCCGCGGTTAGCCCGGCGGGGCCGGCGCCGACGACGACCACGTCGTACTCCATCGTTTCGCGCTGAGCCATACTCATTCTCCCGCCGTCTTTTACGGCATTATAAATGCCATCCCCGCCTCATTGTCTGAGCACGAGGCGGGCAGCGGCGATGCCGCTCCGCACCGCTGACTCGAGCGTCGCCGGGTAGTCGCTCGCCACATAGTCGCCCGCGAGATAGAAATTGCGAAGCGGCGTCACGGCTGGTGGGCGCGCAAGATCTGGCCGCGATGCAAAGGTCGCCCGTTTTTCCGCGATCACGCGCTGCCACAGAGGGGCGGGAAGAACGCCGATCTGGTTCTGCAGCTCCTGGTGGCAGCGCTCCGCAAGCTCGTCATGGGGCAGCTCCTCGTGTGCCCCCTCGGCGCTGATCACGAGACCGATCACGCCATGCTGGCTGCAGAGCGCGCCGCGGTCGAACGCCCACTGCAGAAGCGCGCTGTCAAAGCCGAGCATTGGGGCGCGGAGATGAACGTGCCCGGGGTAGCCGAGATAGACCGAGTGAATCGGCTGATAAGTCATGCGATCGATGATCTCCGCGATCTCCGAAAGCGCAGTGATTCCGACCAGAAAGGCATTCACGCGAAAAGGCGGCAGCGCACAAACGATGTGCGTAAACACGTCCCGGCGAGCCGGGGTCACCACGACGTAGCCGTCGCCTTCCGGATCGATCTCGGTCACCCGCTCGCCGCAGAGCACCCTTCCTCCCTTTGCTTCGACATAGCGGGCGCCCGGCTCAGGAAAGAGCGCGGACAGGTCAACGCACGGCAGGAGGAAGTCGCTTGCCGCGCGCCCGGCGTTGAAGCCGTCGCGAAACACGTTGAGAAGCACCTGAGCGGACGCCAGTTCAGGCGGCGTGTTGAGCGCCGATATGCACAACGGACGCCACAACAGATGGCGGGCACGGCCCTTTTCGCCCTCCTGGTCCAGAAGCTCGGCAACACTCATGTCGTGGCTCAGGCGGAAGCCGCGACGGCGCATGCGCATCATGAACTGCAACACGCCGAGGCGCTCACCCAGGGTGAGCCCAGTTGCCGTGAGCAGCCCGGCAGCAAGGTTGAACGGGGCCGGGAGTGTTGCTGCTTTCAACGTCAGCCGGTCGTGTATGTCCCACGTGAGCGGGACGCGAAGAAAGCAGCGTGCCGGATCCTGGCCGACCACCGAGATCAGGCGCTGCAGCTCGGAGAAGGCGCCGATCACGACGTGCAGACCGTTGTCGAGCGCAAGGCCACGATGCTCGACGCGCCGGGCGCGGCCGCCGAGGATGCGGGCCGCTTCGAAGACGGTGACGGGGACGCCGTGCCCGGCGAGTGTCACGGCGGCGGCCATGCCGGCGTATCCGCCGCCGATGACGGCAACGTTCATGCGGGAGAAACGGCGATCGGCACTAAGCCGTTGCCATCGCAGCGCGCTCCGATCGTTTGGAGCCCGGCCAGATCTCCTCCGGAATGCACGCGTAGCCTTCGAAAATGCGCCGCGCAGTGCGCACCAGCGCCGCGCGGCGCAGGTCCTGGCGGCCGCCGGCCAGATCGACGTCGAGATCAATGATGATCATTCCGGACGGATGCTCGATTAGGACCATGCCCTGCGGCGCCGGCGGAAGCGAAGCAATCTGCGCGGCCACCGTACCCGGAATGGCGCAGGCCGATGCGATGCACACCGTGCCGGTGACCGGGTGCGCCTTGTGGCAGGTTTCAGGTACGAAATAGCGCGAGGTGATGGCCCCGCCTTTGCGCGGTGGCGAGAGCAGCGCGATTTTCGGAACAACCGATTTCGAGACGTCACCCATGCCCATCAGCAGGCCCGCCTTGCGCCGGATCGCTTCCATTCGCGCAAAAAGCTCACGGTCCGCGTCGAGCTCGGCGGCGGCTTCGTGTCCGGATTTGCCGAATGCCTCCGCGCGCATCAGGACGACAGGCATCGCGATATCCACACAGCTCGCCTCGACGCAGTCGATGACATCCAGCGGCTTGCCCGTCGGCAGCATTTTCCTGGTGACCGAGCCGATGGCGCTCTTGAAGTTGAGCTTGACCGGCGCGGCGGTGCCCGGCACGCCGTCGATGGCGGCATCGCCTGCGTAGGTCACCTTACCACCGGGAGTCTGCACGATGGAGTCCACCAGAGACTGGGTGTTGACGTTGAAGATGCGCACGGTCGTCTCGCCGCGTTGCGCCGGCACCAGACCTGTCTCGATCGCAAACGGCCCTACCGCCACCAGCATGTTGCCGCAGTTGGGCTTGGTATCGACGATCCGCTCATTGATCTGCACCTGCGCGAAGAGGTAATCGACGTCGGCGTCCGGGTGCTTCGATTTGCTGATTATCGCGACCTTGCTCGTCACCGAGATCGCGCCGCCGATGCCGTCCACCTGGTATTCGTGCGGCGAGCCCATGACCGCGAGCAGCACCGCATCGCGCGTCGGTACGTCTGCGGGCAGGTCGGATGCATGGAAGAACGGGCCGCGCGAAGTGCCGCCGCGCATGATCACACAGGGGATTTTCGTCTGCATACTCGATTTCTCCTGCGAAGGCTTTCGATTATACGCTCCGACCTGTGGGTCAGAAGGCGTAGCGCCGGAGACCGCCGTCGACAGGAAGCACGGCGCCCGTGATGTAGCAGGCGATCGGGGAGGCGAGAAAGACGGCGAGGCACGCGAGCTCCTCGGGCTCGCCGTAGCGGCCGGCGGGTATCTCGCGCGCCGAATGTTCCCTGCGGAATTCCTCCGGATACTTGCGGCGTATCTGCTCGCTCATGATGCGTCCGGGCGGAATGCAGTTCACCGTGATGCCGAAACGGCCGACTTCCCGCGACAGCCCTTTCGACCAGGCGTGGACTGCGGCCTTCGCGGGCGTCGCAGCGATGACGCGCTCGGGCTCGGATTTTCCACTGATGTTGATGATCCGTCCCCATTTTCGCTCGATCATCGCTGGCAGCACCGCGTGAGTGAGCTGCCGCACCCGAACGAAGTTAAGGGTCATTGCGGCCGACCACGCCTCCTCCGGTGCGTCGATCGGAAGGGGAGGCTGGCTTCCCCCGGCAGAGTTGACCAGGATCTCGACGCTCCCGAGACTCTTCGCCGCGGTCTCGGCGAGTTGCGCCGGAGCGCCTTCCTGCATCAGGTCCACCTCGGCTACTACCGGAGCGGGTCCGCCTGTTGCCATGATTTCCTTTGCCAGCGTCTCGAGAAGGCCGCGGCGCCGTGCGGCAATGCAGACCCTCACGCCCTCGGCTGCAAGCCCGCGGGCGATCGCCCGACCGATGCCCATGCTCGCTCCCGTCACCAGCGCCGTCTTTCCCTTCAACTGGAGATCCATCGCCTCGACTATCTTTGTTTTGAGCTCGTGATGAGTCCGTTATCCCTCGCTACTCATCACCCATCACTCATCACGCAGTGAGCCAGGTGCGTGAGGCGATCCAGAGCTTTCGTACCGGCGTCAGGGCGATGCGCTGGCGCAGCACGCGACAGCCATCGGCTCGGATCTCCTCGAGGAGCGTTCGGTAGATCGCGGCCATCATGATGCCCGGGCGCTGGGCCGCCCGATCGATGGCTGGGAGCTTGTCGAAGGCCTGGCGGTAGATGCCGAGCGCCCGTTCAATCTGGAAGTCGATGAGACGGCGCAGGCTTTCCTCCTCATGGCCACCCAGGACGTCGGCGGGCCTGACGCCGAAGCGTTCCATTTCGTCGAGCGGCAGATAGATCCGGTCGCGCCGCGCGTCCTCGCCCACGTCGCGGATGATGTTCGTCAGCTGGAAAGCAAGCCCCAGATCCGATGCGTACTCCAGCGTGCGCGGATCCTGATAACCGAAAATCTCCGCGGAGAGGAGCCCGACAACGCCCGCCACGCGGTAACAATATTCCCTGAGCGCCGCGAAATCAGGGTAGCGGTTGCGATCGAGGTCCATTTGCATGCCATCGATGATCTCGTTGAGATGCTCCTGCGAGAGGCGGAACCGCGGCAGCACCGTCGCCAGCGCTTGCGCCACCGGGTGCTGCGGCGTTCCGCGGTACATGGCCTCAACTTCCGTGCGCCACCACGCGAGCTTCGTGCGCGCGAGCGCCGGATCGGAGCATTCGTCGACAACATCATCCACCTCGCGGCAGAACGCGTAGAGCGCCGTGATGGCGCGGCGTTTCTCCTCGGGCAGAAAGAGAAAGCTGTAATAGAAGCTGGAGCCGCTCGCCGCCGCTTTCTGCTGGCAGTATTGATGCGGGTCCATTGTTTCTTGACGAGTCACGGCGTTAGAGCGCGCGCTAGCATAAGCGGCCAGTCGAACCACCTCAAGACCGGCCGGTGGCGGAACACATCGCCCTCGACTCGCGCGATCTTCTCGAGGATGCGGTTGCCGCCATGCACCGTCATGCGCAGCTCGAGCCCGATGCGGCCCGTGAGCCGCTCGCCAAGGGGCGCGCCTCTCATGAGCAGCTCGCGAGCGCGGTCGACCTGGTAGGCCATGAACGCACTCCAGTTGCCGCCCGTGTCGCCGTGCGCGATCTGGTTCTCGGAGATCCGGAAGCGGGCGAGCTCGTCCTGCGGCATGTAGACGCGCCCCTTGGCAAAATCAACCGCTATGTCCTGCAGAAAGTTGATGATCTGCAGGCTCGAGCAGATCGCGTCCGAATCGGCGAGGTTCCGCGGTGTTGCCGCGCCAAACAACTCGAGCAGCAGCCGTCCCACCGGATTCGCCGAGCGCCGGCAGTAGTCGAGCACCTCGTCGAAGTTGGCATAGCGCTTCTTGTTCACGTCCTGTGTGAAGGCGGAGAGGAGATCGCTGAACGCGTCCAGCGGGAGATGATAATCGCGGACGACCGCCCCAAGGGCCGAAAACCACGGAATTCCCGGCGCCTGACCCCGCTCGATCCGGCGCAGCGCGGCGCCGAAGGACGCGAGCTGCGCTATGCGCACGTCATCCGGCGCGTCGCCCTCGTCGGCGAAGTCGTCTGCCTCCCTCGCAAACCGGTAGATCTGTGCCACCGGGTGGCGCAATTGACGCGGCAAGAGGAGGGAGGCGACGGGGAAATTTTCGTAGTGATTTACCGCCATTTGCTGCTACGCAACACCCATATCGATCAATGGATTGCGTCGCAACCTTAAGACGAGTTGCAAGCTTCCGGCGTGCACCTGATTATATTACAATCGGAAAGTCGCGAAAGTGGCGGAACTGGTAGACGCACCAGACTTAGGATCTGGCGCCGCAAGGCATGGGGGTTCGAGTCCCTCCTTTCGCACCAGCCGGGGGTGCGAAAAGGAACGGGCAGGGGAGTGGCCAGCGACGCTGACGATGACATCCCGGGTACGTGGACGCAACACCGAAGGAGATGCAAACGAACCTGGAACGACTGGGTGAGCTGGTCCGCCGCTTGAGCGTTACGCTGCCCGCCTCCGAAATCGAGAGCGAGGTCGAGAACCGGCTGAAGCGGCTGTCGCGCACGGTCAAGCTGCACGGGTTCCGGCCGGGCAAGGTGCCGCTCAAGGTCGTTGCCCAGCAGTTCGGCACGCAGGTGCGGCAGGAAGTGCTGGGCGACGCAATGCAGAAGAGCTTCGGCGAAGCGATTCGCGAGCAGAATCTCAAGGTCGCCGGTTACCCCCGTTTCGATGCGGCACCACCGGCCGAAAACACGGCCGACTTTGTCTACAGTGCCACCTTCGAGGTGTACCCCGACGTCACGGTGGGCGACATCGGTCGCGCGACCATCCGTCGCGCGATTCACGAGGTCTCCGAGGACGACGTCGAGCAGACGGTTGAAACGCTGCGCAAACAGCGCGTGCGATACGAGCCGGAGACGCGCGAAGCGCGGACGGGAGATCGCGTGACGCTCGATTTTCACGGCACGATCGACGGTCAGGAGTTTACGGGCAACAGCGGCAAGGACATGCAGGCGGTCCTCGGCGAAGGGCGCCTTCTGCCCGAATTCGAGCGCAACGTAACCGGCATGGCCGCAGGC
>DASPGR010000348.1:0-2231 GCA_035620515.1 Burkholderiales bacterium | reverse complement strand
GTGCGCCGCGCGCTCTCCGCGCATAGTGAGCCCCACCGCAGCGAGAAGCCGATCCATCCAGGGGTGCTGATGGAAGCCATGAACGCGGTGCTGGATGACACGGCCGTCGTCTCGAGCGACGTCGGCAACTGCCAGATGTGGGCGCGCGCCTACCGCCGCATCGCGACGCCCGAATCATTCATGCAGTCGGGCGTGTGGAATGCCATGAGCTACGGCCTGCCGACGGCCATCGTCGCGAAGATGGAATTTCCCGGGCGCGACGTGGTGGCGCTCGCCGGCGACGGCGCGTTCCTCATGACGATCGGCGATCTCCCGACCGCGACCGAGTACGGCGCAAACATACTCATCGTCATCCTGAACGACGGCGCTTTCGGCCAGACCTTCATGCAGCAGACGAACCTCTATGGGCACACCTACGGCACGTCCTTCCACAGCCCCAACTTTGCGGACATCGCAAAGGCCTGCGGCGCGGAGGGCATCCGCGTCACCGAGCCTGGAGACGTCGAGGACGCCTTGCGACAAGGGCTGGCGGCGACGAAGAAAAAGCCCGCGCTCGTCGAGGTGATGGTAGGGCGAGGACCCTACCCCAGGCTTTGATGCTACGTGACGTGTGATGGGTGACGGGTGATGAGTAGGCCTTCATCCCCCGGTTATGGACGCTCGAGTTGGTCGAGCAATGAGGGATCGTTGAGGGTCGTGTCCTGGCCGCGGACGGGGTTCTCGATCGCCTCGCGGAAACTGTGCGCGCCTTTCCACTCGGCGGCGGGACGGACTTCGCCCGTGCTGCCGACCTGGTCGATGCCCCAGTAGATTTCCAGCCGGTGATTGTCCGGATCGCGGAACTCGACCGCGATCTGCACGCCGGCTCGCCGGCGCCCCTCGAAATCGATGGTCGCCCCGCTCTCGCGCAGGCGCTTCGCGGCGAGCAGCACTTCGTCCAGCGTGCCAACCTCGAAGGCAATATGGTTCAGCTCGACGTTCGGCGCGTCGCCGTCCATCTTGCCGACAAGGCCGATGCCGTGATGGTCCGTATTGCAGCGCAGGAACACCATGCCGCCGGGCACCATCTCGTCCGGGTACACATCGGAGACCTGGAAGCCCAGAACCTCGGTGTAAAACCGGATCGAGCGCTCGAGGTCGCGGCAGTTGAGCACCACGTGGCCGATCTTGCGGATCTGGAAGCCGAGACCGCGGGGTCGCGCGCGGGCCTTGAGCTTTTTCACGGCGGGGTGCTTATCGATTCCATCATAGGACCCGGTGTACGGCTGCTGGCGCGCGGCCGAGCTGGCCGTCGCGGCCCGAGAAGAAACCTTTCTATTCATGACAATCTCTCCCTAACGTGCCCCTCTTGCAAACAATGCGCGGCACCCATCACCGATCACAAAGTGCCCGCAAAGCAGTATCGCAGAACGCCGCAGCGGGCGTCGAGCGTGTCCGTGGACAACCCGCCCTGCCCTGTTATACCGTTAGCGGCTTGTTGCCACACCGACCATTTGGACAGGAGGAGTCATGCTGAAAAAGGACATCAAGATCCGCTCGAGCCAGGGCGGAGATTTCGACTGCTACCTCGTCACGCCCGACGCGAAGGGAAAGGTACCGGCCATGGTGCTCACCTCGGCGGTGCACGGGGTCGACAAGGATATCCGCGCGATGGCCGATGAGTTCGCCGCACACGGCTATATCGCCGCGGCGCCCGATCTCTTCTGGCGCACGATCCCGGGCCCGCTCGGGCGCGACGACGACCGCACGAAGGAGCGCTCCCAGCCGCGGATGGAGAAAATCAAGACCGGCGAGACCGATCTCGTCGATACCCTGGCGGAAGTGCGGAAGCTCTCCCAGTTCAACGGGCAGGCGGCGGTGATCGGCTTCTGCTATGGCGGACCGTACGCGATCCTCGGGCCGAAACGCCTCGGCTACTCCGCGGGCGTCTCCTGCCACGGCACGAACATGCTCGATTTCATCGTGGAGCTCGAGGGCGTCACACAGCCCGTGTGCATCGTCTGGGGCGACCAGGACCACCAGGCGCCCGCGCCGGTTCTCGATGCCTACCGCGGGGTGCCCGCCCGCATGAAGAACGTGGAAGTGCACATCTTCCCGGGCGTGAAGCACGGCTACATGATGGATAGCAATCCCAAGGCGTTCGACAGGAAATCGCGCGATTTTTCCATGGCGCGCGCGCTGGCGATCCTCGACGGGCTGCGCGGAGAGGGCGAGCGGCTGCGCAGGGCGGT
>DASPGR010000347.1:0-3635 GCA_035620515.1 Burkholderiales bacterium | reverse complement strand
GATCGCGATCGTCGCGTACATGCCGGTCATGATGTCGGCGATCGGAATGCCCACCCGCTGCGGCCCGCCGCCCGGAAGATCGTCGCGCTCGCCGGTAATGCTCATGACCCCGCCCATGCCCTGGATCATGAAGTCGTAGCCGGGACGCTCGCGGTACGGCCCGGTCTGGCCAAAGCCCGTCACCGAGCAGTAGACAAGGCGCGGGTTGAGCTTGCTGAGATCGTCGTAGCCGAGCCCGTAGCGCGCGAGGTCGCCGAACTTGTAGTTCTCCAGCAGCACGTCGCTTTTGGCGGCGAGCTTCCGCACAAGATCCTGGCCGGCGGGCTTCGAAAGGTTGACCGTCACGGACTTTTTCCCGCGATTCGCCGAGGCGAAGTACGCCGATTCACGTGTGTCCCGGCCGCTCGCGTCTTTGAGCCACGGCGGCCCGAAGGCGCGCGAGTCGTCGCCGCTCCTCTGCCGCTCGAGCTTGATCACTTCGGCGCCGAGGTCGGCGAGGTTCTGCCCGCACCACGGGCCCGCGAGCACGCGCGAGAGGTCGAGCACACGGATATGAGATAGCGGTCCTGCCATGAGTTGCGGTTGCCTAGCGTCCGACGAATTTCGGTTTCTTTTTCTTCAGGAAGGCATCGTAGCCGATGCGGTAGTCCTCGGTATCGAAGTACGCGAAGCTTTCATCGATCTCCGCGTCCGTGAGCGCCGCTGGCATCGGCGCGAGGCGCCGGACCATCGTCTTGTGCGAGCGGTTGGCGAGCGGCGCGGCCTCTGCAATCCGCCGTGCTGCAGCTGCAACTTCCGCTGCAAGGCGTGCATCGGGCACGACACGGGTCACAAGCCCCTTCTCGTAGGCCTCGTGCGCATTCCACACCCGCCCCTCAACCAGGATTTCGAGAGCCACGGCCCGGCCCACGAGCGGCAGGAGCGCGGCGAGCTCGTCATAGGCAATGGAAAATCCCAGCCGGCTGATCGGCACGCCGAAGCGCCCCGATGCGCCGGCGATGCGCAGATCGCACATGCAGGCGATCTCGAGGCCGCCGCCCACGCAGGGACCGTGGATCATGGCGATCGTCGGGTGGCGGCATTCGTCAACGGCTCTCAACGCGCCGAACACGTCCTGGCGGTGGTAGCGCCTGCCCTGCTCGGCGTTGTTGCGCACCCGCGCGAACTCTTCGATGTCAGCACCGGAGGCAAAAGCCTTTTTCCCTGCGCCCCGCAGCACGACGCAGCGCAGCTCGTCCTGCGCGGAGAGCTCCCTCATGGCCCGCGCGAGCTCCCGCCACATCGCGACGGTGATGGCGTTGAGCTTCGCGGGATTGCTCAGCGTGACGGTCGCTACAGCGCCGTCCCTCTCTACCCGTACACTTGGCGTCATTCTTCCCTCGGCGGCATTCTAGCAGCCGCGGAATATCACGGTTCCCGGGCCTGCCGCGTCACGCCGTAGTGGGGTCAGGTCCACATTTCCTACGTTCGAGCGGAAATGTGGACCTGACCCCATCCGGGTTGCGTGAGCCCTCCATCCTGGTTCAACATGCTGGTTCCACAGGAGGCAGCCATGAAGATCAGGAAGATCGAGGCCATCGGGATCAACATCCCGATGGTGAAACCCTTAAAGATGTCGTTCGAGGAAGTGCGCGCTGCGAACAATGTCCTGGTACGACTCGAAACTGCCGACGGCGTAGTGGGCTGGGGCGAAGCGGCTTCCGCGCCCACGATGACCGGCGAAACGCTCCAGGGCATGGCCGCCGCGGTTCGTCACCTCGCGCCGCGCATCGAAGGCGCCGACTGCGATGATATTGCGGCCGTCATGGAGCGGGCCGACCTCTATCTCTACGGCAACGAAGGCGCGAAATCGGCGATCGAGATGGCGCTGCATGATGCGCTCGGCAAGACCGTCGGCAAGCCCGCCTGCGAGCTGCTGGGAGGCAAGCGGCGCGAGCGCGTGCCGCTCCTGCGCCTCATCGGGACCGGGAAGGGAACCGCGGCCGATGTCGAGGAAGCGCTCAGGGTCAAGGCCGAGGGCTATGTCGCGTTCAAGGTCAAGGTCGGCGTCGGCGATCCACTCGACGATGCAGCGCGAACGCGCGAGGTGTGCAAGGCGCTCGGCAACGGGAAGCACCTCGTCTGCTCGGATGCGAACCAGGGTTTCACCGTCGAGCAGGCGATCGCCTACGTGCGCGCGCTCGGGGACACGCCCCTCGCCTTCTTCGAGCAGCCCGTGCCGGCGGGAGACCTGGAAGGCATCGGGCGCGTCGCAAAGGCGACGAGCATCCCGATCGCGGCCGACGAAGGCCTCCACTCCATGGACGATCTCAAGCACCACCACGATGCCGGTGTCGCCGGCGGCAGTCTCAAGACGATCAAGCTGGGCGGCATGAACGCCGTGATCGAGGCCGGGCGGCTCTGCGAGCGGCTCGGGATGAAGGTGAACCTCGCCTGCAAGATGGCCGAAACAGGCATCGCCTCCTCGGCGATGACTCATATCGCGGCAGCCATTCCCACGCTCGATTGGGGCGTGAGCCTGACGAGCCCCTATCTCACTGACGATCTCATCAAGCGCCCGCTCAATCTCTCGGGCGGCCACGTCGCGCTCACCGCAGGACCCGGCATCGGGGTCGAGGTGGACGAGGCGAAGGTGCGGCGCTACTCGAGAGAAGTGTGATGAGTGATGGGTGATCGGTGATGGGTGCCTCAAGCTTTGAGCGGAGCTCAAAGCTTGATCTTGGGATCGAGCCAGTCCCTCAACGAATCGCCGAAGAGGTTGAAGGCGAAAACGGCGAGACTGATCGCGAGCCCCGGAAAGATGATCATCCACGGCGCCTCGCGGTAGAACTCGGCCGACGAGCCCGAGAGCATCAGCCCCCACGCCGCCGTAGGTTCGGTGACGCCGAGCCCCAGGAACGAAAGCGAGGCTTCCAGCAGGATCGCCTGCGCCACGTAGGCCGTGAACATGATGAGATAGGGCGCGGTCACGTTGGGCACGATGTGGCGGAACATGATGCGCATGTCCGAGTAGCCGGCCGCGCGCGCCGCGTCGATGTAGGGCATCTCGCGCACCGCGAGAGCTGAAGCTCGCACGACTCTGGCCACCTTCGGCACCATGGGTATGGCGATGGCGATGATGAGATTCAAATCGAGCCCTGCCACCGGGAACTTGCCCAGCACGGCCACCACTGCGAGCGCCAGCACGATGATCGGGAATGCGAGGAGGATGTCCATGAAACGCTGGATCGCCATGTCGACCCGCCCCCCGAAAAAAGCCGAAATCACACCGATGACCGCCCCCAGGGTCGAGCCGACGAACGATGCCAGGAAGCCTACCAGCAGGGCCGTGCGCGCGCCGTAGATAATGCGCGAGAGGACATCTCGCCCGAATGCGTCGGTCCCCAGCCAGTGCTCCTGCGAGGGCGCGGCCAGCATTGCCGAGTAGTCGAGCTGCAGCGGATCGTAGGGGGCCGCGTACTTCGCAAAGACGCTGCCGATCATCATTAGGATGATCACGACAAGCCCCGCCGCGCCGAGCGGCTGCTGCATGATGAACTGCAGCACCGGATGCCGCCGCTTGGGCAGATCGTAGGCGATCGTTGCCGTCGTTGCCGTGCTCATCTACCCATCACCCGTCACTCATCACCCATCAC
>DASPGR010000346.1:0-7394 GCA_035620515.1 Burkholderiales bacterium | reverse complement strand
AGGCGTGCCTTTCGGGAAGAACATCGCGTACCAGTTGCCGATCACCACACCGGGGACGGCCGTATCGATCGTGGGCAGGTCCGGGAAGGCCCGCTGTTTGGTCGCGGTCGTGACCCCGAGGCAGCGCACCCGTCCGGTTTTCAGCGCGCGCGCCGCGACGGGGCCTGTGGGAAACAACGCATCGATATCACCGGTCACGAGCCCCGCCATGGCCGGTCCGCCGCCCGTGTAGGCGATGATCGTCACGTCGAGCTTCGCCTGCTGCGCGAGGAGCTCCCCCGCGAGATGGCTGGTGCTGCCGGGAACGTTGACGCCCAGGTTCATCTTGCCGGGGATCTTCTTCGCCAGCGCCACGAACTCCTGCACCGATTTGGCCGGCACGCTGGGATGCACGCACAGCACGTTCGGTGCATTCGAAACCAGCGTGGAAGGCACGAGATCGGTCTGGGTATTGAACTTCAGCCTCTTGGAATAGAGGGTCGTGTTGATCGCGAGGGTCGCCGTGGTAAAGAGAAACGTATAGCCATCGGCAGGCGAGTTGACAACGAGCTCGGCCCCGATCAGGCCGCCCGCGCCGCTGCGGTTGTCCACCACGAAGGTCTGTCCAGTCTGTCTTCGGAGACTATCGGCAAGCAGCCTCATCTGGATGTCCGTGCCCCCGCCGGTGCCGAACGGCACGATCACCCGCACCGACTTCTCCGGCCATTCTGCCCATGCCTGGGCCCCGAAAACCATCGTGGCGGCCACCATGGCCGTCCCCGTGTGACGCAAAAGCCTACGCAGATCCATGGAACCTCCTCGTTTCGTGTTGTGGAAAAAACCAGTGCGGACTGTTGCGGCTTGGTCGTCCGATGGCAGTGGCCATAGTTCCACATGATGGCCGATTTATCAACCCTTGCGCACGCGCGGCGTGCCGACTATCCGCGCTGATTCAAGCGAATAGAAGGCACGACCGGTGTGCTGGAAACCCGGGGATTCGGCCCCGCCCGCGAGGAGAGGACGCATGCCTGGCCCGCGCGGTGGAACGCGCGGGCCAGGTGCTACTGGACCGTGATCTTGCCGGCCTTGATGATCTTCTCGTAGCGCGCGATCTCGCGCATGAAGTTGGCGTGCAGCTCTTCGGGGGAGCTCGCCACGGGGTCAAGCGCCTCGCGCGCCATGAAGGCGAGAATATCGTCAGCCTTGAGGGCTTTCGCTATTTCGGCGTTCAACTTGTCCACGATCGGCTTCGGCGTGCGCGCCGGGAAGAACATGGCGTACCAGTTGTCCGACTCGAAGCCGGGGTAGACCGAGCTCATGGTCGGAAGATCCGGGAACGCGGACGATTTTTTCGCCGTGGTGACCGCCAGCGCGCGCACCTTGCCGGCCTTGACCTGCGTCGCCGCGACGGGACCCGTCGCGAACAGGAAATCCGTCTCGCCGCCCATGAGGGCCGCCATCGACGGGCCGCCGCCCTTGTACGGGATGTGTGCGACGTCAATGCCGGTCGTCTGCTTGAGCATCTCGATGGACAGGTGGCTGGTCGTGCCTGCGCCGTTGGAGGCAGCGTTGACCTTGCCGGTGCGCTTTGCGAGCGCGACCAGGTCCTGGACTGATTTCACCGGGATGCTGGGATGTACGACCAGCACGAGCGGCGTTGAGGAAATCCAGCTCACGGGCACAAGATCCTTGAGCGGATCGAACTTCACCCTCTTGCCATAGAGCGTCACGTTCACCGCCAGCGACGCGGTGGTAAAAAGGATAGTGTAGCCGTCGGCCGGCGAGCGCACCGCGAGCTCCGCGCCGATGATGCCGCCGGCACCCGCGCGGTTGTCCACGATGAATGTCTGCTTCATGCTCTGGTTGAAATTCTTGCCAAGCAGCCGCGCCTGGATGTCGGTGCCGCCTCCCGCGCCGAAAGGCACGATGATCCGCACCGGCTTCGTCGGCCATTGCTGAGCGCCGGCTGCAAAAGGTAACAACATGGTTGCCGCCAGCGCGGCCGCACCGAATCTCCGTCCAATGATCATTGCGCTTCGCTCCCGATGGTATGCGTCGCCCGGGCGGGCGAACGAAGCGCGGATTATCGCGATCGTGGCTTACACGCGCCTTACCGATGATCAGCCCCGATAGATGGGCTCGGGCTGGGTAAAGAAGGAGTAGAGGATGTGGTAGACCAGCATGTAATTGATCTGATGGAAGCTCGCGTGCGAGATACCGGGCATCACCGCGAACTGTTTGTCGGGATTCGGCAGGCGCTTGAAGAACTCGACGAGATCGTCGAAGCCCGCGATGCCGTCGAACTGGCCGCGCATGATGAGCGTCGGCGCGGTGATCTTCGCGGGATCGACGACCGGAAGCTTTGAGCACATGTCGAAATAGGTGCCGGTGGGCACCGAATCGTCGAGCTCGAGGATCGCGTCGGCGAAGGCCTCGATCGTCCTCTCGTCGGCGCACCCCGGATGATCCCGGTTGAAGATGCTGTGCACGAACGCGCGGTCGATCGGCCGGCGCTTGCTCTTCATCAGTTCGGGCAGCTTCTTGCGCCGCTCGGCGAGCGTGGGACTGCCCTCGCCTGTCCACACGAACGCATCGAGCGCAAGTCGCTGCACGCGCGAGGGCTGCCGCTGGGCGAACATCGCGGCGCGCAGCGCGCCAGACGAGATGCCGTAGACCAGAAACTGCTCCACGTTCGCCGCCTTAATGATGTAGTCGGTGGCGACTTCGAGGTCGTCTGCACCGTTCGCGATGTCGCAGTTGATGTCGCGTTTCTTGTCCGAGCGGCCGTAGCCTTCCATGTCCACGCACCAGGCATTGAAGCCCTGCGCCGCGAAGTAGTCCATCGCCGACGAATAGGGCCGCCCGGGGACCTGGAGATCGAACGTGGGCGTCGAGCCCATCGATGAGCCGTGGACAAAAAGGACCGTGCCCCGGGCCGGCTGCTGCGCCGGCGCCCGCTTCTCCCACAGGAAGAGCTTGACGTCGCCTTTCTTCGTCCAGTGTTCCTTGCCGGTGATTTTCGGCTGAACGGCGGGTAGATCCATGGTGAGCTCCGTGGTTCGGGTTGCCGGGGAACGGGCAGTCTAGGATAGGGACTCCCGAGCGTCAATTTGGCGCGCGCCTTTCGCCACCGCGGGTCGCGCCCTACTATACTGCCATCGGAATGCTGGTTGGCGCTTCCGCGACCCATCACTCATCACGACGTTCAGGAATGGATTTCAGGATCAACGAAGAACAACGCGCTTTCGTCGAGACCGTGCGGCGCATCTGCCAGAAGGACTTCAAGGCGCGTGCCGTGCGCTATCTCGACGGCACGTGGCCGGCCGAGAACATGAAGCAGCTCGCGGAGATCGGCGTGCTCGGCATGGCCGTCCCGCAGGAATACGGCGGCTCCGGGCTCGGCATACTCGACACCGTGCTGGTGCTCGAGGAGATCGGCAAGGTCTGCTACGTGACTGCGATGGCCGCGCTCGGCGAAGTCGGCGTGCAGACGCGCATCCTCTCCACCTACGCACCCGAGTCGATCAAGCGCCGCGTTCTTACGCGCGTGTGCAGCGGCGAGGCCATCCTTGCCATCTGCATGACCGAGCCGGATGCGGGCACGGACGTGCCCAACTACAAGACCAACACCGACATCAAGGGCGACCGCGTCGTGCTGAACGGCGTGAAGACCCTCATCTCGAGGGCCGACATCGCGGAGATGCTGGTCGTCTTCACCCGCGTGAACCGGGTGCCAGGCGCCGCCGGGATCGGCTGCGTGCTCGTGCCGGGCGGGGTGAAGGGTTTCTCCGCGCGCGCCAGCTTTCACACGATGGGCGGCGAGAACCTCTGCGAGGTCGTGTTCGACAACGTGGAGCTGCCGCTCGAGAACCTCGTCCTGCGGGACAACGGCATGAAGCGGCTGCTTTCAGCCTTCAACACGCAGCGCTGTCTCAACCCCGCGATCTGCCTGGGGCTGGCCGAAGGGGCGCTCGAGGAGGCGGTGCGCTATTTGCGCGAGCGCTCGGCGTTCGGGCACAAAATCGGCGACTTCCAGGGGCTGCGCTGGAAGGCGGCCGACATGCTGATCGAGATCGAGGCCGGGCGCGGGCTGCTCTACCGCGCCGCCGTCAGCGGAGATCCGTTTCCCGATCCCATGCTGGCCGCAATGGCCAAGATCTACTGCAACGAGATGAGCATCCGCGTCACCTCCGAGGCAGTCCAGGTCCACGGCGGCTACGGCTTTACCGACGAGTTTCCGGTATCGCGGTTCTTCCGCGGCTCTCGCTACGGCAGCCTCGGCGGGGGAACCACCGAGACGCTGCGCAATCTTGTGGGAAAAAAGCTCGTCGAAGAAATGGATCTGGCGACCGGTGTCCTCGGGCTACGGATGTTCTAAAACGCAGACACAAAGGACACGAAGGACACAGAGGAGAAACGATACTGAACGGCCTTCGTGTCCTTGGAGTCCTTGGTGTCTACGCTTTTCTTTCTGCTACCGGTTCTTAGTAGGTGGTGCGCACTTTCAGATAGCTGCTGCGGTCGGACGACTTGACGGTCACCTTTTCCACCTGCCCGCCTCGCAGCACGCCGAGCGCGATCTCGACGCCGGCTTCTCCCGTCGCCCAGAGCTGGCTGTAGAAATCCGACTGTCCCTTGATCGTGTGGCCATCCACGCTGACGATGACATCGCCCTTGCGCACGCTCGCCGCGTCAGCAGGGCCCTCGGGCGATACGCGGGTAACGATGACATTGCCGTGCAGCTCCTGGGTATTGACGCCTATCCAGGGGCGTGACGGGCCCGGCGCCTTTCCGTCCGCGATCAGCGCGCCAAGCATCGGCTTAAGGAGATCAATCGGAACGAACATGTTGCCGGCCACGCGGGATTGCGCGCCGGCTGCATCGCCCACGACAAGGGAGCCGATACCGAGGAGCCGGCCTTCCCGGCTGAGAAGAGCGGCGCCGCTCCAGTTCACCGTTGCGGGCGCGGTATAGATGGCCTCGTCCAGCCTGTACTCCCAGTAGCCGATGAAGGGCCGGCGGGACACGACATAGGCGGGCGCCACGCCATCGAACCCCACGATCAGCACCAGCTCGCGCTGCCCGATCTTGGATGAGCTGCCGAACTGCACCGGCTTGATGGGGAGCGGGCTCAGCGCACGGAGCAGCCCGAAGCCGGTGGTGTTGTCGTAACCGATCACCCTGGCCGGGAACTTCCGTCCATCGGCGGTCGAAAGCTCCACCGACTCGGCCTCAAGAATGAGATAGCCGATCGTCAGCACGAGGCCCTCGGAATCGATGACGACGCCGGTGCCCTCGCGCGAAGCGCCCAGGCTGCGGGAAGTGCGGGCGTCCGCGACGGCCTTGGCCCGGACCTTGACGACCGACAGCGCGTCAACCGTGACCTCGGGCCGCTTCGCAGGGCCCTTACGCTCTCCTTCCTGTGCGGCCGGGGGCGCAGGCTGTGCACCCTGGTCCTGGGCCGCCAGCGGTCCCGCCGCAGCCGCCAGGGCTGTGGCGAGCGCAAAACGGGCAAGGAGCTGCCCGATCCGGAGCCTTTGATCCGTCCAGAACGCACTCATGGTCATCCCGTCCCCATTCTCGCAATGGTCCTTATCGTAGTCTCAAAACGGCGCGTTTTGAATAGGCGCCCCGCGCATAATGCCTCACCTGGAGGAAACAAGGCCCGCGCCCGCGGCATTCCATTCCCGTGACAGCAGCACGGGACACAGGCCGCGCACGCCCGGGTTAGAATCGGCCTTCGCGCGCGGCGTCACACCGGGCCGCCATCGCATAACCGACAACAATACGGAGAGCAAACCATGGAGTTGGGTCTCAAGGGAAAGGTGGCCGCAATCACGGGCGGCACCCAGGGCATCGGGCGGGCGTCGGCCCTCCAGTTCGCGCGGGAAGGCGCCAAGGTCGCGATCTGCTCGCGGCGCGCCGACAAGGTCCAGGAGACCGCGCAGGAGCTGGAGGCGCTCGGCACCGAGGCGCTCGGCGTCACGGCCGATGTCAGCACGTCCGAAGGCGTCGAGCAGTTCATTGGCGCCGTCATCAAGCGCTTCGGGCGGCTTGATATTCTCGTCAACAACGCCGGCACCTCGATGGCGAGCCCGTTCGAGAAGGTGACCGACGCCACCTGGCAGGAGGACATCGACCTCAAGGTCTTCGGGGCGATCCGCGGCGCGCGGTGCGCGATCCCGCAGATGAAGAAGCAGGGGGGCGGCCGCATCATCAACATCACCACGGTCGGCGGCAAGCAGCCCGGCGCCAACTCGGTGCCGACCACCGTCAGTCGCGCTGCAGGCCTCGCACTAACGAAGGCTCTGTCGAAAGAGCTCGCCCCGCACAACATCCTCGTCAACACCGTTTGCATCGGCAAGATCAAGTCCGGGCAGCACGAGCGGCGCTACCAGCGTGAAGGGATCAGCGCGGAGGAATACTACGCGCGCGTTGCGAAGGAGGTCCCGCTTAACCGCGTGGGCGAGGCCGAGGAAGTCGCGAACGTCATCGCCTTTCTCGCCTCCGACGCGGCGAGCTACGTGACCGGCACGAGCGTGAATCTCGACGGCGGCATCTCCGGTGTCCTCTGAGGCAAGTCAGGCCGCGCCGCGCCCGCGAATGCCTGCGGGAAGCGTTCCCGACTGGGCGGCGCTGCGCCGCGAGTTTCCAACGCTCGAGCGCTGGACCCATCTCGACGTTGCGCGCAAGTCGATACCGCCGCGCTGCCAGCAGCGCGCGATGCAGGAGTACTGGCGGGACGTCGAGGAGAACGCCGGGTCGGATGCGTGGTCGGCCGACAACGTCGCTATGGCGCGCGAGGCAATCGCGCAGCTCCTGGGGGCGAACCCTCACGAGCTCGCATTCACCAAGAACACCACCGAGGGGCTCAACATCGCCGCGCATGGCTTTGACCTCAAGCCCGGGGACAACATCGTCCTCACGAACCTCGAGCATGTCGCCAACGTCTGGGTCTGGAAGCACTGGGAAGCGAAAGGCGTCGAGATCCGGTTCGCCCGGCACCGCGACGGGCGGCTTCCGCTCGAAGCCTTCCTCGAGAAAATGGATGACCGCACGCGCGTTGTCTCGACTGCATGGGTCACCTACGGCAACGGCTACCGCGTCGATCTCCCGGCGCTCGGCCGTGTGTGCCGCGAGCGGGGCGCGAAGCTCGTCGTGGACGGCGTGCAGGCGGCGGGAATTCTCTCGGCGCCGCTCAGCTCGCTCGGCGCAGATGTCATCGCGATAGGCGGTCACAAGGGCCTCTTCGGCCTGACCGGCTCGGGCGTTGTCTATTGCCGCGAGGAGCTGCTGAACGAACTGAAGACGCCGTTCGTAAAGCAGGCGGCGGGCCCCGCCCCGGCGCGCGCGCACGTCGTGAGCCAGTTCGACTACATGCGCACGGCGCACCGCTTCGAGGGCGGCAATCCGAA
>DASPGR010000345.1:0-13741 GCA_035620515.1 Burkholderiales bacterium | reverse complement strand
GGTTGCGGGCGGCTCCGTGGCAGATACCGGGACGATCACCATCCTCGGCGCAGGTACCGCGACCTCCGTTGGCACAAGCGTGACGATCATCCTTTCGCCGTTGATTACCGGCGGCAAGGTTATCTGGAGCTGCAGAACCACGTCATCCGCAGAGCACAAGTACGTGCCGCACGAGTGCCGCCATTGAGGCGGAGCGGCTGGCGCAGCCGGTCTCCCTGGCACGCTGTTGAGTGAAACCTGCGTTCGAGCCGACGCGGGGACCCGACGCCCCGAACACCGTGTCCTTCACGCGTTCCTGAACAGGACACGCCTTGACACTCCCTGCGTTCAGGGAAGGGCGACACCTTTATTGGTGTCGACGCCGATGAGCCTCGGCTGGCTCAGATTCACCCGGCGCACGGTTCGCTTGGCGCGCAGGTAGCGCGCGACAACCTCCCAAATCGGCTCTCCGCTCGCGCCTTCCGCAACGGGGGCCCAACCGGCGACTTTGTACTTCTTGGCGGGATCCAGCGGCTTGCCACCAAGGCGCATGTCCTGGATCCGGCCGCCCGTCTTTGCGCTCGGCGCGCAGGCGTAGGTCAGGCCGCCGATTCGGACCATGTCCCCGCCCTGCTGCTTGTACGGATCCGGATTGAAGAGGTTGTCGCAGACGTCTTCGAGGATCACCTTGATTCTCTCGCCCGTCAGCTCCGATAGCGTCGAATAGGAATAGGTCGTCGCGGTCTGGTCGAGGAGATGCTCCATGGTGATCGTCTGCCCTGGAAGAAGCGACGTGCCCCAGCGAAAGCCTGGCGAGAAAGCGATTTGGGCATCCTGGACCGCCATCATTGCATCGAGAATCAGCTGATCGAACGTTCCATTGAAATTGCCGCGCCGGTAGAGCAGCCCCTCGGTCACGGCAAGCTTCTCCCCGAGCTTCGCCTCGTACGGCGCGCGCGTCCTTGCGATGAGCCCGGCCATCGCCGCATCAGGCGCGAGGAGATTCGAGAAGACCGGCAGCAGGCGGTAGTGGTGCCCGGCGATCCGGCCACCCCTGACCTCGAGATCGAGCACCGCGAGGAACTTGCCGTTCGAGCCCGAGTTCGTTACCAGGGTTTGTCCGCCGCGATTCCTGACGACGGAGGGCAGGGGAATGGCGTCGTGGGTGTGGCCGCCCAGTATGACGTCGATGCCGGTGACGCGTGCCGCGAGCTTGAGATCGATGTCTGAACCGTTGTGCGAAAGGAGCGCCACCACGAGCGCGCCCTTCGCGCGCACCTCATTTACGATTTTCTGGAGCTCTTCTTCCTGGATGCCAAACGTCCACTCGGCGATGAAATGGCGGGGATGCGCAATCGGGGTATAGGGAAATGCCTGGCCGATGATCGCCACCGGCACACCCCCCAGATTGCGGATCGTATAGGGCTTGAAGACCGGGTCGCCGAAATCGAGTGTTTTCACGTTGTGCGCGAGAAACTCTGTCTTTCCCGCCAGCTCTTTCTCCACTGCTTCCTTTACGCGCTTGGCGCCGTAGGTGAATTCCCAGTGCCCCGTCATGACGTCGACGCCGAGGAGCCGGGAGGCCTCGATCATGTCGGCCCCCTGGGTCCACAGCGACACGCCGGAGCCCTGCCAGGTATCGCCGCCGTCGAGCAGCAGTGAGTTCGGGCGCCCGGCGCGCAGGCGCTTCACGAGGGTTGCCAGATGGGCAAAGCCTCCGAGCTTTCCGTAGGTTTTCGCCGCGGCGACGTAGTCGAGATGGGTAAAGGCATGCGCTTCCGCAGTCCCCGCCTGGATTCCGAAATGCTTGAGGAGGTGCTCGCCAACGAGGTGTGGCGGCTCGCCTGCGGCTTGTCCAACGCCGATGTTGATGTTGGGCTCGCGGTAGTGGACGGGAAGGAGCTGGGCGTGACAGTCGGTGAAATGCAGGAGCGACACATTGCCGAACCGGGGCAGCTCGTAGAGCGCGTCGGGATTGCGCTGCGCGAGCGCGCGAGGGGAATCCAGCGCAAGACCGCTCGCTGCGCTTACCGCAAGCACTTCGAGGAATTCTCGGCGGTTCATCGGTGGCCTGGCACAAGGTGCGGGAAAGCCCTCGGGATAGATGGCGGATCGCGTGCGGGCACGAGAGGCAAGCCGTCCAATGAAAAAGGGCTTGGTCTCCCAAGCCCCATTCTCCCGCAATCCGGGCTATTTGTTCACGGGAGAGTTCGGGTCCATCAAGTACGCGGTCACGTCCTTGATCTGCTGCTCCGTCAGGGTGTGGGACGGACCGAAGCGCGGCATGGTCGAGCAGGCGGAGAACGCCTTCGAATTGTAGATTCTCATGTACGCGTATTTCTGGATTTCGACGCCGTAGCCGCGCGTCTTGCCAAATGCTCGAAGGCTGGGGCCAACGCTGCCAAAGGAGGTCTCCTGGGGAGACATCTCGTGGCAGTTGTAGCAGCCACCGCCGTTCGGCTCGCCACGCGAAGTCTTGCCCGGCTTGTCATTCCAGGCCATGCCACGACCCCTGCGGGCAATACTGCGCCCCTGTTTCCAGTCGCCAAGGTACTGGCCGTCGGCAGGCAACTTGATCTTGGCCATTTCCGCCGCCTCGAGACGCTTCTGCACTTCCGGCGACGGATTGTCCCGGGTCTCGGTGCAAACGCGCTGCAGCTCGTCCTGGTTCAGCCGGTCCATCTTCGCGATTCCGCGCGCGTGGAAATCCCGCTTCATCATCTCGGCCGCCTGCTTCTGCAGCTCCGCGTCATTGCCTTCCATGCCGGCGCAACCCGCGACCACGAGTGCGACCGCCGCAGCCGAAGTAAGTGCCTTTCTCATTGCTTTCTCCTCGTCGCCGGGCTCTAGCGCTTGATACCCGGGCCGTTGTATTCGTGGCCGTTTGAGTTCACGCCCATGTACGTAAGCAGCGCGGTCAGCGTGTCCGATACGTATCCCGGCTCGGGGAAGCGCTGCTGGCGGAAGCAGTCATTCAGGCGCCACTGAAGCGTGTGCATCACGCCGCCCGTCATGCGATAGCCCGGCCAGCCGATGAAGCTGCGCGGCGCCTGATCGGGCTTGGTGAAGTTCGGCAGCGGCTGCGTTCGAATGCGCAGATTGTCCTGCCCGTGGCAGCTCGCGCACGAGAAATCCCATGCCCCGGCGCGGTAAAAGAAAATCTCGCGCCCGACAGCGTAGGTCTCGCGCTCCTTGGGATGGCTCTGGGGAACGGCGATCTTCATTCCCTTGGACTGCGCCGCGATGTAGGTGACGATCGAGATGGGGTCCGGCGTGGCCTTCGCGCTGCTGAACGGACGTTTCGCCAAGTCCGCGTAATTGAAGCCCTGCAGCGTGATCATGCAGTGGACAACGCGCTGCTCGACGTCCATCACCTTGCCGGTGTCCTCGAAGTAGCGCGGCATCTGAACATAAGCGCCCTTCACGACGCCCGGGCCGAGGCCGAGATCGCACTGCTCGAGCGAGGCGTTTTTCGGCCCGCGCCTTTTTTTCCACAGCTCTTCGCCCTTGACCTCGAAGAGCTCGGCCGGGTTGGCTTCTTCCATGATGGCGCGGAAGCGGTCGAATTCCTCCGCGGTTCTCGGGTCGGTCTGCGCCGCTGCCGGTGCCGTGAATCCGGCGGCCAGCACGATCATGACCCACAGCGTGGTTGCGTCTCTCATCAACCCTCCTCCAGTTTTATCGCGATTTTTCGTATGCGGCGGCCACACGCGTTGCCCGGTGCATGCTCGACGGGACCGGCTCGGCCGCTCGCCGGTCCAAAGGATCACCTCGTCGCGCCTGGCGTGCCCGCGCTCAGCTCGCTCCGAGCGTGATCGAGTCCGTGCGCGAGTCGCCCTTGTTGTCCTCCCACGTCACGCTCAACTTGTCACCCGCCTTAGCACCCTTCACTTTGAACGCGAACACCGGGTTCTTGGATATGGCCTGGCTGATCTGCGCTTCCCAAACGACCTTGCCGTTCAATTCCGCGCGGATCTGCCTGATGAAATGCGCGGGGACCACCTTCCCGCCGGATTTGCGCTCGACATCCATCGGATGCGCCATCAGCACACGCACGTCGGCGGTGTCCCCCACCAGCTTGGCCCGGATCCTCATCGGGTCACCCATGGTCTCCTCCTCGTTCTCGTTTCATGAATGACGATCAGCCGCCGCAGCCGCCGATGGTGACCTTTACTTCCTTCGCCGCCTGATAATACTTGCCGTCCGCGGCCGCGACGACCACGCGCACGTCGGAGGACTTGCCCATCTTGATCCTCACGTGGACGTAGGGCTCTGACCCCTTTGCGACATCGAAGGTTCCTACATAGGGAAATGGGTTGTTGTCCACGAAGAGCGAGATGCTTTGCGTGCCGGGAACGTTGCTGGTGATGTCGATCGGCACGACCGCTCCGTTCTCGGCGATGTCGGGTGCCCGGATCGCGATGGCCGTGCTGTTCGTGGCCCCGCTCATTCCCAGGGCCTTGATCGCGTCCGGACTGGTGGTCGCCTTGAACGCTGCGTCGTTGCGGGATGCCGCGAGCACATCCGCGGGCTTGATGGCGCCGATGGCAACCGCCGCGACGAGCGCGCCCAATCCGGTGGTGCGTTTAAGAAAGCTTCTGCGAAGCCCGTTCATGTGTTTCTCCCAGTGTCGACGTAATCAGCCGCAACCGCTGCAATCGCGCGGCGCAGCCACGAGTATCGAAAATTACTAAAACTCATCCAGATCGTAAAGAATTTCGAAGCAAAACGCTTGTATGCCCCTATCCATGCATTCTATGGGCGCGCTGTACTTTCCGCTGGCGGTCACGTTTCGCGTCGAGAGCGCGAAGCCCTCCAGTGTCCTGATTTGCCGCCTTTTTTCTCGATGAGCCGGATGTCCTGCAGGCGCATTCCGCGATCGACCGCCTTGCACATGTCGTAGATCGTCAAGAGTGCTGCAGCCACGGCAGTGAGCGCCTCCATCTCGACTCCGGTGCGCCCGACCGTCGCCACGCTGACGGAGCACTCCATCGCGCTCGCTTTTCGTTGCGCCTTGAAATCGACGCTGACGTTCGTAATCGCCAGCGGATGGCAAAGCGGTATGAGCTCGCTTGCGCGCTTTGCCGCCTGGATCGCGGCGACCCGCGCGACACCCAGGACATCCCCTTTCTTTGCCGCGCCACGGGCAATCAGCCTCAATGTGCCCGGGCGCATGCGAATGCGGCCCACCGCGCGGGCAACCCTCGCGGTCTCGCCCTTTGCCGCCACGTCAACCATGTGCGCCTGTCCACGCGCATCAAAGTGGGTGAGCTTGTTCATGGCTGTCTGCCCTCGGTGCGGCGCGAATGCGTTAGGAACTCCTGCGTCGCGGATTTATCATAGCATCATGAGATTACTGGCGTTTTTCGCCGCTCTGCTGGTCGCGGCAGGCATGGCGCCCGCGAGCGACCTGCCCGACCTGGGGGAGATCTCGCAAGCGGGTTTCTCGCCGGCGCAGGAGCGCGCGCTCGGGGAGAGCATCATGCGCGAGATACGCGCCGACCCGAGCTACCTGGACGAACCGGAGGCGACCGACTACATCAACAGCGTGGGCAACCGCATCGCCTCGCGTGCCCCGGGTGCGCACCAGGAGTTCGAATTTTTCCTCATTCAGGACCAGCAGATCAACGCGTTCGCGCTGCCGGGCGGTTTCATCGGCATCAATACCGGGCTCCTCCTGGCCGCACAAAGCGAATCGGAGATGGCCGGGGTGATCGCGCACGAAATTGCCCACGTCGCGCAGCGCCACATCGCGCGCATGCTTGCCAAACAGGAGCAGAACCAGCTGCTTTCGCTCGCCGCGCTCGCAGCGGCCATTCTTCTTGCGCGCGTCGATTCGCAGGTGGGACAGGCCGCCGGGCTGTTCGGGCAGGCGGGTGTGATGCAGAGCCAGCTCAACTTCACGCGGGATAACGAACGGGAAGCCGACCGCATCGGCCTGCAGATACTCGAGAAGGCCAACTTTGACCCGCGCGGGATGGCCGTGTTCTTCGAGCGTCTGCAGCGCGCCACCCGGATTTACGGGGCGGGAGCGCCATCGTATCTGCGCACCCATCCTCTTGAGTACGAGCGCATTGCCGATATCCAGGGTCGAATCGCCGATCTACCGTATCGCCAGGTGCCGGACAGCGTCGAATTCCAGCTGGTGCGTGCCAAGTTGAAGGCGCAGCTGGAGTCGCCTCAGGATGCTGTTGCGTTTTTCAGGGAAAGCCTCGCCGAGCGCAAGTACCTGAGCGAAGCCGCGAGCCGCTACGGGCTTGCGACGAGCCTCGCCCGCACCAGGGATTATCCCGCCGCGAAGAAGGAGCTGACCGCATTGCGCCGGCTGGTGCCGTCGAGCCCGATCGTTGAAACGCTCGCCTGCGACCTGTCGCAGGAGGCAGGCGAGCCCAACGCGCTCGCGTGTTATCGCGAGGCGCTGAAAACGTACCCGACATATCGCGCACTGCTCTACGGCTACGCCGATGCGTTGCTGCAGGAGCGGAACGCCCGGGGCGCACTGCAACTCGTCGACGAGCGGTTGAAGCTAGTACGGGGCGATCGCCGTCTTTACCTGCTGAAGGCGCGCGCACACGCGGATCTCAACCAGCGTCTTGCCCAGCACTCCGCCCAGGCCGAGGCCTACGTGCTCATGGGCAACCTTGGCGCCGCCGTAGACCAGCTCGAGATCGGTCTCAAGAGCGGCGACGGCGACTTCTATCAGAAATCCAGCGCCGAGGCGCGGCTGCGCGAGCTGCGGCGCGTGCTGCAGGAGCAGCGCCGCCAGGAAAAGAAGTAGCAGAGCCTGTCGGCGCGGCCGCGCCCCGAGGGCGTTATCGCAGGCCGCGGACGGCCCGGGCGGAAGGGAACCGACAGAAACCGCGTCCGCTGGCGCGGCGGTGGCGCCGAAACGTGATGTAGGTCACCTCCGGCGAATTCAAGTTCCGCTCAAGATTGTGCCGACATGGTATTCTTTTTACATGGATATTTCGCGTACCAGCGCCCCGCCCCGGACTGCCCCGGCATTGCAGAAAATCGGCAAGTACGAGGTCATCAAGGAAATCGGCAAGGGCGCCACCAGCGCGGTCTACCGGGCCTACGATCCGTTCCAGAATCGCCAGGTCGCCATCAAGCTCGTCTTCCCGGAGGCCCTCGGCGACCGCGAACACGGCAGGCGCTACCGCAAGCTCTTCGTGACCGAGGCGTCGCTGGCGGGGAAGCTCTCGCATCCTCATATCGTTGCGATCTACGACGCCGTTGCCGGGGATGACGCGAACTACATCGTGATGGAGTTCGTGGACGGCACGACCCTCGAGCAGTACGCGCGCCACGACCACCTGCTGCCGGTGCACAAGATCCTCGAAATCGCCTACAAGTGCGCGCGCGCGCTTGACTACGCGAGCAAGCAGGGCGTGATCCACCGCGATATCAAGCCTGCCAACATCCTGCTGGCCGGGCAGGACGACATCAAGATCTCCGATTTCGGAGCGGCGCTCACGCTCGCGTCCCAGACGACACAGGTTTCAGGCGTGGGATCGCCCGCCTACATGTCGCCCGAGCAGGTGAAGGAGCAGCCGCTGACGCACCAGACGGACATATTCTCGCTGGGCGTGGTCATGTACCAGCTGCTGACGGGGCGGCTGCCGTTCCAGGGAACGAATAACTACAGCATGATCTACCAGATCATCAACACCGATCCCGTCCCGCCAAGCCGGCAGCGCCCGGGTGTTCCGGCCAATGTCGATGCGATCGTGATGCGCGCGCTGCAAAAGAACACTGCGAACCGCTACCAGAGCTGGGACGACTTCGCCGGAGACCTCGTGACGGCGATGGGAACCCAGGAGAAAGAGGACAAGGACTTTGCCGAAGCCGAGAAGTTCGACATGCTGCGCAAGCTGGATTTCTTCAGGCGCTTCAGCGACATCGAGCTGTGGGAGGTGCTGCGCCTGTCGCGCTGGCACAAGCAGACGCGCGATGCGGTCCTGATCCAGGAAGGCGACATCGGCTCTTCCTTTTTCATCCTTGTCGCGGGCGAGGTAAAGGTCGTCAAGCAGGAGCGACTGTTGAACATTCTGAAGGCGGGCGAGTGCTTTGGCGAAATGGCCTACCTCGGCAAGCAGAGGTTCAGGCGCTCGGCGAGCGTCGTGGCGCTCACGGCGATCACCGTCATCGAAATCCGCGCCGAGTCGCTGACCAAGGCATCCGAGCTCTGCCGGCACCATTTCCACGGCGCGTTTCTCGAGCTGCTCGTCGATCGCCTCGCCATGGCGAACGTGCGGCTCTCGCAGCTTCTGGCCGACCGCAACATCAGCATCTTCTGATCGGGCGCCGCCCGGGTCCCGAAAGCGCGGCTATCTCGCCGGATTTTCCTACTTGCCCCGGGCCGGCGACGTCGCATAATGCGACATCACGTCCCGGTCGCGCCAGATTTTCTCCTCGAGCAGGGCAGCCGGCACCATGTAGCGCTCGGGTGGCGCCACAGGATGCGCCGCGACGATCTTCACGACGTCGGGATAGGGAATCTTGCGCAACAGCGCGTCTCCGCCAGCGGGCCGAGCAATCATGAAAGCGTCGTAGACGCGGAAAACGTAGACGGTGCAAGGACGCACAGTCCCCCCTGCGTCGCGCAACACGAGCGTGCAGCGGGTGTCCGGCTGGAAATCGCTCTTATCCATCGGGAATCCCCAGTACCTTGACTATAATCATGCCATCCCCCTCACAGACCTGCTGCGTGGACCGATCCCGGGCGCACCGGTTGCGACAGGGTAGGAATGCTCGTATATTAGAGTTTCATTGTTAACTAATTTACCGGGATCTGACCTTTGAGGCGAGGGGTAGATGCAATTCGACAAGGAACTCGACGCCCGCGGGCTGAACTGCCCGTTGCCCATCCTGAGGGCCAAGAAGGCCCTGACGGACATGGCGTCGGGGCAGGTGCTGAAGATCCTGGCGACGGACCCGGGCTCGGTAAAGGATTTCCAGGCGTTCTCGAAGCAGACCGGAAATGCGTTGCTGTCGTCGGAGACGGCGGACACCGAGTTCATCTTCTTCATGAAGAAGAAATAGCGTTATTGCGGACGCTGGCGCGCCGCAATAACTCCGCGCGTTGGAGCGGACTCGGCCGCCGCTCAACGCGCGGCTAGGAGACCCACGTGGCGACATATGCCGAAATGCAGGAGATCTTCCAGGACATCAAGTCCGATCTCCGCTATGACCACGAGCTGAACGGCTGCCTGAATTGCGGGATCTGCACCGCGACCTGCCCGTCCGCGCATTTCTACGACTTCAGCCCGCGCGAGATCGTGCAACTGCTGTGGACGGAAAACGTCGAGCAGATCTACGACGCGATGCAGGAGAAGATCTGGGCCTGCGCGCAATGCATGACCTGCGCCTCGCGCTGCCCGTTCAAGAATTCCCCGGGGGGGCTTATCGCGATCATGCGCGAGGTTTCGATCAAGCATGGCATGCAGTCGGCGAAGGACGTGTTGCGCCCCTTCGGGCGCGTGATGCTGAAGCTGATTACGACCGGCAACCAGCTTTCGCCGGACATGATCCAGTCCGACCATTTTCCCGATTGGGGCCCAAACATCCAGAAGGTGGAGGGGAACCTGAAGACGCTCCGCAAGGCGATCCCGGTGCGCACGCTGCAGACGACGGCAACGTCGTGGGAGGTGTCGCTCAAGACCTCGGTCGAGATGTACACCATCTGGGAGATGACGGGCGTGCTGAAGCAGTTGGAGACCATGGACGAGAACCTCTTCGACGTCATACAGGATTTCATCGAGGAGAAGCGCGAGGAATACGAGGAGCTGCTCGAGGAGCGCGCGCAGGAAAAGGACGAGTGACGAGGAGCATGCAATGAGCAACGACTTCCAGCATCCGAGCGACGGCAGCGGTATTGCCGGACACGGGGCGTTCTTCCAGCCGACAAATCTTCCGCCCGAGCAGGCGGCGCGCGCGACCGATTGGGTGAAAAAGCACGTCGACCGGCGTGCCCTCGACCTGGGCGAGCGCATGGAGGACGTGCGTGATCACATGTGGCAGCTCGAGAAAGAGGGAGAGATCATCGTCCATCGCGTGGCGGATTCGCACCAGCCGGTCAACGTCCAGACGCTCTTCGGCTGGAACAAGAAGATCCCGACCCTGCAGCTCTGGCACCACAAGTCGTGCGGCCAGTGCGGCAACATTCCGGGCTACCCCACCGCGCTTCTGTGGACCATGAACAAGCTCGGCATGGTGCCCGGACGCGACTACCTCGACGAGACCGACCAGACCTCGTGCACCGCATGGAACTATCACGGATCCGGGGTCGGTAACCTCGAATCGCTCGCCGCCGTCTTCCTGCGCAATTTCCACCAGGCCTACGTCTCGGGGATGCAGCACGGCCACGGGGCGGGGCACTTCTACCCCCTCGTGCATTGCGGCACCTCGTACGGCAACTACAAGGAGGTGCGCAAGTACTTGATCGAGTCCGCCGAGCTGCGCGACAAGGTGAAAAAGATTCTCGCGAAGCTGGGCCGCCTGGTCGACGGCAAGATCGTGATCCCGGAAGAGGTCGTTCACTACTCCGAATGGGTGCACGTGATGCGCAACCGCATCGCCTCGGAGCTCCAGACGATCGACGTCTCGAAGCTGCGGGTGACCGTCCACACCGCGTGCCATTACTACAAGATGGTGCACGAGGACGCGATCTACGATCCCGAGGTGCTCGGCGGCAACCGCACGGCGGTCGGCACCTCGGTCGCGCAGGCGCTCGGCGCGCAGGTGATCGACTACTCGACCTGGTACGACTGCTGCGGGTTCGGCTTCCGCCACATCATCTCGGAGCGGGAATTCACGCGCTCCTTCACCATCGATCGCAAGATCAAGGTCGCGCGCGTGGAGGCAAACGCCGATGTCATGCTCGGCATCGATACCGGCTGCATCACGACCATGGACAAGAACCAGTGGATCGGGAAGGCGCACGAGCAGAATTACTCGGTTCCCATCATGGCCGACATCCAGTTCGCCGCTCTCGCGTGCGGGGCCGACCCCTTCAAGATCGTTCAGTTGCAGTGGCACGCGAGCCCCTGCGAGGAAGTGGTGGAGAAAATGGGCGTCTCCTGGACCGAGTCGAAGCGGCGCTTCGAGGCCTATCTCAAGGAAGTCGAGGCCGGGAGAATCGAGTATCTCTACGAGCCGGAACTGGCATTGAGCAAGTAAGCCGGGTGGTCGCGATTGCCGCGGGCGGCGCGCTGCGCGTCGCGCCCCGCGACAAGCGCCAGAGCAGACACGAGGGCTGGGAAACATGAAGGACACGATACTCATCGTCGGCGCCGGGCCGACCGGGCTCGCGGCCGCGGCCGGCGTCGCGGCGCTCGGCAGGAAGGCAATCCTGGTTGAAAAGGCCGATCGCCTGGGCGGGGCGCCGATTTTGTCGGGCTACGCGAAGCTCGTGCCCTCCGGGGAGTGGGCGAAGGATGCGATCGGACGCATGGTGCAGCGCGTGACCGACAATCCGCTCGTAACGGTTCACGCCGGAACGAAGGTGGCGAAGCTCGAGGGCGAGCCCGGGAACTTCAGCGCGACACTTTCAAACGGCCAGAGCGTCGCGGCGGGCGCCGTCCTGCTGGCCACAGGGTTTACCCATTTCGACGCAGTCAACAAGCCCGAGTGGGGATTCGGCACCTATGAGGATGTCGTGACGACGACCCAGGTCGAGCAGATGGTCGCGGCCGGGAAAATCGCCTGCCCCTCAGATGGACGCGTGCCGGAGCGGGTTGCGATCCTGCTCTGCGTAGGCTCGCGCGACCGGCAGATCGGGCGCGAGTGGTGCTCGAAGATCTGCTGCACCGTCTCGGCCAACCTCGCGATGGAGATCAAGGAGATCTCGCCCAAGACGGACGTCTTCATCTACTACATGGACATCCGCACGTTCGGGCTCTACGAGGACCGCTACTACTGGAGATCCCAGGAAGAATTCCGGACGAAATACGTCAAGGCGCGCATTGCCGAAGTCACGCAGGGCCCGGACAAAAGGCTGCTCCTCAAGGGCGAGGACACGCTCGTGAAGCGCCCGATCGTCATCGCCTTCGACCTGGTGGTTCACGCGATCGGGATGGACCCCAACGTCGACAACCTGGAAATTGCGCGCGTCTTCGGCGTGAAGCTCGAGAAGCACGGCTTTCTCGATCGCGGCGAGCAATACACCGCGAGCTTTTCCAGCACGCGCCCTGGGATCTACGTGGGGGGCGCAGCGCTGGCGCCGGAGGATATCGACACCTGCATCTCCCATGGACTTGCGATGGCCACGCGGGCGGTGGGCGATCTCGGCGGGCTCGAGCAGAAGGCGGCGTGATGCTGTGGGCGAGAAAACGACCCGCTGAGCCGGCGCCCCGAAGCGCGGCAGAGATCGCTGCCGCCGAGCTTCCGCTGACGCTTGACGCCGGCCTCTTCGGGCAGCACTTCGTCTCGCTTCTGGAGTCGGTCACGGCCTGCGGAGGCGTTGAGCGATGCCTCGAGCGTCTCGTGGCGAAGCAGGAGCTTTGTGCCGCGACGCTCACCGCAGCGCGCGAGCGCGACCTCGAGAGCGAGGAAATCGGGCGCGTTCTGGGCTTTGTGTTTACAGCGCGCCGCCATCTGCTGCCGGCTCTCGACGAGCTCGGCGCGCAACGTCGCGCCGGTCTCATACGCGATCTGGGCGATGTCGCGGTGCCGCTGACGAGCCGCCTGCAGCGCTTCGTCGATGCAATGCCCGGCGCACGCAGCATGGATCGCGCCGACGTCAGTGCGGCTGCCAGGCTGCGGCGAGCCGCGTGGAATTTCGCCGCAGAGATGGTGCACTTTGGCGACCCGGCGCGCTTTCCGCTGATGTCGCGCTGGGTCTGGGACAGCGCGTCCCAGAGCGGGGCGCTGAGGGAATTCGTCCGCGGCAATGACGTGATGCGCGAGATCCCTTTCGACAACAGCGCGGAGCTCTACGAGGGCGCGCGCGCCTGGCTCTCCGGCCGCATCGCGGAGCGCGGCATCTACCGCGACGTGCCGCTCTGGATCGACCTCGTGCTCGCGCAGGCCTACGTGAGCTACCTGCGCTCCATGGCGAACGGCAGTCTCGGCGGCGAGTTCGCGCGCGGCGCCGCACCCCACGAGCAGCTCACGAAGCTTCTTGGAATCGATTCCGAGGGCGGCCGCCCCCCAAAGTAATCGAAATGGCCATACACGAAAAATCGCTCGTTGCACCCTCCGATCTCATGACTTCGGAGAAGCTCGTCATGGACGGTGTCGACGTGTCGGGGCACTGGAACACCATGATGAAGCCCCGCTACGTCAGTGACTATGACCCGGACTTCTACAAGACGATACAGGCCTACGGGGCGCCCAACGTGCACCGCTGCTGGCAGTGCGGCTCGTGCACCAATTCCTGCACCGTTTACGCACTTAATGCCGATTTCAACCCGCGCTACTGGATCTATCTCGTCAACCTGGGCTTGAAGAGCGAGCTCCTCAAGGACAAGGACATCATCTGGCAGTGCGTCTCCTGCAATAAATGCACCAACATCTGTCCCAAGGACGTGCGCCCCGAGGAAGTCATGAAGGCGCTGCAGCACTGGATGGAGGACGAAGGCCACGTCGCGAAGTCGAGCTCCACGGTCTTCGACGAGGAGTTCACGCGCCAGTGTCTCGAGCGCGGCCGCATCGAGGACACCGAGGTGATATTCAACTTCATGCGCAAGACCGGCCAGGACATTGCGGCCCTGCTGAAGACCGGATGGCTCGGCATCATGATCGCGCGCATGAACAAGCT
>DASPGR010000344.1:0-12414 GCA_035620515.1 Burkholderiales bacterium | reverse complement strand
GAAGGAACTCATTGCGCTCGCGCGCTCGCGGCCCGGAGTCCTCAACTTCGCCTCGTCGGGCGTCGGCAGCAACCTTCATCTTGCCGCGGAGATCTTCAGGATCGACGCCGGGATCAACATCGTCCACATTCCGTACCGGGGCAGCTCGAATGCCCTCGTCGATCTGCTCGCGGGGCGGGCCGATCTCATGTTCGGCCTGATTCCGATCTCCTATCCGTATATCCGGCAGGGCAAGCTCCGTGCCCTCGGGGTGACCGCGAAGACGCGCAACGCGCTGCTGCCTGACGTGCCCACCATCGACCAGGCCGGACTGCCGGGTTATGAGGTGTTGAGCTGGGAAGGCGTCTTCGCGCCCGCTGGCACGCCGGTCGCCATCATCACGCGCCTCAACTCCGAGATCGGAAAGATCGTCAACTCACCCGAGATCAGGAAGATCTGGGAAAACAAGGGCGTCGAAACCGTCACCGGCACGCCGGAGGACCTCGGCAAGAAGCTGGGCGCCGATTACACGCGGCTCGGGGAATTGCTGACCAAGCTCAAGATCAAGAAGTAGTGCGTGATCGGTGATGCGTGATCGGTGATGGGTGATGGGTGATGGGTGAAGTCGGCCAAAGTTGTGTCAACCGGGAGGCCCGCCGTGCGTTAACCGGGTTTGATGGGAACCCCAATGACGCACCGCGACGTCATCGCCTGGCGGGAAGCCATGGCCCTGGTTGAGGCTGTCTACCGGGATACAGCCCGGTTTCCCGCAGAGGAAGGGTTCGGGCTCGCGGCGCAGATCCGGAACGCGGCAGTTGCCGTGCCCGCCCGACTCGCCGAGGGGACGACGCGCGGCTCGGTCAGTGAGTTGATCCGGCTCCTGGGCGTCAGCTGCAGCTCGCTCGCTGCGCTCGAGACGCAGCTCGAGATCGCGGTCCGCCTCGGGTACCTGAAATCGGATGCGCGTGCCGTCATCGGCGCCCAGCGCGTCGGCGCGCTCGTCACCACGTTGCGCCGCTCGCTCGCAAGTCAGATGCCGAGATAGGCTGACTTCACTTCCTCGTTCGCCCACAGCTCCTGCGGACTCGCGGAGTAGACGACGCGCCCCTTGCTCATGACGTGCACGTAGTCGACGAGCTTCAGCGCGAGCGAGGCGTTTTGCTCGACGAGCAGGATGGACAGCCCCTGCGCCTTGAGCTTCCCGACCGCCTCCCAGACGCCCTGGATGATGATCGGCGCGAGACCTTCCGAGGGCTCATCCATGATGAGGCAGTCCGGGTTCGTCATCAGGGCGCGGCCAATCGCGAGCATCTGCTGCTCGCCGCCCGAGAGCGTCTTCGCGCGCTGGCGGCGCCGTTCTTGAAGCCGCGGAAAGAGGGCGTAGACGCGCTCCACGCTCCAGCCATGGCGCTCGACCCCGCGCTCTGCGACCCGCAGGTTTTCCTCGACGCTCAGCGTCGGAAAGACACGCCGGCCCTGCGGCACGAGCCCCATACCGCGCCGCACGGTCTCAAACGAGGTCACGTGGGTGATGTCCGTGCCCTTGAAGAGAATCCGGCCGCGGCGCGGCGGATTGAAACCGACGATCGACTTGACGAGCGTCGTCTTGCCCACCCCGTTGCGCCCGAGGAGCCCGAGAATCTGCCCCTGCTCGAGCTTGAGCGACAACCCCTGCAGAACGTAGGCATCGCCGTAGTAGGTGTGGATGTCCTCGACGCTGAGGATGGACATGGCGTCAGCCGGTTCCGAGATAGATTTCCTGCACCCTGGCGCTGCGCCGGATGGCATCGGTCGGCCCTTCTTCCACCACCTCTCCAAAGTGCAACACCGAGATGTGCTCGACCACGTCGAAGACGACGTCCATGTCGTGCTCGATGAGAAGGATCGCGAGCGAGGGATCGAGGCGCTTCAGGAAGGATGCCATCTCCCGCGACTCCCCCGAGGCAAGGCCCGCCGCGGGCTCGTCGAGCAGCAGGATCTTCGGGTCGCTCGCGAGCGCGAGCACGATCTCGATCTGGCGCTGCTCGCCGTGCGACAGGTTGCGCACCTCGACGTCGCGCCGGTCCCAGTAGCCCGCTGCCTCCAGCAGTCTCCGCGCCTTCTCCTGCATCTCACGGTAGGACGAAAGCGGCCGCCACATGACGAACTTCATCCGGCGGAGCCCCTGGATCGCCAGCAGCACGTTATCGAGCACCGTCAACTTCGGGAAAAGATTCGTCACCTGGAAGGTCCGCGCCATGCCCATCGCCGTGCGCCGGTGGCTCGGCCAGCCCGTGACGTCGGCGCCGAAGAGCACCGCCTGTCCCGAGCTTGCGGGCAGCGTGCCGGTAATCACGTTGAAGAGCGTCGTCTTCCCCGCCCCGTTCGGCCCGATGATCGCCTTGCGTTCGCCGGTGAAGAGCTGGAAGCTCACGTTCTTCACCGCGTGCAGCCCGCCGAAGCTCTTCGTCAGGCCCTGCAACTCCAGCACCGGCGCTGCGCTATCTCGTTGCATGCTTCTCCACCCATCCGCCATTCGACATTCGCCATAAGGCGCCGCCGTCCTGGACGGCGGCGCCCGGCGGCGTGCGCGCTACTCGCAATACTTGCAAGGCGGGAAATCCCGGCTGTAGACCGGCTGCTTCAGGAACTCGCCCTTCGGGTACTTCCAGAACTGGCTCACGTTGGGGTAGGTCTTGATGACCGTGTTCCAGAGCTCTTCCTTGTCGTAGCCGTGCATTTTCTTCTTCTCGACCTTGCGGATGTAGATGTTGTGCACCGGGTTGCGCATCTCGTCGAGGCGCACCGGGCCGCGCACGCTGTCCAGCTTGATCTTTGCCATCATCTGCACGAACTTGTCCGCGCCGGGCCACTTGCCGCCCGTCTGCTTCAGCACCTCGTGAATCATCTGCGCCGTGGTGTAGTTGCTCTCCGAGTAGTAGGAGGGCACCTTGCCGTACTTCTCGCGGTACTTCCTCACGAACTCCTTGTTCTTCGGGGTGTCGATCGCCGCGCTGTACTGCAGGGCGGAGACGTGTCCGATCGACTCGTCGCCCATCGAGGGCAGGACGAACTCGTCGTAGCTCGTGCCTCCGCCGAGGACCGGCTTCTTGATGCCGGCAGCCGCGAGCTGCTTCGGGAACTGAAGCGACATGGGGCCGACCATGAGCGTGAAGATCGCATCGGCGTCAGCCTTGATGGTCGGAATGAAGGGCCCGAAGTCCTTCGTCCCGAGCGGCGGCCAGATCTTCTGGATGACACGGCCTCCGCAGTCCTCGAAGGTCTTCTGAAAGCCCCCCACCACCTCGTAGCCGAAGGCGTAGTCGGCGGCGATTGTCACGACCTTCTTGTAGCCCTGGTCACAGGCCCATTGCCCGAAGGGATGGTTCGGCTGCGAGCTCGTCCAGCCGGTGCGCACGACGTACGGGTATTTCTCGATCTCGCGCTGCGTGAGATCGTCCGCCGCGGCTATTGACGGTATATAGACCGTTTTCCGTCGCGTGCTGACCGGCGCAAGCGCGTAGCCGGTCGAGGCGAGGAGCCCGCCGATGAACATGTGGACCTTGTCCTGGCGGACCAGTTTTTCGGCCTTGGTCACGTTGACGGGCGGCTTGCCCTGCCCGTCCTCAAGGATCACGTTGACCTTGGCGCCGGCGAAACTGCCGCCCTGCTCCTCGACGTACATCATGAAGCCGTTGTGCATGTCCTTGCCGATCTGGGCGAAGATCCCGGTCATCGGGGCGAGGAACCCGATGCGAATCTCCTGCGCCGCACCGGCCGGGCCCGCGTTCCCACCGAGCGTGAGCGCGGCAATGCAGAGCATCAGGCCATCCATCGTCCTGGCTAAGATTTTGCGTAACATGGCAACTCCTCCTTTCAATGCTATTGAGATGCTGAAACTGCCCTTGCCTGCCCGGCGGCAACGGACGCCGACAGCGCGCGCCGCTGGCGAATCCGCTCCGGGATGCCCATCAGGCCGCCCGGCAGATACAGGATCGTGAGCACGTAGACGCCGCCGAGCACGTACTGCCACCACGGCACCAGTGTGCTCAGGTATTCGCGAATGAAAACCACCACGCCCGCGCCAATCGCTCCGCCAATCAGTGTACCCGGTCCGCCGAGGACCACCATGAGCAGGGCGTCGACCGACGTCGTAAGGATCACGTCTTCGGGGCTCACCAGGCCGTTGAGATAGGCCCACAGCACCCCGGCCAGGCCGCCGAAGCCGCCGGCAACGATGAACGCGATGTATTTGTGCAGCCACGTGTTGTAGCCGAGGATGCGCATGCGCAGCTCGCTTTCGCGAATGCCGACGAGGCTCCGCCCGAAAGGCGACCTCACGATCAGATAGAGCGCCGCCAGCGACGCCGTAAAAAAACCGAACACGACGTAGAAGAACGTCACGTCGTTTGCGAGATCGATTCCGAATTCGGGGCGGCCGGGCAGGTTGATGCCGTTGTCGCCACCCGTCAACGAGTTCCAGCGATAGGCGAGCCCCCATACGCATTGGCCCAGCGCAAGCGTGATCATCAGGAAATAGACGCCCGTCGCCCGGATCGCAAAGAGTCCGAAGAGAGCCGCGGTCGCCGCCCCAAGCGCGATCCCGAGCAGGATCACCAGCCAGAAGCTCGCATCGAGCCCGAACTCGAATCGTGTCGCCAGGATTGCGGCGAGATAGGCGCCCATGCCGAGATACGCAGCCTGCCCGAGCGACGGCAGACCGGTGTAGCCGAGCAGGATGTCGAGGCTCATCGCAAGGATCGCGAACACCAGCGCCTTCGTGACGAGAAGGATCAGGAAAGAACTCGTGAACGGCGTTCCCACGAGCAGTGCGGCGAGCGCCGCGACGACAATGAAGATTCTGGTTTTCTCGGTCATTGGCCTCTCACTCCCGCCCAAAGAGGCCCGTTGGCTTCAGCGCCAGGATCAGCACCATCGGGGCGTACAGGGTGAAATAGGAGATCTCGGGAAAGAGCGCCTTGCCGAAGTTGTCGGCGAGGCCGACAAGCAGGCTGCCGATGGCCGCGCCGCCCAGGCTGCCCATGCCCCCGATGATCACGACCGCAAACGCGATGGGCAGAATCTCGAAGTCGAGCCCCGGGTAGACGCCGAGAAAGGCGCCGCCGATCACCCCGCCCAGCGCCGCGAGGAACGCCCCCAAAGCGAAGATGAACATCGACACGCGCGAGGTGTCGACGCCCACCCCGCGCGCCATCTCGGAGTCGTCGACCGCCGCGCGCACCATCGCGCCCATGCGCGTCTTTTCCATGACAAGCCAGATCGTGAGGCCGATCGCAACCGCAACACCGATCATGAACACGCGGTAGAGCGGGAAATGGATGCCCGCGATGACGGTGCTTACCTCCAGCACCGGGGGCGGCGTAATGATCAGATTGTCGCCGCCCCAGATGTCGAGCGCCGCCTGCTGGAAGAGAAACGCAAAGCCCACCGTCAGCAGCACCTGCCGCAGGGGATCGAATCCGAGCGGCCGGAGAAACACCCGCTCCATGAGGAGGCCGACCACGGCGATCGTGAGCGCAGCCACGGGAATGGCGAGAACCCAGGAGCCCGTCGTCCAGATCACGGTGAGAGCGACGTAGCCGCCCAACAGGAAGTATGAGCCGTGCGCGAGGTTGACGATGCGCATGACCCCGAAAATCAGCGAGAGCCCGCCCGCCAGCAGAAAGAGCAGCGCGCCGTACGAGAGGCCGTTGAAGACCTGGATGATCCAGAATTCCGCGTCCATCACGCCTCAAGAAGGAATGACCGGTAATAGCAGGAAGGGCGCCTTGTCGCCCGTCCCGAAGTGCAGCGTGTTCCGCCCGCCGAAAATCTCCGCCGGCCGGTCCTCCGGATGCTGGTGCGTGAACGGACCGACGCCGCGCATGGGATAGGGCGCGTGCGGGATCTCGAGCGGCGGGCCGTCGAATTCATAATCCTTCCCGCGCACGGTGAGGCCGACGCGATAACCCGGCGGCACCGCGATGCAGGTCGGCCAGATCTCGATATCGAGCTCGACCGGGGTGCCGGGCGCGAGCGGCTGCGCCTCATCGTGCGTGTGGTACGGACGATACGGCAGCGTCTTCGCCGCGTCGAGCTTGCGGTGCGAGGCGCGCAGCCAACCCAGCCCGATCGGCGTGCGCGGGTCGTTGGAGCCGATGAACACGACCTCCTTGCCGGACGGGTCGAACACGCGCAGCACGAGAAAGAGGTCGGCATCGGTCGTGTCCGAAGACACCCAGAGCTTCGCCGCCACCGGCCCCGTGATCTCGAATTCGTTTTGCAAGGGCATGGTGAGAAACGTTACGCCATCGCCCATCGTTTCGTAAACGATTGTCGCCGCGGCGTTCGGCCTTTCCGTCGAGAGCCCGTGGTCGCCGGGATGCAGGTAAAACCTGGTCCACTTGGTGCGAGCAAGCGGCCATTCGTTCTCGGCGCGAAGCGCAAACCTCTCGCCGGGGCGGCGGATATTGAGCGAGACCCGTGGCTGCCGCTCCCAGCCGTTCTTCTCGCCCTTGAGGAAACAGTCGAAAAACTTCTTCTGGAGCCCCTGCCCGTAATTCGTGTAGAAGTGCGAGAAGTGGGTATCGCCGTGCACTTCAAGCCACTTCTGCGTGCTCCCCGCGCGCAGCCAGCCCTCGAAATTGCCGCGCGGATGCAACCCCTGGCCGCCCCAGTTCGCCGCCGAGAGCAGCGGCACGGTCATCTTTTCCAGCTCAGGCAGCCGGGGCCGGTAGTAGTTGTCGAGCAGGCGGTGGCGCAGCAGGTCGGCGGCATGGTCGACACGGTTCTTGCGCAAGGCCTCTTCCGGCAGCGTCTCGGGTCCCGCCACCGGCTCGCCGGTAACCCGGCTTCTCGCGCCGCGCTCGCCGACGCCGTGCTGCACGCTCACCACCTGCCGCCGGTACCAGCTCGCGGCGAACTCGGAGAGTATCCCGCCGTGGCGCGCCCATTCCCGGTAGTAGTCGCACTCCCCTTCCCACGCACAGAATGCGGCGAGGTGCGGGGGGCGCAGCGGCCCCACCAGCCACCCTGTCTGCGCGTAGTAGGAGATGCCGCTCACGCCCACCTTGCCGTTGCTCCAGGGCTGCGTGCCGGCCCATTCGATGCAGTGGTAGAAATCGAGCGCCTCGCGCGGCGACAACGGATCGAGGAAACCCGGCGAGCGGCCGGTGCCGCGCGAGTCCACGCGCACGCATGCATATCCCCAAGGCACCCACTTCTCGGGATCGACCAGCTCCCAGTTCTGATACTTGTTGGACGAACCCTCTGCCGTCTCCGGATAAGCGCTCGTCATGCGCAACCACGCGCTCTTGAAGCCCTCCTGGAAGGCCAAGCCCTTTGCGTACGGCCCGTAGCTGATGATGACCGGCGCCTTTTCCTCCCCCAGCGGACGGAATACGTCGGCGCAGAGCACCACGCCGTCATCCATGGGAATCGGCGCGTCCCAGTCGATGCGCATACCGTCGCGCGTCTCGCTCTTCCGAGGGTCCGTCGCCACGGCCAGGGCTGCGGGTTTCGAAATCATTGAACGGGTCACTGCGCTCAGGCGCTCAGGAGCCGGATACCGGCGAGCGGGCGTTCCTTCCGAAAAACACACTGAGCTTGAGATGCCAGAGGATGCCGAGCACCATCAACACGGCACCCGCCGCATTGAGCCAGAGCGAGTGCACGTAGAGCAGCACGCCCGCAATGATGAAGCTGATTCGTTCGGGCCAGGTCAAGTTCCGCTTGAGGAAACCCTCGAGCCCCGCGGAAATCGCATAGAGCCCCGCGAAACCGGTCACCCACACCAGCCCGATCGCTGTCCACGAGGCGCCTTCGTCCATCAGGATGGGCGAGTACGCCATCAGGAACGGAATGGCGTAAAGCGGGTATGCCATTCGCAGGCAACTGAATCCCGTTCGCATGGGATCGCACTGCGCGATCCCCGCCGCGACAAAGGCCCCGAGCGCGAACGGCGGGGTGAGCGCGGCGTACTGGCACTGCCAGAGCACGATGAGGTGGGCGTTCAACTCCGGCACCCCGAGCGCCATGAGGGCCGGGACTGCGAGCAGCGAGAGCAGCACATAGGCAGCGGTGATCGTCATGCCCATGCCCAGGATGTAGCTCGCGATGCCCGACATGATAATGACCATCGGCAGCTCGCTGCCGTGCCAGCCGAAGAGATCCACGAATACCTTCGAGTAGCCGACGACGACCGAGGAGAACTTCAGCCCGATGCCCGGGAGCGACACGCCCGACAGCACGATGCCCATCACGCCCGCCGTGACGCCGATGACAAGCGAGTTGATCGCCGCACGCTCCAGCCCATCCATGATCTTCGGCGACGAGAAGATGAAGAGCGCCGAGAGCGACCAGAAAAGCGCCTGTCCCGCTCCCATGCCGGCGATATTCAGCACGGTGAACAGCCCGACTGCGAGCCAAAGCATCCAGTTCTCGCGGAGCGCGCCCTTGCCTGGGCCCTCGCCTTTCGCGAGCACCGCCTGGCGCGCGGTCTCGGCCTGCTCCTTCGTGTCGCCGGCGCGGATGCGGGCGGCCACCGTTTCCTCCGCGCGCAGCGCAAGCCAGTCGCGGCCCGTGCCCAGATCCGGGCGCTTCAGCCAGCGCGCGATGAGCGGCGGCAGCGCGACAAGGCGCGTGTCCGCCCGGAAGAAGCTCAGGAAGATCGCCGTGCAGATCGCCCACAGCGCGGCGTCAAACGGCGAGCGGCCGATGATGAGCCTGATGATCAGCACCGCGACCGGGATGAGGAGATACCCGTCCTTCCTCATCACCTCCCCGAACTTCGGGACGTCCTTCTCCTCCATGCCCATGATGCCGAGCTTGCCCGCCTGGTTGTGCACGGAGGTGTAGACGGCGTAGTAGTACATGAACGCCGGCACGATCGAGATCAGCGCAATGTAGTTGTAGGACGTCTCGGTGAACGCCGCGACCAGGAACGCCGCCGAGCCCATCACCGGCGGCATCAGGTGTCCGCCGATGGAGGAAACCGCCTCGACCGCGCCCGCGTAGTGGGGCGGGAAGCCGATTCGCTTCATCAGGGGAATCGTGAAGACGCCGGTGATGCAGATATTCGCCGCCCCGCTTCCCACCACGGTGCCGACCAGCCCGCTCGACACGACCGAAGCCTTGGCCGCGCCGCCGCGCAGGCGCCCGACAAGCGAGAAGGCAAGGTTCACGAAGACATCGCCGACCTTCGTCATCTCCAGGAACACGCCGAAGAGGATGAAGAGGAACACGTAGCTTGCGTAGACGTTTGCGATGACCCCGAAGATGCCGTCGCCGCCGTAGATGAAGGCGACGACCTCGTTGTAGGAAAAGCCCCTGTGCATGAGTCTCTCGGGGAAGTAATTCCCGAAGAGGTCGTAGAGGAAGAAGAGTCCGCCGAGGATCGGCAGCACGAGCCCCAGCACGCGCCGGACCATCTCGACGGAGACGACAATCGCGAGCGTTCCCATCACCACGTCGGGCCACTGGATGCTGCCCGCGCGGTCGCCGCGCTCCGCGAAGTTGACCACGTACTCGACCGTGAAGATGATCGTGAAGACACACAGGATCAAGTCGACCGCGGAGGGGCGGTGGCGCGGCGAGCCCTTGCGTGCCGGGTAGTAGATAAAGGTGAGCAGGGCCGTGAAGAAGATGTAGAGCGGCAGGAAGAAGTGGAAGGCGTAGTACTTCACCGGCGGAAAATGCACGCCGTCCCACAGGAACGACATCGACTTCACCGCCGCTGCGGGAAGAACATAGCCCAGGGCGATTCCGAGCGGCTCGGCAAAACCGAGGAGAAAATCGACCGGCGCGCCGTTCGCCGCGCCGTACAGGAAGTAGGCCGTGAACGCCAGCGCGCTGACGTAGATCGCCGAGCGCGGGAAGAGGCACAGCGCCGAGGCGTAGAGGAATCCGCCGACCCCGACCACCCAGCCCAGGTGCGGGAACTCGACCTCCTGCCAGTCCCAGACATCCTCGAGCGGCAGGTAGAGCTCGAACGTGCGGCCGGCGACGAACGCCGTGTATGCGACGAGGAGCGCCGTTAGAACGCCCCATACCGGGAGGTTCTCGCGCTGGAATCCGGGGGTGAGCTGGCGCCGGCCGAGAGCCTCGGGCGAGAAGATGAAAAGCAGCCACTTCCAGATCACTTCACGCACGGGGTGATTCCTTCGCCGTTCCGGCAGCTGCAGCTTTTCAGAAGCGCCTAACAACGCAAATACGCCCCGGAGCCCTCATCGGGTCCTCCGGGGCGTATCTCCTCCTCCGTTCATTCACGCCAGCCGGGGGTGTTTATCCCGGTCTCATTAGTTCACCGCGTAGCCGCGCTCCTTCCAGTAACGCTCCGCGCCCGGGTGCAGCTTGAGATTGAACCCTTTCATCTGCTTAAGAAACAGGTCGCTTTGGGAGCGGTCCAGGCTGATGCGGAGGTTCTTGTACATGCTCAGAATGAAGTCCCGGTTCTTGGGATCGTAGAAGATCTTGCAGATTTCGTAGACCGCATCAGCCGGCACGCCCTCGTGCACCAGGTAGAACACCCCGTAGGCAACGGTCTTGGCCTTTTTGCCCTTCATGCCTTCGTAGACGCTGAAATCGGGGGTGTCCTCGAAGTAGCCCTTGCTTTGACTCATGAACTTCTGGATCACTTGATCGGGCACATCGAGAACGGTAATGGGACGGCTGGTAGCCGCCTGGAGGACCGAGGGACTCGGAATCGGGTTCGGGATGCCGAACGAATCGAGCTTGCCGTCGATCATGTAATTGGCGGCGTCGCCCCATTTCAGATAGTCCTTGCGGACCGAGTCGAAGATGCCGATCTCCTTGAAGGCGATTTCCATCATGTAGGCAGTGTTGCTGCCCTTGGGTCCCATGCTGACGCGCTTGCCCTTCAGCTCGGCAAGACTCTTGATGCCGCTCTCCTTGAGCACAACGATCTGGAACCACGAGGCGGTGCCCGGCCCAAGGCCGCGAATGCTGGTCGCCGGCTTCTTTTCGGTGTGGAAGGGCTTCTCCTTGCGCTGGATGTAATCTACGAACACGCCGTTCGACAACGCCAGTTCCACCCGACCGTTGGCAATCATGCGGGTGTTGGCGACAAAGCCTGCGCTTTCCTGGTTGGTGATATTGATCTTCTTGCTGTTCTTGTTCACCGTCTCGGCAATCGTTCCCGCCTCACGGAACGCGCCGGCGCCTTTACCAGCCCCCACGATCGTAAGGTGGGTGACATCGGCGCTGTATGCAACCGGGCCGAACACGAGCGGCACCGTCGCGGCCGCGGCGACGAATGCCCAACGAATGACTTTATTCATGTGTGTCCTCCTCTGTATTGAATGAGACGCGAAGCACCTGCAGAACAAGCCAGGAAACCACCGTCGCGCCGGATGGCGCCGCCGCAAAGGCATTTGAACGTGACGAAATGCACTTTAACCCCAGATGAAGAGGGCACACAACAATGCGAGGCTGCTCTCTGCCCAGCGAGTTCGCTGCGCTGCAACATCCGCATTCTTTGAAACGGCAAATCTATTTCGGGAGCTCGCGCTGGATGACGTTCGGCACCAGCGAGCGGCTGGCGAAGAGCTTCGCCGACTCGTCGCGGCTCGCAAGGCACACTTTCTGCAGCTCGACGAAAGCACGACCTGCGGCCGTCCTGAACCAGAACCAGCGCAGGATTTCGGCAGCCTGCGCGCCGCCCGGACGCGCCGCCGCCGCCTCGAAGTAGTAGGCGCGGATGTCTTCATAGGCAAGCTTCAGCGTCTCGCCCGCGCTGAGGCCGTTTAGGTTCCGGCCACCCCGGCCATTGAGGTACGAGCCGACGATGCGCGCGCAATCCTCGACCGGCACGCCGCTCGCTCCCACCGTGGTGCGCCCGCGGCGCTCCCGCGCAAGGTCGAACCATGGCGCGATCTCCTCGATCTCGCGCAGGAGGGCGGCACCCGGATCGTCGGGTCCCGCGCCTTTGCCCAGGCTCACGGGGCATGCCACGCCTTCCATCTCGTCGGCGGGCGTGTGAGGAGCCTCCTCCGGATAGTCCGCCAGCACCGGACCTGCAGGCGCCTCGAGAAGCCGCAGGAGCGCGAGCAGCACGCGCCGCTGAAACGCCGCATCGTGGGGCACGGCAAACGGCCGGCCGAGCGCGAACGTGACCCACAGCGCGCGCGGCGGCTTGATCGCCTCGGTGTGCTCGCGGATGAGCGAGATTCCGGCGGTGGCGACCCCGCCTTCCTCGAGGTAGTGGCCGAGTGCGCCGACCGCGCACGTGCAGTTCGGTCAGACCGGAGAGAGCAGCACCGCGTCCACCTTGTCCTGCTTCAGCAACCCCGCGAGCTCCGTTGCCTTGGGCTTCAGCTCCCGGATCGGCGCCGCGCCCATGAACGCATAGTGATATTCCGCGACCGAGCCGATCGCACCGTCCTGCGCGAGCTCGTTCAGGCGGTCGATCGGGAACACGACGTTGTGATCCTCCTGGAA